>CAVGEZ010000092.1:0-93049 GCA_963628445.1 uncultured Eubacteriales bacterium
ATATGATCTAATGGTGTATTAGAAATAATACAATAAACCGAGGCGGTTATGATGGCAAAACTTCTGGGGAAGTTGCTAGTAATGTAGCAGGTTCTAAGCTTGTGCTTATGAGCTATGCAGGTGTTGCTGCATTTACTCCTTATAGAAGTGTCATCTTGCGTGAAGCGTAATTAGAATAATATAGATCGACAGGAGGGGCAATAAACTCCCCCTCCTGTATTTTTAATGTTTATAAGAATTAATATGGCAGCAAAAAAAGCAGTTACAAAAACTGATATTGTTTTTGATAGTAAAAAATTTACACTAAGAAGTGTTTATGACAAGGCTAACATTAAATATTTTATTATGCCTTGCAAAAATAAGTATGGACAATTCCCTAGTTGTATTAAGAGAATTAACTCTCAAGGGGATATGATAATGAGTGAAAAAGAACGTGATGAATATTCTGAGGGAAAAGTAGTATTCTTTCCAGAAAATCATGTATTTGAAATCGTAAGTGGAAGAACTTTTGATTTAGATGATATTTATGATAAAGCAACTTGGGAAGCAATTGAAAATTGCCCTTATATTGCTAAAAGTAGAGATGCTCGAGATTCAAACGGTAATTTTCTAATAGATGGGCCTATTTCTACCCCTTCAAAACCTACTAGGAATGGTGTAGCAGAACTATATATTGATAGACCCGGACTTGAAACTCAGCGTAGGGTATCTCGTAAACAACTTATTCATAAAGCAGAATCATTCATTTATGATGATCCTCGTGGAGCAGATGGTCAACTTAATATGGCTAAAATACTTGGTAAGGATATGAGAAATCAACCTACCGCAGATGTAATAGACTATTTGGTTAGAATTGCAGAACAAGATCCACAAAAGATTATTGATCTTTATACTGGAGATGATATAACACTTAGACTGCTCTTTATTGAAGCCAAAGACAAACGAGTTATTTACATTAAAAACAAATTATATCTATATGGAGATAATATTGTTCTGGGGGCTACTGATGATGCAGTTATTGCATGGATGAAGGAGCCTAAGAATAGAAAAGTTCTTGATCTTATCAAAAAGGACACTTACCCAGAATATTATAGCTCAGAAGAAGAAACAGAATAAATAACTTAAGAAAAGCAACGTGACAGCCCGCGAAGTTTGGGAAGGAATGTTAACAGAGCTTAGTAAGGTACATGCCCCAAGCTTGCTGTTGCAGGACTTCAATTATTTTTTCAACAAAGCTATTAATCAATATATTAATAAAAGATACAATATATATGATGTTAATCAGCAGACAACAGACGACTTAAGAGTTCTTAAAGCATCATCAATTCTTGATGTTACTCCTGTAACTTTAAAAGATATTGATTCTTACAGTGCAGGACAGGCTAAATTATTTGGAGCTACCTATGAAGTTGTATTACCCTCTGATTATCTTCATTTATTGAATTGTATATGTGTATATAAAGTTAATAATGCTAGTAAATGTTACAATTCAGGTGATTATGTACAATTTGCAGCAAAAAGACTAACAGCCGATGCATGGTCAGTGGTTTTAAATGATTACTATAACAGACCAAAACCAGAAAGACCTTACTATTATATACACAATGTTAATATAAATAAAGAAGTACCTACCAATCCTATTACAGATAGTAATCCTAATGGAACAGATTTGGCTACTGTGTTTGATACTGAACATTCTAATTTTAAAAGAACCATTACATTAGGAGACCCTGATAATCGTACTGTAAGTACAGTAGAACGAGACGCAGGAACACGCTATGGTAATGCATCTAACGTTCGTATGGAAATTAGATATGGATAGGGAGATGTATTCTCTTTAGAAAAAGTGATTATAGACTACATTAAATCACCTTAGATAATTAGATTAACACAGGAATAGGTTAACCTGACTAAGGACACTTCATAGATTATGGAATTTCCAGACTATGTGTGCCAAGAGATAATAAATGAGCTGACAATGCTGGTGATGGAAAACACCGCAGATCCACGTTTATAGACAAATATTGCAGTTACAAAGTCTATTGCAAATCCAGCTCAGCAATAGACAACAACCTAATTTTAAATTTTTAATTAATTATGTTTACATTTTCAACAACTCATGTAATTAATACCAATAAAGGTAATCTCACTGGTGGTAAAAACTTCTATCTTGACACAGATACAAATACTTTGTGCATAGAACGTAGAGGTAATTTTAAGAAAGACCTTGTGAAAGAAATCTATAAAGCTGTAGGTAAGGAAGCAGCTAATGCCAAACTAACTATTGATTTTTCTAAGATAACTAGTACAGTAGGTGATAATCTCCGTTTGGATTTGTATTTAGGTCTCTCTGGAGGTTCTGCTGATTCTCGTTTTTCAAACGATTTGGCTTTCAAAGGTAAACCTCTCTCAATTGATTTCGTTTGGAAAGGAACTGATACTGTAGCAAATTTAAAGAAAACTTTAGATCAATACGAAATGTTGGTTTATGGAGAAAAACTTCTTAAAGCTACTGTTAGTGGACAACTCTTGACTCTGGAAGCTGCTAATGAGTATATTCGATTCAAGAAGATGGAAATTCTTAAATATACTAAGTCCACTTCCGAGTATCCTTATATAGCTGCTACTGAAGTTTTAAAATCTCTTGATGACATTGAAGTTAAGACTACTGCTGCCGATGTAGCTGCCGCTGAAGGTCTTTTCAAAGGATGGGAAGGTTTTGGCACTTATTCTTATGTTCTTCATAATCTTCGTATTCCTACTGCTTACAATGTAGGACCTTTCGCTGAAGGTGCTGATGAAGCTCCTATCGTAGGAGGACTTTATAATCAATACACAATTCGTTATTGTGTAGATCGTGGTCCTCTTGGATTGAATGCAGTAAATGATCAAGTAACTTCTATTACTACTCATGTATTCTATGTACTTAGCACTCTTGCAACAGAGTTTGAGACTGCTCTTAAGGGTATTGGTACAGCAAAAGAAATTGCTCCAAAAACAACTTCTTCTACAACTGGTACTGGAGACTAATAATTAATTAATAAGGCGAGGGCGTTTTTTCGCCTTTCGCCTTTTTTATTTTGTAACTATGTTTAATCAAATTCAAAAATTAGCTTCTGCTATACGTAACGATATTGTTGCTGGACTTAGAGGTTATCATACAAATCTATCTATGTCTATGGAATAGTTAGAACAAGATGTAGTAGATGAACGTCTTCAAGTTATAAAAGAATATGCATTAAAGGGTATTCTTCCCGCTAAAGATTTGTATTTGTCAATAAATTGCATTCCTATTGATTGTAAAAGTATGGACAGGTGCAGTTGTAATAAGTCTATAGATTGTGCAAGTATCCCTCAAGCTCATTTTGAAATACCTCAAATATTAAATATTACCTCTTCTATAGACTATATAGGTTCTACGGATCATTAGACACCTTTTGTTTTCTATACTACTTCTCAAGCTTTTAAATACCATAAATATAGAAAAAGAGGTAAAAATAAACCTTATGTATGGATAGATACTACACCTAACGAAAATGGTATGTATGATTGTTTTGTTTTTAATGCTCCTTTATTAGATGCAGTTTCTGTAACTGCTATTTTTAAGGACCCTCGATAGCTAGACGGTTATAATTGCTGTGCAGAAGACAATAACAATATGTCTTTCATAGATAATGAAGTTAAAAGAAGACTTACTGAAAAGAAAATTAGATACTACAAACAATTTGCATTAAATAATCAGCCTAATGATTAGGCATATCAACCGGGATAATAAAAAATGAATAACTTTCACTTTGCATAGTCCTTATTATAGACTCTATATGGGATAAATATTCCTGAAGATGAATTTGAAGAGATTGCTTTAATTGGGTGGGGGCTAATAGGGAACAAGCGTACCAGATTATATAGATATACTACTTGTTTAGATAGTTGTTCCAAGGAAGTAGAGCTTCCTTGTAATGCAGATATAATAGAAGCAGTAACTACTGATTTTGAAGAATGGAATTATTCTACTAATGACACTCCTAATGGGGATATTAACTCTGCTTTTGTAGAGGCATACATAGAGAACCGAAAAGCCTTTAACAATCCATTATATGCATCTGGTAAATTTATACATTATGAAAGAGTAGGAGATACCTTATACTTTGATTAGCCTTATCATAAAGTAACAATTCTTTATAAGGGATTGGTTTTAGATGAAGATGGATTGCCAGAAATAACAGATAAAGAGGCTACAGCATTAGCAACCTACTGTGCTTATATTATTAAGTTTAAAGAAGGCATAGTAACTAATAATGCTAACATAATTAGTATGGCTAATGTATTAAAGCAACAGTGGAATTTACAATGTGATTAGGCTAGATCTGATCATTATATGACTCAAAATGAGTGGGATACTGTGTTGGATGCTAAAACAAGTTGGAATAGAAAACAGTATGGTAAATCTTTAAAATTATATAAATAATGAATTTTGCTATAGGCTGTGCTTTTAGCTTAGATGAAATGATTTTAAATTTTCCTTCAAAAAAACTTAAAATTACCTGTAAATAGTGCAAAACTATAAATGGAGATAATCATAGACAAATGCTAATTAAGAAGATATTTAGATACTCTGTTAAATTAGTATTGACTGATATTATAAATAGAAATGTGACTTTTTATTTACCATTAACAGGTGCTAGGAAATGTTTTATGTGTATGAGACGTGTAGAAGGAGAAGCTTTTAAAAATCTACGAAGACATGGAAAATGGAAAGGTGTGGATTTTTTAGCTTCTTTATTCTGTGGATATGAAATCGGGTTCTATATGCAAGGAAATAGAACCCCTCGTGAAAAAACAGTCTATGTAAGCAGAAAAATGCGTGATCTTATTACAAAGAACACTAATAATAAAATGGCTTATGGAAATGGTAAAATAGATACTAAAATAAAAGATTATTATACATAGATATATGCACAATTTCCAAAAGTTTCTTAGAAAGATATTAAAACTATTTTAAGTTATTGTTGGAAATCCTTATATTTACATAATAGTTATGGTGGTGATGTTGCTATAAATGATAATGATTTATGGTGTTATATAGGCAAATTAAAGGGAAATGCTTTAAAACATTATTTTTATTATAAATGTAAATTAGCTATAAAGCTAAGAATTTTATATAAAAGAAAGAAAATACCTTGGGATGGTTATTACTATTTTGCTTTAACAGAGAGATAGTATCAATAGTATTTAAGTTAGAAGAATGTTAAAGGTAGACCCAAGAAATATTTTGACTTAGACAAAGTATTCATGTATTAGATATTAGATGAGTGCAGAATTACTGAAAGTAGTAAGAAATACATATTTAGGACTGCGCCTTTAATACCTATAAAACTAAGATACTATGTTCAACATTTACACGCTGAGATAGAATTAGTTTAGATTAGAAAACCTCTTAAGTTTAAAGATATAGTAGTTTATGGAAATAAATATGAATTTATATGAAGAAAACAGAAGCAACTAACACATTTACTGGTGGTATGATTATGGATTTAAACCCATAGCAAACCCCTGACAATGTTTTAGTCAATGCATTAAATGGTACTATAATTACATTTTAGGGGAATGAAAAAGTACTACAGAATGACATGGGAAATGGAAGAGTTGAAACTGCTTTTCTTCCAGAGAAATATATACCACTAGGCACTGCAGAACTTGGAGGTATTATATATGTAGTGTCATACAATCCAATAGATAATCGCTGTTAGATAGGATCATTCCCCTCTCCCTAGAGGAATTTATCTACGGACGAACAATTTACTTCTGAAACAACAACAGTTCTTTCAGAAAATGATTTTAAGAAAGGAGAGCCTAATTAGGTGGCTATTTATTATCTAAAAAAGAATTTAGGTAATATGACTTTCAGTCCTGGGGATAAATTTATTGTTTATGGAGATTCTATCAAAGATAACTATGTATATTTATATAATAAAGATCTATATACTTCAGATGGTTTTTAGACAGCAAGTAAATAGACAATAAAATTGGAATTAGGAACTATTACTAGTTCGGGTAAACTTGTTAAGTTCTCAGAATTAAAAAAATATACTATAGACAACCAAGGGGAATATTTTATTTTTGACTATGAAAAGGATAGTGATATATCTGCAGATATTGATGAATACCGAAATTTAGTTTAGTAGCCTTATAATGTATTTAGTAGTAAAGTTTCTGGGCAATTAGTATTAATTGCAGAATTAATACAATTTAATACATTTGGTGTTACCATAAAAAATAATCTAGATGGTGGTGCTTATAAGCCAGAGATTACTTATACATTAGAAGGTGATTATCCTTTTATACCAAAAGGTGTAAATATCAGTGGTACATTAAATACTGATCAAAATATTGAGAACGACTACGACTGCAACTACGATTTTGATGAAAATGAACTAAAAGAAAGTACCTCTTTTTAGAGTTATAATATTACTAGTAATACTTTCCTTCCTGATACAATATCCCAACAAGTTAATGAGTATTTAACTGATAATATTAGGTCAGATAATTGGACTATTGAATATACTTTCACTCCTTGTATGAATTGGGGAAAACTTTCGTTTCTTTCTATCTCTGGAACTATAGATCTGGATAAGTTAGGGACAGGTTATATAAATTTAAATTCTTGGAAATATTATGTAACAGATACTGTTGTTAATTTAAATTGGGGATTAGATATTTATGAAGAACCTGATTATAATGTAACAGATGTTAAAATGCATTTGTATAGATTTATTAATGATTCCGATATAGAAGAAACTATATATTCTGTAAATAACAAGAAATCTTATAACGGTGTCTTTTATGATATTTTACCACTAGAATCAGAAGATTCTCGATTATCTTAGAAGCTTGTTTCTAATACCTTATATTTTGTTGATATAGAAGTAACTTATTCTAATTAGATAGAATATACTCTAAAACATTTCTATAGATGGTTATATACTAATAGTGTATTTAATTCTTATTATTATAAAGATACTGTAAAAGACTATGATTCTTTGCAGCTTAATTTAGATTCTGATATTACTGTTGATTATGACTAGACTTTATTAAAATCGCAACAGTCTAAATTGTATGGAATAATAGGAGGGGATGCAGAAAAAGTTCCAGAAAGGTTTTGGTCAGATTCTAAATCTTCTTTAAGTGGAATTTAGACTTATAAAGAGCAAGAAGTAGCTTGTACTTGTACTTTAAAATTAAAAGATTCTTATAATACTTTTGATTTAATCAATTCTACTAATGTACTTAATGTCTCTATAGGTGATTCTAATATATCTTCCAGTAACACTATAAAATATACAGATGAAGAAGATTCTGAAGTCGAGTCTTATCTAAAATCTTCTGCAGAAATAACGAACAACATTACTCAATATCAACTAGAGGATTCAATTTATGTTGATGTTAGTGATAAGTTAATGATGCCTACTAATATAGTTTAGGTGAATAAAACCCCGATGGACTGGCAATGGGCAGATAATACTTTTAATTTTAAAGTAGATTATGCTAACTTATAGTTAGTGAAGGCGGCTTGTACCAAAGTAAAAGACGTGTTATAGTATTCTGGAAAAATAGTTCCTTTAGCTTATAACGAAGCAACTTTTCAACAATATAACATGATTCCAGTCACAGATACTGATACTGGAAGTACTTATTGGAAACCTGACATTATAGGTACTTTTTGTCTTGATGATAGTAAAATATATTTAAATTATTTTACTGATGAGAGATATGGTAAAGACATTGAACAAATGTGGGGAACTAAAGTTGTAAATTCAGACAATCCTAACTTAAAATGGGGATCTAACGATAAAATATTAAAATTTGAATAGGAGCATTGGAGAAACACTACTATGTTTTCACTTCATTGGGATTCAGGGGACTCGGTATATATTAAACTTAAGAATCTTCCTTATAAACATGGATCGGGATTAGTTGATGATTTAAAAGTATTTTCAGTTCCTATGGCTAAAAGAGATTTTGTTAAGCAATGGCCAGATAAAAGACGAGTTCAATTAATGGTAAAGGGAAAAGATAGTGAGTACTATTATCCTATTGATTTTTCCGATAATTCCAATTCTGCAGACTGGGATTAGCTTTTCATTAATGAGAAACTATTCTTTAACTATTTTGCTATTATTCTGAATAATCTTTTTAGATATGATACTCAAGGATTTTCTAGAGATTACATTTATCCTAAAGCTATATTTTATATGGATAAATGCACATATAATCTAAATATACCTCTATCTTTATCAACTAAAAACATTCAGAAATGTTCTATAAAACTAAAAGATTCACAGATATTACTTTCTGATATTATCAGTAAATTAAAAGAAAAACAAATTATATCAGGAGATAGCACAATTTCTAGCTATAATGTAACCTTTAATCTTTCTGAACTGAACAATACTTACACTCTTAGTTTATCAGACTCTGATAATACTACAGGAAAAAAACTAAGAGACTATATTGGGGATATTTAGACTTTTGACAAAAATATAGCTATAATGGATTATGATGGATACACTATTATTGGAAATACTGGTACTGCTTCTAAAGAATCAGTATATACTATATCCAAAAATGGATCTTCAGTAGAACTTTTACCAGCTGTAAAGGTACCTTTCAAGATATTGTCATATACAAAAAGTACAACAAAATAGGATACTTATAATGTAACTGACTAGGGTGTACTTGAATAGGGAGAAGAAAATATAAATTATAATTTTGTTATAGATTCTGATGGGCTACTTAGATTAAAAGCCCCTAGATAGGATGGTCATACCGAAATGAACTTAGTTGGTGCAGGAACCGCTACTGGTTATTAGAATATTAGATTGCTTAATAAATATAGAGTATACTCATGACTATTTTAAAATCTGATATAAAATTTGGAGTTATGTCTAAAAGACTTCCTTAGTCTGGAGATATGGCTTGGGAATATAATGCTTTTAGAAATTATAGATTAACAGAGCCTAAATACTATTTTAGAAATAAATACTTTAGTAAAGAAGCTTTAGAAAAAGAATTAGGTACTAAAATAGAAGATACAGATAAAGATTGGTCTAAATATAAAAAATCAGATCTATTACCTAATGGTATATGTGCTTATGAGGAAGATCCTGTTTTTTATGACAAAGGGGACTTAATTGATTTTGATACGGATGAATTAAAATTAGACATTAATCATCCTGTGGATATTTTACCCCAAGAGTCCTACGACGGCTCAGTAAATCTTATTATTAATGACGGGAAAAATCCTCCGCGATTGATTAATTCCAGATTTTCACCACTGGGGGCTAACAAATATTAGATAGTAGACCGAAAAGGAGATAATGATACTAATATTTATGATTCAGGCAGTTAGTTTGATTCTGATACCTCTCTATATAAGACATATAATGGTATTCCAGAAATAGAATTTATTAATGTCTATTAGAATGGGAATTTAAGTGTTGGTAATTACCATTTCTATTTTAGGTATGCTGATGCCGATGGAAATGAAACAGATTTTGTAGGAGAATCTGGATTAGTTTCTATATTTAAAGGAAATCGGTTAGGTAGTATTACTTCTGGATTTAGAGACGAAAATTCTTATAAGTCGGTAAAATTTCTTATATCTAATATAGATCCTGCTTATTCTTACATTAATGTATATTATACTAGAAGTACATCAGATATAGATTAGAATGCAGTGGTAGAAGCCTACAAAATAGATTAGAAGTTTTTAGTAAATAATGCTTCTATTTGTAAAGTATTTATTACTGGTACTGAAGCTAAAACAAAGATAACAATTGATGAGATTAATCCTGTTTACCAAATAGCACAAAATGTAAAAACACAGGTATCTTGCCAAAATATGTTATTTTTTGGAAACATACAGGATCACAATATTCAATATAAAGAATTAAGTGATTTGTCTCTTAGATTTGTGGCTGAACCAGACATTAGTCGAGATTATTCTCCTGTTAAGCATGATTATAATAATGTAGTTAAAAATACTTATTCTGATCCCTCTTTTATTTATAATTATACTGGCTATCAACAACATGAAATATATAGATTTGGAATTGTTTATCTATTAAAAAATGGAATACTTTCTCCTGTTTTTAATATAAGAGGTATGTATTTTGACGAAAATTCTTCGTATACAAATATTCCTTTATATGATGATAAAAAAGACCGATATTATATAACAAGTAATGAAGAAACAGGAATTATATATGATTCTAATAATAAAGAATTAGAGTCTCTAGAAAATGCCTATGGTGTTGTAAGAATACATACAGAGGGTAGTGAATTAGAACATGTTATTGGTATAAAGATTACACCACAAGATTCTGAAAATCTTTTTACAGAGTTACGTAACTAGGATGTAAAAGGGTATTTCTTTGTACGCCAAAAGAGAATGCCTTTACGATTATGTCAAGCTTATACTATAGGAGCAGACAGAATATCTAACACGCCTCTATTATATACGGATAATTCTGTACCTTATGTGGCTGAAAGATTTTTAGCTAATGATAAAAAATTGGTGCAGGACGTATTAGATAGACTTTACTATATAGCAAAGGAAGATGTTACTAAGTATTGCGCTATCTGTCCAGAATATGACATAAATAGTCCATATTATAATACATTGTTCTGTGGCGATGAATATGTAGTAGAATAGACTTCAAAGGACACACCTCTACATCAGGACTCTGGGGAAGCTAGACATTTCCATGCTGACGATATAAATTGTAAGAGTACTGGAATTTCTTATAGAACAAAGATAGTTGGAGTTGAAGATAATGTCAAATTAATAGAAGTTGGTGATAAAACTTTTTCAGCAAGAGCTGGAGAAGCCGAAGAGGCTTTTCGATATGAATACCTAAATTAGGAAATTAAATCCACTGACGCTACCAATCTTATAAGAGGTTCATTTGGTCCCTATTTAGCTCTTGACGGCTATGAGTATCCAGGAACATTAATCAATATATATATAAAGGATTATTAGACAATGAGTAAATAGGAGTTATTTAAACTTCGATATGTAGATAAATCTCCTTTTTATGCAATATCTTATAGATATGATATTTTGGATAATCCGTCAGAATACCTATTATATAGAGGAGATACTTATATATGTACTTTTACTCATAGATTAAATAGAAATTTTCAAGACCCACAGGCACCTATTAATGATAAGATAGTAGATGAAAATTGCTGGAAAGATCATTATAAAGTAACTGATGGTGTTGTAAAAACAGAAAATTTTGAGAAAATAAACTTAGGAGATGTTAATGCTATAAAAATGGGATTATGGGTAACATTCCCATTAATATCTTCTAGTAACTTAAATATTAGAGCTTTAGATTCGTCTATTACTGATGAAGTTTCTTTAACAGGGCATCCACGAACTTTTTATCCATATTCTGGAATGTCAGCTGATGGGTCATTTAAAGTACCTGAAGCTTTATGTTTTAATAAAGGATTTAATAAATCTTTATCGGAACGATATAATTTTGAAGTTCCCGATGTCCCTGCTATTAAAAATGATTTTACCAATAGAATTGCATATTCGGATATACATGTAAATGATGCTTTTAAAAATGGTTTTAGAACTTTTAAAGGAACACATTACCGAGATTATCCTAAAACTTATGGGTAGATAACTAAATTGGTAGAACTACGTGGTGGTTTACTTTGTGTATTTGAACATGGAATTGCCTATATTTCGGTAAATGAAAGAGCAGTTGCAGGAGAAGGTACTGGTGGAAATATCTATATTAACACCTCTAACGTGCTTCCAGAGAATCCAAAAATTATTTCTGATACATTTGGTAGTCAGTGGAAAGATTCTATTATAAAGACTCCTATGGCTGTCTATGGTGTAGATACTATAGGAAAGAAAATTTGGAAAACTAATGGAGAGGATTTTGAATGTATTTCAGATTTCCAAGTACAAGAATTTTTAAATAATAATATATCTTTATCAGAAAGAGAAACTGAACCTGTTATAGGTATTAGAAATGTCAAGACCCATTATAATAGATTTAAATAGGATGTAATGTTTACTTTCTATGACAATTTATATGGGTTTGAAGAAAAAGTTTGGAACTTATGTTATAATGAGCTTATGCAAAAATGGATAACATTCTATAGCTGGGTTCCTAGTTATTCTGAAAATATATACAACCAATATTTTAGTTTTGATAGAAATACTTCTAAATACATTGCTAAATTAGGAGTTAGTAAAAAGAATAACGATTTTTCAGATGGAATAGTCCTAACTGCAAATACAATTCCAAATGACGCAAAAGTAGGTTATAAAATTGGTGAATTTGATTTAGTAAATAGAACTTTACCTTCAGGAAATAATATAGAATATAATTTAAGTTTTTCTTTAGAAAGAGATAATCTTAAAAATAATGAGTTATTTGGAATAGATTATGATAGTACTTCTAAAAAATGGTATCTATATTTAAAAACAGATGCTTGGAAATTATGTTCTGAGTTGTATAAAAGAACTGTATCATTGGGGGATGAAACTAAGATAATAGATAATCCTAATAATCAATTAGAGTTTTGGAAAGATCAGTGTGTTTTAAACAATAACAGTAAAATTTATAAGGAAGAAGGTAAACGTGTATTCCTAGACAATGGAATAAATATTGATAAATTAGTTTATCTATTGAATGTAAAAGCTAATATTACTGTTACTTATAAAGGACAATCCTAGAGTGCTGTGGAAGCCTATTAGGATGGATATACCAATAATTTAAAAGTAAATGCTGGTTATTATCAATCTGTTATTGCTGTAATTCCTCAATATAATATTCAATTCTTATCTACAGATTTCTGGAAACATGGTAGAGCAGGAATTATAGATATTGCTGATAAAATTTATCCGTGCTATTGGTATGGTAAACAGCATCCTTTTGAGTTTGAATTTGTAGTTGCAGAAAATCCATCAATACATAAGATATTTGATAATTTAGAAATTATAAGTAACAGTGCAGAACCAGAATCCTTCCACTATGAAATAATCGGAGACAGCTATGATTTTGCCAAAGATAAAAAGAATATGTATATTCGACAGGAAGCTACTAAAGAACTATATTAGTATAATGGTAGTGATATTACTTATGATAAAAATTATTCAGAATTATCTTCAGAGCACAGACATAATTACACTATAAAAGATGGTTAGAAAGTAGAACTTGATAGTTATGATAGGTCCACTTTGATGCCTTTATATTATAACAGAACTACTAGCATAAATAATATAGAGGACTATTACCATAGTAAGGACGGTAGTTCTGTTGGTAAAGATTTTTCTGCTTTATCAGGGGGTGAAATTACTCATTACGATGCCTTAAAAGAGTATCGTATTTGGAATCATGCTAAGGCAGTTGATATAACAGATCCAGAGAAAGGAAGAATTAGAGGAAACATGCATTACCAAGAAGATAAATGGAAAGTACAAATTAACCCAATAAATATAGTTCAATAGAACGAAAGTTAGTGGAAAGATTTAGACGGAAATAATACAGATAATATTCCTGTAGAATTAAATCAAAATCCCACTCCAGATGATGTGTTAAATAAAACATCTTTAGAAGTTCCAGAAAACTTTAATAGGGGATATGTTACTTGGAAGTGGGAAGATACTTAGATGAGAGAAGTAAAACTTAAAGATAAATGGATTAAAATAAGAGTTAGATATAAAGGAGATAAATTAGCCATTATATCTGCTATTATAACATTATATAGTATAAGTTATTCATAATGGGAATAAGTTTTTCAAATTCTCCTTTATCTACTATATTTCCTGATACAACTAATAGTTTTGATAGGGAGATAATTCCTAAAAACAATGCATTAGGCTTTTAGTTAGGATTATAGTTATCACAGTCTACTAATCCAGCTTCTGCATAGTGGGGGCAACAAATGGTAGATAATTCAATAGTAGGAGCTAGTAATCCTTATCAACCTGTGATAACTCCTATTCCAGACCAAACTAATCCTATATCCAATTATTTAACTTAGGGATTTAATTCTCTAAGTTAGATTGGATCTTAGATTGGAGGAAAAATTGGAACAGCTTTTAATCAAGCTGGTAAAATAGGCTCAAATATTAAACTCATTAAAGAAGCTAATTAGGCTGTTAAGAATGGAGAAGCAGGTGCTAAAACATTAAGAGCAGGGGCATGGGGAGCAGCAATAGGTGCTGGTTCTGATTTAATTGGATCCTTTATGCCTTAGAAATCAGAGTATGATGGAGTACATGGAGATATAACGTAGACTATGGATTCAGTTTATGATGGAATTTCAGATGCAGCTGCTGCTTTTGGGCCTGTTGGAATGCTTGTTTCAGGAATAATGAAAGGAGGTGCTATGTTAGGTAAAGGTGTAAATGCTTTAGGTGGGGGTACCGATGCAATGACAAGTACAGATGCAATCTTAGGGAGTTCTTTTCTTAATTTAACACCTCTTGGATTAGTAAATGGTTTTGGAGGTAAGAAATCTAATTCTTTTACTAAAGATAATGAAGCGTTTGCGCAAATAGGTTCTTCTTATACAGGTAGTTATAGAGATGCTAATAATGCTCTTGCAAAAGCTAATAAGAAATATGGCTTGTTTAGTAGTAGTGCTAGGAGAAAAGCTAATAAATAGATAGCAGAAGCTCTAAGACAACAAAATATTATTTCTGATATTGCTGATAATACTCAAGACCGTATGAACATTAAAACTGCTATGTCAGCTATAAATGGAAATAGGTATGGCTGGAATATGTAGGGAGGTTATGATTAGACTGCTGTAAGATATGGTAAGTTAGGTATGAAAGCTAAATAGATTATAAGAGAGCTTCAATTAAATCCTATAGTTTAGTATAAAAAATCTGCTCCCAAAGATTGGGAGGTTGTTCCTAAATCAGGGAAACCTACATATCAAGTATGGGTAAAGGATGTTAATCCTGATTATATATCAAAATCGTATGATTTAGAAACAGCTTACAATACTTTACCTTATGCTGCGATGCAAAGGTGGAAATTTGCTGTAAATAGTAAGACTCCTAAGTATTATCTAGATTATCATGATGGAGATTACTATCCATTCCATACAGGTTCAGTAGCCCCATTAGGAGATGATTACATATTTTTAAAGAAAGGTACTTTAGAAACTAATCCCGAATTAAAAGGGGAATTAGATTTCTATAATAATGATAAAAATTTTAAAAATAATTATGACCTTTCTTATGAAGGGGACAGATACTACTATAGACGAAAAAAGAAGCATAAACTAGGAGGATCTATTATAAAACTAAATAGAGAGACAGTTATATCATTAACCGACCCTAACAGTATCCCTGAATTTTAGAATGGTGGTTCTTTTAATGTTATTCCTGAAGGTGCTTTACATGCCAGAAAGCATAACATGGAAACCGAAGGAATTACCGAAAAAGGTATTCCAGTTGTTAGTGATAAACCCGATGGAAAAGTAGAGTAGTAGGCTGAAATAGAGCGGGAAGAGTTGATTTTTAGACTTTCTGTTACTTAGAAATTGGAAAAATTAGAAAAGAAATATTATAGTGAAGATTCTTCTTAGAAAGAAAAAGATGAATATGCCCTAGAAGCAGGAAAATTAATTACTGAAGAAATATTACATAATACACAAGACAATGCAGGATTATTATAATATACCTAAGTTTGGATTTGGTGGACTATTTGCGAAAGAATTATAGAAACAACTCCCCCAATTAGCTGGAAAAAGTCAGAAAGAAGTTATAGAAGTTTTTGGAAAGATTATGAAAAAATTTGGAAATTCCAATGTAGCCAAACTTTTTAATAATGAAAATCTTACCCAAAGAGAGGCACAAAGATTAGCCAAGTCTGTTAATATTATGAATGAAATGGTTAAGGATCCTAAAAGTGTGGATAATCTCATTAAGAATTTAGAGAATAATCCTAAACGTATGGAAAACCTAATTAAGAATTTAGCCAAAGCTTCTGAGAAAGAAACAACTGCAAATAAAGCTAAAGCTGTTGCTAAAAAAGCCTCTGATAAAGCTAAAGAAGTAGCTTCTGAGACTAAAGAAAAAGTTACTTCTAAAATAAAAGAGGTTGCCGAAAAGACTAAAGACACTTTAACAAACAATTTCTTTACAAGACACCCCTATCTATCAGGAGGAATTGCTTTAGGTCTTAGTAATGGAACAGTTAGAGAAGGATTGGGAAACGTTGTTAAATATTGGACTACTCCTGTTAATAAATGGGATCAATTAAGTAGTCCTACTAATACTTCAAATTAGGAATTTTTGTTTATGAATGGTACTAAAATCCCTCTTAAAAGAAATGCAGATGGTTTCTTTGTGCCTATTACAGATGAGGACAAAACCTCTACTAATAGTGGTGATGCAGCTATTGATGCAGCAGTAAATGCAGTTAACAATAGTCCAGCCTCCGATAATTCTTATATTCCTAATAGTGGCTTTAATGACTTATTTGAAGGAGATCAATGGTTACAATAACAATTGGTAATAAAACTTACAAAGTAAAAGAAGCTAAAACTGACGAGGAAAAAACAAAAGGACTACAAGGTATTGATCATTTACCCAAAGATGAAGGAATGTTATTTTACTTTGACCCAGATGAAAAAAATTCAATTTGGATGAAAGATACAAAAATTCCTTTAGATATAATCTTTATTAATGATGATCAAGAAGTTACCAAAGTTCACAGAGGTGAACCAAACGATGAATCTTTAATAACATCTCCAGAGACGGCTTATGTTCTAGAAGTCAATGTTGATTCTGGAATAAAAAAGGGAGACGAATTAGAAATAGATGACGGTAAAGAACCTGTTATGAAAGTTTTAGCTTAGGATGGTAGTACTTAGATGTAGTTATGGGGAGGGGAAAGAATTGTTAGTAGAAGAGAAACTAAAATACTAATCAAGAAAGCTAAAGCAGCAGAAGCTGCAAAGGATACTCCTCAATTTGAAAATAAATGTAGATCTCTTGGTAAATATATGTTTAAGGTTATTAAAGGTTAGGATACAAGACCTAATGAGTATGTAGAAAACAAAAATGCATAAATATCTTAAATAATTTTCTTTTTTAGAAAATAAAGTTTATATTTACTTCAAACCGTGTTATTTTTAATTATATATAATTATGAAAATTACTTACAAAAACGCAGCAAAATTAACTAAGAAATTTTAGGCAGGAGGTCCTGTTGAACCAGCAGACCAACCTGTAGTAGAGCAGGCTCCTGAAGAAATGGAAGGTGCTCCTGAAGAACAAGCTCCTCAAGACCCTATGATGCAATTGGTGGAGATTTTTAGTCAAGGTTTGCAAAATCAAGACTGTCAAGCTCTTGCACAAGGTGCTCAGATGTTTTTACAACTTGTTCAACAAGCACAGGAAGGTGCAGAACCACAAGGAGAACCCGTTTATCGAAAAGGTGGTAAGCTTGCTTATAAGATTAAGAAATAATAAAACTCATTTTATGGAGGAAGTGGAGATAATCAACTCCTCTTCCTCTTTTTTGTTTATATGGCAGAAGAAATACAACAATAGGTAGCAACACCTATACTATATAGCTTTTATGGAAAGCAATACGATTATAATGATCTAGCCAAAGCTGCAGATCAAGGACTATCAGATTATTTAAATACTTTAAAAAGAGGTTCTAAAGATTCCGAGGAATTTAGAACAGCTTATAATGATATTATGAGTGGTATTAAGGATGGAACTATTACTTTTGCTGATGGTTCATTCCATGATTCCCAAGGAAGATATACAAACTCAGATGAAAAATATAGAGATTATTATGGCTTGATAGCCAATTATATTTACAATTAGATGGGGAAGTCTAATGAGTATAAAGCCCCTGAGGATTCTACAAAAATTAAATGGAGCAATAATAGTGTAAGAACAGCACTAATGAGACAACTATTTAATAGTGATACTGCTAGAGTACAAGATTTTCTTGATTTAGATGAAGAAAAAGATGGTGTTCGCGGTATTACTAATAGGGCTTCTTACTTATCTAATGCATTACAACGTGTTGCTGATAACTGGGATTCTACTTTCCAAGGCTATCAAGATTCTGATAAAACTAGATACGTAGAATTACTTACTAAAGCTGCTCAAGCTTTACACGATGGTACTATTGATCCCGGAGATTATCTTGCATTAGGTAATGCTATAGGAGGGGTTGATTTCCGTGAATTAATGGCTACAGGAACACCTAAACAGTAGATAGTAGAACAATAGCCTACTACTAAAACTACTGAACAAGTAGTAGAATAGCCTAAGTTAAAACACACTGTATTAACAGTTAAAAATCCAGTAGCAGCTTAGAAAGCAGCAGCACTTATGCAAAGAATACCTACACAAGGTTTGATTAATATTCTTAAAAATAGTTTTTACAATTAGAAATATACTTTTGGAAATGACTCAAGAATATATTCTATTTTTAAAACCAATAAGATTACAAATAGATTTGGAGTTACCGCTACTTTGAATGCTTTATATGCACAAGGAAAGCTTTAGCTCGCAGACCCCTCTAATCCTAATCTTTACTATATTCCAGGATTACGTACTAAACGAGGAACGGGTTGGGTTTGGGATAAAGCCAACAACACTGTTACAGAAATGATGTTGTAGAATATTCCGTATGCTGCACAACGTTTACAATAGGTAGCAGTAAATAAACGAGGAGGAATTTTGAAGGCTTCCTCTGGTGCTCAATTACCTTGGTATAGTGGTATAACTGATTATAATCCTACTGGATATAAAACAGCCTACGGTTCTACTTTATATGGAATAAACAACAACGGTGTTTATGAAAGAGCTTACGATAATAGTGGTGCTGGTTCTATCGACTCTCGATATAAAACTGATTCAGATTACAGCGATTACGGAGAAAAAGGAAAATGGTATGCTACAGAGGTAGAAAAATAGAATTATTTTAAAAATTTTACCAAAGCTCTCCAAGATGCCGCTGATATATATCAAAACGCTTAGGATAAATCTACATTAAATGATAGTAACAACCTATTTTTAAGATGGGCACATGCTGTAGATAAAAGTTTGCCATCTGGTTCTACTGCTACTTTCTTTGATAATAATGGTGCTTTAAGAACTTCTTGGGGAGCAACTAATAATGATTCTTATGGCAGAGCAGCTGGCCCAGCAACTTCTAAATTATCTGATTACATTTATAAAGTAAGAAATGATTAGTTGCTGTCTAATAGACATAATGATCTACTCTTAGAAGGAAGTCGTTATTTCTATACCGATTCTTAGGGGAATAAACACTGGGTAGATCCAGAAGTTGCTAAGAAATACAGAATAGGTAACGGAGTAGAACGTATTGAAGGTAATACTCGGTGGACTGACTTTGAAATTTTTGGAAACCAAACTCCACAAGGAGCTAGTACAAATTCTCCGCAAGGTGGTAATACAAGCTCTCTACAAGGTACTAATATAAACCCTAAAAAAGAAATTAATAAATAGAGTTGGATAGAAAAAAATGGAGAACGATTATTAGAAAAAGCAGCCCCTTTAGCATTAAGTACTACTAGGTTATTTGATTCTTTACACACTAATAATAAAGTAGCTGACATAATGAAAAAAGCTACTACTCCTGTTCTGAAAAATACTTATGAGTTATACTCTCCTGTTACTGGTGCGTTTAGTGAAATGCAGCTTAGGGAAAATCAAGCCGCTGATGTAAGAAGGTTTGGTAATCAACCTTATACTTCAGATGCTTCTTTAAATGCTGCAAGATCTCTTGATGCAAATAGACAAGCAACAGACCTAGAACGCCAAGGCTTTATTGCAGATGATAATGAGATTAAGAGAACAAAAGCAGAAGCACTTGCTAGACAAGAAAACAATATTGCTAGACGTACGGAAGTAGCTAATGTTAATAGAGCTGCAATTAATGCTTCTGACAAGGAAAAAGCTTATATAGAGGCAGAGAGACTTAATAAAAACTGGCAATCTAGAGATAATTATCTAGGAGGAATTGAATCAGATATTAAACAAAGAATTGCTCAAAAAGAAGCAAATAGAGAGTATAATAGGAAACGTAAGCTTAGTATTGAAGAGTCTGGGTTTAGTGCTGATTTAGACTATGAAAAATAGGTATTATAGAATAAGTTCTTGGATTTGGAGAATGAGATTAAACTCGATCTTTAGAACAAGATTCAAGAGTTTACTAAAGGTGAAGATAAGTATTATTATGACCAACCTTTCTATAAGGAAGCTATGGAAAAACTTAGATAGTTAAGAGACCAAAAATTAAAGGAAGAACATGAGCTTACAAAAAGACATAGTATATTAACTTCTGATTATATAAAAGGTTTATATGATAAAATGGATAGTAGTTCTTTATTTAGAAAAGGTGGTAGCCTTAAAATGATTAATAAAATATTAAATAAATGAAGATAACACCTAAATTTCAATAGGGAGGGAATTTTTCCTCCCTTTTTACTACTTATTAGGCTGTTAGGGTACCTCAAGTACAAGCTCCTATGAAAGTATCTGATGATCAATCTATTTCGGTTAAATCAAAAGCTGCAAAAGAATCAGATTCAGATGATACTAAAGGAAAATTAACAGAGAAAGATCTATACACAATGATAAAAGATATAAATGGATTACCTAACGAGATGAAAAAGATTGTATCTAATTTAAAAAACACTTTAGCATATTCTAATTTACAAGGGGTTGATACAGGAGAACTTTCTAATATTTACTTAAATAGTTTATATAAACTAAAAGTGGCTAATGACAATAAAGCAAAATTCGATGAAGCTGTAAAAGCTTCCAAAACTAATGGTAGTTTAGGAGAAGTTGCAATATCTATGTCAGGTAAATTATTATCTACAGATAAAGATGGTTAGATTTCTGAAGTCTCTGTAGAGCAGTATTATAGTAATCCTGAACAATACAATTTACTAACTAATTCTAATCTCGCTTGGTTACGTAAATATTCTCCGAATATGGCTTTTTAGCAAAGTGATAGTGCTTTTGAGATTATCAATAATGGAATGGGTTATGAATCTTTTCAAGCTCTTCTAGATAAGTCAAAAACAGCTTTAGGTAACTATAAATACGAAGAAACAGGTGTAGTTGGTAAAGAAGCTTTACTTGGTTTGAAAACTTTACAGGGATTAAGTAAAGAATAGCAAGAGAAGTATATAAAAGGAGCTTTAGAAGGAAAATATAAATACACTAGTTCTACTGATTCTAACGCTCAATAGATACAAGCTTTAATTAATTATCTTACTGTAAGTTTACCTAAACGTGCTAAAGTCTGGGCTTCAATTAAAACAGGTATAGCCAATGAAAACAAAGCTACACAAGCTTTAGTAGGTCAATACTTGTCTGGACAACTTAAATCAGATTCTACATATACTGTAGATTATCTTGGTACTGAAGAAAAATTAAAGAAAGCTAGTAATAGCAGTAGTGGTGGAAGTGATACTAAAGAAGGTTTCTGGGCACAACTACAATCTGGAAAAGCAGGGGATGAATCAAAATCTACTATTCTTATTGGTAAAACTAACATGTCCGTTGATGGTAAGTACTATGGAACAACTCCAGGGCTTGAAGAAAATAAATCACTCTCTAAATATATAGGAGATTCAAGAGTTGGTTATCTTATTTAGAATACTAATAATATAACTTTTGGAGACCAATCTATATCCCCTAGTGCATTTAAAGATATTATGGTAAATTCTGGAGGAGGTGCTATTACTGCAACATTACCTGTAACACCAGATGGTAAGGTAGACTTTAAAGTACTTGATACTTATTCCAAAGTTGTAAGTAAACTAAAAGCATCTGGAGTTTCTATAGGCACTAGAGAATTTGAATAGAAGAAAGCTGAAGTGCTAAAGCAAATTGGACTAGGATATTTAGTTGATGCAGCTAATGGGACTATTAATACAAGATATTTTAGATAGTTCTTAATATTAGAGGGAATTACTAGCAATAAAGCATTTGGAGAAGTTGATGGTAAAAAGCAAGAGATTAATGGAGCTTCCGAGTTCATTAAAGATGTTTCAAGTGATGATGATTTATTTGGAACTGTGGAGAAAGCTCTCTCCGATAAAGATAATCCTTATAAATTAGATCATAATTGGATTTCCTTTAATAATAATAAATTATATAAAGGTAACATTTATATACCTCTTAATACTAATACTCTTAATGCAATGAACGCTGATAAAAATGATGTTAAAGCAGGAGAATCTTAGGAATTTGAGAAAAAGCAATAGGAGTGGAGTAAACGAGAAGAAATGTAGGATACTGGATCTGATAAATTATAATAAATGAAATAGAATGATTGGTTAGTAGCATCTTTAAATAACCCTGATTTTACACCTTAGGATTTTAAGGATGTTTCTGGAATGACATTAGATAATACTCAATTTTTATCTAAAGATGAATATAAAAAGAGTTCTTTTGTAAGAAATTAGAAAGCTTCCTAGGATAATGAGGGTAAATTTTCAGATGATAAATTTGATGCTTATTATAAGAATATTGCAAGTACTTTTAATACGTTTAGTACAGAAGATGAAGTAGATAATTATCAATATAGTGTCTGGGATATTAATAGACCTACAGAAGGGAAAATAAAGGATGTTAATTTTAACATTTCTTCTATTAGTAATCCAGAACATATTAGGATAGGTGTAGAAGGTATAAATAAAATTTCTACATCTGATAAATCTCGTAGAGAATTAGCACAAAATAGCAAGATATATGACCCTGCTACTGGAACTTATTTAGACAAGTCCGTTAATGATATAACTTTATTCTCTAATCCTCTTGGTTATATTTCATCTCTTTTTGGAGAACCTTTAGTGTATGCTACTTATGATGAAGATACAGTAGAAATTGATCCTGTAACTGGAAATAAGGTAAAACATTTAAAAGGAGAATGGAAAATTAATGATGAGGGAGAGTATTACACGGAGAAAGCTAATGGAAGAAATCTACGAGATAAGCAAGTTGTGTCTGTTGAGGATTATTTGACTTCTGAGGATAGTGCTTTAAATAAGTATGACTTCATGGATTCTGATGATTTAGAAAAATCAGTAGCAGGTACAGTAGCTAAAAATGTAGCTGCAGTTATACCTATGTTAATTCCTGGGGTTAATACTGTGTATTCAGGATTATTAGTAGGTAGAGAGCTTGCTAAATCTCTTCCTATGGCTTATGGTATGATGGCTTCTTTAACAGGAGATAATGTTGTAGATAATTAGCTTGCTAATACTATAGCTGCCTATGGTTAGAAATTTACAGGATCTACTTCGGACTATGCTCAAGAAAAAACTTTTAGCTTTGAGAATTTTGGTAATCTAATGTCTGACGTTGCTTTGCAATGGGGGCAATAGAAATTTATAGCTAATACTTATAATAAATTAAAAAGTGGTAGTAAAGATTCTTTAATAGCTGCTGAAATTAATGCACAAAAAGAGTATTCTGATAAAGCTACTCAATATATTATTGATGCTGGTCAAGGAAAAATTAGTGCAGCTTAGTTAAATTCTTATGTAGGTATTACATAGCCCGGAGAAATACTAGAAGCTATATAGTCTGGAAGATGGGCTAACACAGCTTTAGGTAAAGCAGCTTTAAATAAATATTTACCAGCAGTCGAAAAAACCATACAAAATAGAAATAGAATGGCACAAGATTTATCTCTTGTGTATATGGCAATAGTTTCTAATACTGATGTATACGATTCTATTCTATAGAAAGGTGGAACACCTGAAGAAGCAGCAGCTTTAGCCTTTGGATCTACTCTCGGAATGTTTGGAGTAGATAGATATTTAGGTTTAGGCGAAATGTTCTTTTAGAAAGATGAAGCAAAACTTGCATTACGTTAGGCAGCTAGAGAAAACGCTGAATTATATATGGCAGGAAAGAAGGCTGCCATAGATACTTCTACTAAAAAAGGAATTGTAGGAGCCATCTAGAAAGGTATTGACTTAGGAAAGAAAACTGTCGATTCTTTCAGTACTAAATATAAAGATGGTACGTTAGGATTAGTTGGTAAGGCTATCGGTGAAGGTGCCGAAGAAATGGCTGAAGAATTAGTAACCGACTTTACTAAAACTTTGGGTGAATTAGCAGGTAAACTTGGATATTTTTCTCAAACTGACTATGGAGCTTGGGAAAATGCTGGGGAACGTTACGCTATGTCGTTCTTAGGAGGTTTTGCCGGCGGTGCTATGTTTGGTGGAGTTGAGGCGTGGAATAATCGAAATAATTCTACCAAACAATTTCAAAATGAAATAACTTATCTGTTAAGACAAGGTAAAAAAGGAGAAATTCTTTCAGAGCTTAAAAAACTATAGAAGACAGGAAAATTAGGTAGCACTAATCTATCTTATGATAGTGTAACCAATTCTGATGGGACAGTTACTTAGCTTACTGCTAATGAAGACCATAAATCTTAGGCATAGTCTAATTATGAAGGTCTGTCTAACATTATAAATCAACTAGATTTTATTCTTAATGAAAATCAATTGAATCTTTCCGAAGATGAATTATTCGATAAAATGGTTCAAGGAGAGTATAGAGCAAATGCTCTTTCTGATTATCTTAAAGGAGAAGATCTGGAGACTGCAAAAAATATATCTTATATATCTAGATTTCAAGAGGATTTTTAGAATTTGTCTAATCAGATTATAAATATAGAACAACAGATAAATGAAAAAATTAGTAGTACTACTGATGAAGAAAAGAGAAAAAATCCTAAATATAAAGAGGATTTGGATAAACTTCAACAATAGAAGTAGGAACTTTTAAAAGAGAAAGATTATCTCTTTAGTGAGGGTTCTTTAGGCTACTTAGAAAAGACTTTATTTGCAATGGATACTAAATTAAGTAGTAATTTTCTAGCTCTTAATTTAAATCAATTTGCAAGAGATATTACAGGAAAATCTTTATCTCAATTAACATCAGCAGAATTAGAAACTGTACAAGATTTATTTAAAAAATCTTAGAATAATGCTAAAGATAATCTAGATAAGGGGTTCAAGCTTTATAAACAAATGGAAGCAGAACTTACACCCGAGTTATCTGGATTAAAAAATATTGATACTATTAAGAAAATTAGAGAATCAGATCCTGCAAACAAATTATTAAAAGAAACTGATAAACTAGATTCTGAAACAGATGAGGAATATGAATCTCTAAGTGAGCCAAAAGAAGGGGAATCTCAAGAAGATTATAATAAAAGAGTTCAAGCACATAAAGATGCTGTAAAAAAGTATAATCTTGATAATCAATTTAACTGGATTCAAGAATTTGCAAAAACTCCTATAACTACTACTGACTTTAGATATTTTGTATCTAAAGTAGGTGCATTGAGAAATGAATTAATTAAGTACTACCTTGATAATACAACTGTAAAACAATCTGACGGTACTACTAAACCTTTCTGGCAATTATCTGCTGTCTCAAGTAATGGAGAGCCAAAAGCAGAAGATATTTCTGATGTAGAACTTTTGAATAAAGATATATATGACTATATCCTTCAAATAGGAGTATAGGATATAGATTCTTTAAAGAATACCATTAAAAAACGTATTAGGGAAACTGCTGAAGGAATGGTGGTAAGAAATTTGCCAAGTCTTAACACAGTTACTTATGATGGTATTATTCAGAGCGAATTAAAAACACTTTCAGATCTTTCAGCAGAAGAAAAAGAAGCTCATTCTGTTCCAACAGATTATAAGTATGATAACAATGGGGTTATTACTTATAAAGATTTAATAGCTTTTATGAAATATGAAGGATGGGGATCAGATGAAATGTGGGGCTACTTACAAGATAGCGGTGTTACTGCAGAGGATTTGGAAGCTTTTTAGAAATTTGTTGCAGAAGTTGCAATTAATCCTAATCTACTTCAAGAAGATATTGCAGACACTATTTTTGATGTTAGCGAAACAAAGAAGAATGAATTAGCTGATAATCTCACTGATTAGGTTTCTGAAGCCTTCTTTAAGAATTTAGATTCTTTTGTAAAAGCTTTAAATGAGTCAAAACAATTAAAAACTTTAAATGCTCTTGAAAAAGCTACATTCGTAAAGAATCCTATAATTCCGCTCATAAATAAGATTTCATCCTTTACAAAGAAAGGAACAAATGTAGAATCTCTATTACAAGAAATTTATGAAACATATCATAACTAGGAACAAAATTCTGATTTTTAGTTAACGGATTCATAGTTAGCTGACTTAAAGTAGATTCTACAAGATTTTAAAGTAGCACAGGCATTTTTATATGGAGCTTCCGTTTCATCAGATAATACCCACCCTGTAGGACATAATAAAACTTTAAATGACTTTATAAATAATCATAAAGATGTATTTCCTAATGCATAGGAATTAGTTGAAATATCTTCTGAAGATTTTAATATGCTTTTAGGAGAAATTGCTACTTATTCTAGGGAAATTAACTCTTGGATAGCTAAACATGAAGCAAACACTGCCTAGAGGGAAGTTAGGTTTATTAAAACAGATGAAGCTTTAATTAAAACTATTAATTAGTTTTTTAAATTAAATAGAAATGCATTTAAAATTTCTCCTACATTAGACTTATTAGATGGCTATGAAGCTCAAACTTTAGATGACTCTCTCAGCACCATAATAGCTCTGCAAGAGATACTACATAATAATTTCCTAAAATCTGGATTAAATATAGATGAAGTTTTAGATAAACTTTCTCCAGTTATATTTGATAGGAAGAGCGCGCTTAGCCAAGATAATCTAGTATTAGATGAAAATTTAACTTATAAAGATTTTTCTGCTTACGATAAATTTTAGTTAATAGTTAGTTCTTGTGCAGCTAGTTCTATCCAATATTATCAAAATTTAAGAGCTTTCTTAGAAGCTAATAATAATTTAGCACCTATATCTTCTTAGGAATTTCCATCTAAGTTGGTATATGCACAACAATCTAATGCAAAATTGATTAACAAAGCTCTTGAATGGTTGGCAAAAGATTCTAAATTTGATGTTGCATATAATACTACTATATCTACTGGAGTAGGAGGTAGTGGAAAAACATTTGCAGTAGCTAGATTAAATGTTGGAACTGGTAAAGATTGTTGGTTATCAGGGCCTGCACAAAGCCAAGTTGACAATTTAAATAAAAGTTTACCTGAGGGTGAAGGAAAAACTAAGCAAGACTTACTTAGTATTATCTTCGGAGGTACTGTGCCATCGGATTATTGGACAATAAGTAGAGAGGATGGATCAGCTTGTGCAAAATTAAAGAATGACTTAAATATTCAAAAAATAGACAATGCTCCAAAGAACATTGTCATTGATGAAATTACTCATTTTAGCACTCCTGAACTTTTAGCTATTTCTAAGTTCTGCGAAATAAATAACATAAACCTAATAGTATTAGGAGACACTCATCAAAACGGGTATCTTGATAAAGATAATATTGGAAATATAGAGAATAATTCTTTAATTGCTTGGAGAACTCCTTCCATGTATCTTTCTTTAAGAAATGGAAATGCTATTAAAGTAGCTAATCAATCACCTCTTATTAGTATGATTGATAAATTAGCTGTAGAAGATCCCTCTATATATGGACGTACTGTTTATGATGACTTATTTAAAAGCTTTAGGTTAAAATATTATAATAAAGAAACTTTCAATGGTGATTTAATAACTGATTCAGTAGATGATTTGTTAAATAAAATTCCTAAAGATGCTACTATTGGATTTATTGGAGATAATACATCTCCTGAATATAAAAAATTAGTAGATGCTGGTTTTAAAGTAAGTGACCCTATAGCACCTCTTGATGTTTAGGGTAAAGAATTTGATTATGTTGTTGTAGACAAGAAATGGTCTTTAGATCCTATAGGAGATAATTGGAATCTAAACTATTATAATATATAGGAATTTAATAAAGACCTTTACACCATGATTACTAGAAGTACTCAAGGTACTATATTAATAGATAATGGATTATCTAATATTATAGGTAAGAGTATTGAAGTAGAATCAAATGGAGTATATTCAGGAATAGAGAAATCTATAGAAAACTTTAGGAAGAAACGTATTCCAGAAATTGATAAGGCTTTAGAAGATACCAAAGATCTTTTATTATAGCAAAAACCAAAAAAAGAATCAGAACCTCAAGAAAAAATAGTAGTAGGCGGTACAGAAATTACCAATGATGAATTAAAAGAGGAGGGAGACTCTGTAAAACTTGGAGATAATACAAAAGAAATAGGGGATTCTAATAATGATGAATTAGGAACTATAACAGATGCATCTTTGAATATATCTGCTTACAGTAATGTTAGTTATTCAGGAATAAATACTGCTAATAAAGAATGGGTAAATGATACTAATAGTTATAGTGATTTAGGAATCTTTGTAAAGCCCGGAGAAACTGTAACTGAAAATAAAGTAGACTTAATGACTCAAGTTCTTACTTTAAAGAGTGCTATTATTTATGGTTCTACTTATGTTGAACTTCCAAACTATATCACTTAGCTATTTGATGAAGATGCTTTCAAGAATATTGAATATTATGTAAAAATTGAGGATATTTCTGATTCAAATCGTTTAATAGGATTAACTAAAGGTTTAGGTTTAGAAAATGAAAAACGAGGAATATAGAATAAAGTAATTAAAGTAGTTGCTAAACTGAAAGGTAGAGATGGAAATATATATTCAATCTCACTAGGAGGATTAAATAATCCTGAAACTTGGAAATAGAATGCTCCGAAAATAAAAGCAGCTATTAAAGCTCGAATTGATAACGGTGATCCTAATTCAG
Organism: uncultured Eubacteriales bacterium; assembly: GCA_963628445.1. GTDB lineage: Bacteria > Bacillota_I > Bacilli_A > Acholeplasmatales > Anaeroplasmataceae > JAEELC01. Next base: position 28,871 of record CAVGEZ010000092.1, read on the forward strand.
AAAGTTTATAGAAAGAATATGATAGTTATGATGATAACATAGTTAAATATGAAACTAAGGTTTCTGAATGGGTTAAAAAGAATTAGGAGTTTAGAATAAATCCTCCTAAATTCTCATCTTATACAAGGCTTCAACCTTTAAAAGCTTCTTATAGACTAGAAGATTCTGTATCTGATGATGCAATTTATAAAAGCTACGTTCCTTTGCAAGTAGAATCAGCAGTACATATAGTTCTTGGGGATATGCCCGGAGTTGATAAAAGTTTAATAGGAAAACCTGTTATGTTTGTATCAAGTAATTTCTTACTCAAACCTTCTCAATTAAAAGATGTCTATGTACAGCAAACCCAAAACCCAAATATGTCTAAACAGGTTAGGATGGTTGTTTTAGATAATGTAGGTGTTTCTTTTAAATCCCTATATCAAAAAAAGTGGTAGGAACTTTACAATATTACAGCAGGAAATCTTAAATTTACAACACCTATGGAATTATAGCCTTTTGCTATTAGAATGTATAAGGCTATGTGGAACTATAGAGCAGGTTTGGCTCGATTCTTAGAACGATACGAAAGCTTTTTAAAAGAAAATAATCTTAACGATGAAGATATAGTCAAACTTTGTCAAGATGATAATGCTGAATATAATAAACTAAAAGGAGATAAGACAGAATTTAGTGAATCTGAATATCGTAAAGCTGTAGATTCTGAAAAAGCTAAAATATTATCTGTGCTATGGAAATTTAATGATAGTCTTGCCGACTATGTTAAAGAATTTAGACTCGGATATAGTAATGATCATGGAGTTTATTTACGTAAATTGACTAACATAGATACAAAATTCTATGACAATCCTAATAATGTAGTAGGTATTTATATTAACCCACAAATAGCTCGAGATTAGTATGAGTTAGTTAATAAACTTTTTGAGAATATAGTTGACAAGATTATTCCTACAGAAGGTACTAATTTAAAATCCTATATCACTAATACTACTAATTTAGAAAAAGGATGGTTTACTAAAGTAGTTAAATAGAAAGAGATAGAATTAGAATTTATTGATGAGAATAATTCTACAAAATCTTCTCTGCATTTAGATAATGTATCTTAGCTAACTACATTACCTTTGATTATTATTAAAGCTGCTAAATATTTAAATGTAGCTAATCATGTAGGTTCTTAGGACTATATAGATTTCTTACATCAATAGGCTGAAGATGGGCATACACCTTTTAGTATAAAATATCAAGATAAAGAACTAGATTGGTTTGATGTTTTAAGTTCTTTGGATAATCAAGTAGGAACTGATCCTGAGAATGATTATGTAGAAGGAATCCCAGGAATTTTACCGTATGATGCTGAATCTGGCACTGGAACTTTAGATACTAGATTGGATGATTTCTGGAACTTAATGTTTCATGGAACTGTTTCTACCCCTGTAGAAAACGATTTTACTAGAGACTTTATAAGAGCAACTAGTGCTCAGTTTAAATATGGTATTTTCTCAGATCCTATTGTTGCTTATAATAAAAAGGGTTCCAAAGAAAATGTTGATGTTACTCTTACTAGTAGAAAATTATTTAGAGTGAATGCAGCTGCTGCAGGTACAGTTATGTAGGTTGATATTTCTCCTTATAAAGAAACTAAGACAAAATCTAAATCTTAGGAAGTAAAGACAGAATCATTAGAAAATCCAGTGCAACAAACGGCTAATATTATTACTCCTATACTTTCTAAATTAGGTATAACTGTAAAAGCTACTAATTTTAAGAGTTTAGATAATTATATAAATAAAGTTAATGTAAAAATAAAAAATGTGTTAGAAGATTTTATAAAAGGAAATACTTCTAACAATTTTGAAGATTTAATATTAAAAATAGATAACGAAGGTAATGCAGAGTATTTAAAAGATAGAGCAGAATTTAAAGGCAAAACTTTAAAAAATATAGAAGTTATTCCAGATGGTAAAGCTTTAACTTTTACAGATTCGGAAGGGAAAGAATATATTTATCATATCTGGTATTCTGATAATGAAATCGATGTTAAAGAGATGAATAAAGAAATTGTTCATGAACAAAATATGACTCCAGAGCAAGTTATAACAACTATAAGTAATCTTATAGAACCATTCTTTAAGTCTATAGAGGATGGTGAAGAAGAATTTAAGGATATTATAAAGAAAGTTGCGGAACGCTCCAAAGGTGATATTTCTTGGGACACATTTACTAAGATTATTAATAATGTAGTATTTACGAAAGATTTCAAAGATACTTATAGAGATGAAAACGGCTTTGATGAGCTAGAAAAGAATATAAAGAATTTCTTAAACTCATGTCCAATTTAATATGAAAAAATGTAAAGTTTCAAACTACAGTAAAGATAAGTATTCCAATCTTATTGATTTTGCTAAAATAAAAGCAAGTACTGTTGAAGACTTAATAGAAGAAATCTATGGAGTACTGAAGGGATTACCCTTCAGTACAAACATAGAAGATTCTTTAGATACAGACACCTATGCAGAAAGTATTAATGACTTATGTGAGTAGGTGAAAAAAGAATTAGCTAAAACAGAACTAGCAAGTACCTTATCTCCAGCAGATAAAGGAAAAATTACTAGATCTTTAAAAGAAAAATTATTACCAACCCCTTTAACTAAAGTTGAACAACAAATTTCTGCTATTATAAAAGGGACTGATTTAGTTAGAGAAGAAGATGTCCAAGCTATACGGTATCATGGTATTATTAGCGACTTTTACGGTTCTTCTAATCCCGGATTAGACAACTTGAGATTATCCTTATTTGAAAGTGAGTTAGGTAATATAGCTATATATAATAAAAAAATTGTAGAAACAGATAAAGAATTAAACCAAGGTATTATGGATTATCTCGAAAAGCAATACCAAATAATCAGAAAGTATTTGACTGATTACCACTTTTCAGATGATTCTAATTTTCCAAAAGTTTTATTTACCTCTTGGTCTGAAAATAGAAAAATTAAAGTAAAAACACATGATTACTTTAATACTATAACAGCAATGTATAATGTTATACAACATCTTAAAGAAGATAATTCTTTTTAGGATTACTTGGAAGATGGTTGGAATAAAACAATGGATAATTCTACCGAAAGTTCTAAAGGATTAGATATTTATAATGCCATAAGTGCTTATATTAATTTAGTTTATTTTGATGCTACTTTAAAACAAGTTTTTTCTAAATTTATAAATATTAATAATCAATAGGAAGTTATTCAGATAGCTGTAGATGAATTTGATCATGCTACTGAGATTTATAAATATACTAGAAGTGTTGGAAATGCTAATGCTCGTAAGACTTGGGGGGATGATATTTCTAACTCTCTTGAAGAAATGAGTAAATTTCATTAGGTATTGATTAGACGTATTCCTTTGTATGATTATAAAACTGAAGAAAAAGAATATGGTACTCTGGAACCTAAAGATGTAGTAGGAGCCTTTACTTTACTTAAAGTTGCAGGAGCATTAGTAAAAGATGCTGAATTTAGAACTGCTATAGAAAATCTAAATAATGATAATTCTAGAAAGAAAGGAGATCTTTTTACGATATTTCATAAATTATTTGTTGATAAGAATTAGAACATAATACATGAGTTAAATAATCGTGGGTTAGATCAAAACTATCTTAATATTATTTATTCTGTATATCAAACAGTTTTTTCAAATTCAAAAAATTCTTGGAAATCTATTGAAAATAATTTTTTAAAAGAAAAGGGTATTCATTCTCGTTATAATATGGCTGAAACAATACTTAATGTTATTAAATCTAATACTATATTAAGTTATTTGTAGACTACCTATAATTATGATAATGAATAGATGGTTACTGCTATTAAAGAAAGATATTCTTATTCTAAAACTAAATTTGATATAATTCATGACATAGATGATAATACTATTCAGAGAGAAGATACCAAAGAACTTCTTACTGCCTTTCCTTTAAATAAGTTAAATGATGGAAAGAGTTATAGTATTAAAATAGGGGAAAATGTCTATAATATCGTAGTAACTGGGGATAATGTAAATATACTTTCTAAGAAAAATTCTGCTTCTAATTTTGATATTAGTGAATTAGCCAAAATCAAAGATGTAGAATGTAAAACTAATTCACAACGTGAGCATCTTTTAAGTGGTCAAAATTTAACTGATTCTGAAAAACAATTCATGGAAGTTTTGTCTTTCATAGACACAATGTTAAATACTACTTTTAGTGTAAGCAGTCAATCTTTGGAAGAATTTCATTTATCCAGAAAAAATAGACCTAATTTCTTCCACAACCTCTTTATGTCTGCTGCAAGAGCTTTAGTTATATAGGATATTTATAAAGATTTCAGAACAGCTAAAAAAGAAAATGGTGATACTTATGCTAAGAATGAACTTAAAGATTATTTAAATGATTCTAATAAATTCCCGGGGATTGTAGGAACTAATAAAGATTACTACTATTTTATTAAAACTATAGAGGGAAATCAATTAAAAACATTAGATAATAATGAATAGTGGGTTATTGATTTAGCTAAAGTTCGTGCCATTTTAAATAGAGATACTGTTAATTCCACCATTTCAGATTTAACAGGTAATAAAAACCCTAATTTTAGTTTAGCTTACTTAAGTGGTGATTTAAAAGGGTAGCTATTAGATTCTAAAAAGGATGCTTCTGCTACTTCTTTTTTACTCTTTTCTGATAATAGAAGTGCTATTATAGAGTCTCCTGTAGATTTGGATGTAGCTGTTAAAAATAGGAAGTCTAAGCAAGTTAAATCATTTACAGAAACAGAGTTATTTTATCACGCTTTGGTGAATAAGTTCCTAATTCCTTTCTCAGAAGATGGAACAATTTTTATTCAATCAACTACTCAATCGGATAAAACTAAATTTATTCCTTATCATATTAATTTAAATGATATTGTAATTAATGGCGTTTCTTTAAGTTAGATAGTAAAAACTTATGGTTTTGAAAATTCTATAATAAATGCTATTCAATCCACTATAGGTCAAGCCTATAAACATGTATATAATTCTGTTTTAGAAGATTATTAGAAACTTTTTCCTAGTATAAAAACTATAGACGATGTTAATCAACTCTTTAAAGGTAAACCTGTAAAGTTAGCAGATTCTGAGGATGTTTATATTATAAGCGATGAAAAGTCTTTAATGAATGCGGTTCGTGCTTATAATAAAAATCATCCAAGAATTACTATTTATAAAGATTTACATTATAGACAAATTAAAGGAGGAAAGTTAGCATTTAATGAATTACTATATGAGTTTTCTCAAAATTTATATAATGATACTAATTATTTAAAACAGAGATTAGATTTTGAACGTAAAAGGTTCTTAAAAGATTTAATAAAGAGACGAATGAATATTAAAGCAACTCCTCAGATTAAGAATATATTAGTTTAGTCTTTTGGTGTTGATCTTAGTCGATGGGTTCAGACAATAGGGAAAGAAGAATATGTTGTTCTAGCAAAATCAAATGGATAGAATGTTTTCACTTTAAAAGATATTGGTGAGGATATTACTTTGAATCCGTTTCTTAATGCCTATTTCCTTATAGATAATTTAGTGGGAAATAATTTACGTTTTTCTGGAACAGGTTCTGAAATTAATCATAAAATTAAAGCATTAGGAGGTTTAGATTTAAAGTCTAAAATTAATGCAAATATAGAAGATTTGTTACTTCTTAAACCAAATTACATAGAAGATAATTTAACTTTCTATGACCTAGACCAAATGATTAAAAAAGGTAGAAATATTCCTGAGTTGTCTGAAACAGTAAACGAGTTAAAGAAAGTATATTCCAAACAAATCCTTTTGATGGAGAATTTAGGACAAGGAGCACAATTCAAAAGAAATGTAATAATGTCTGCAACAATGCAGAGAATTTGTCCTAGTTTAGAGGGAATATCTGAAATGTTAAATGTTGCATGTATTTCTGATGTTACTTATAATATCTTTAATTTTTCTGGAAAAACAGATAAGTTAAAAGTTCATGATGGCTCTGCTTTAATAAGTCCTTTAGAGTCTATATTAGAAAATAAATCATTAGGTTCAAATGAAGTAGGGTCTGTTAAGAAACCTATTCAACACTCATTTAATAATAAGTATATGACTGCTACTTTATTAAAGTATGCAACAGATACTATTACAAACCAATGGATGAGGCAATCTGTAGGTAATGATTTGAATAATAATCAGCATGCTATTAATCTCCTAAACCTCTTTAAGAAAATGCATAATAAAAGATGGCATAAACTAGGAGAAAATGGAGAAATGCTTGATGATTGGGTTGATGGAGAAATAGATCTTATAAATGGATGTGCATATAAAAAAGACGAAGAACATGAAATTCTTTTTAAAGATGACATTCTTCAAGGTCATGATTTGTTTTATAGAAAAGGAGGAAAACATTATAAGATAGAAAATTTTGGGAGAGAAAACGGAATCTACTACACTGTTGAAAGCGAAGTTGACTTTATGGGAAATGCTCTATCGGGTGAACGTGGTAGGCAACATAAAGTATATCATTACTTTGACAGTCAATCAAATCACATTCCTTCTTAGTTCTTATTAGAGGGTACTACTAACCATACTATAGATTCTCTTTATGAATTACATACAGCACTAGGAGGAATATGGTCTGAAGCTAAAAATGAAGATCGTTTAAATTATTCAGAATCTTCAAATATAGTTGTAGTTAATTTTATTAATTATGTAGCTACTTTAAAACAAGGAGCAGACCCAACAGATTATAGCATAAATAGTTATGATTAGCCTCTAAAAAGAGCTATGATACATGTAGTAGCTAATGATTCAGCTGTTAAAAATGGTGTAGGAAATATAAATGATGATTCAGTTTGGTATAATGATTCAGACTTAGAATATATGCAAATAGATTCTAAAATGTACGGTATACAACAAGATTCTGACCACACTGCTGATGAAGCTCATATGACAGAATTTTCTTAGGTTATATCCTCTCTAGATGCAGGTGGGTATTTACACGATTATGTTTCTCAAATATATCAATAGCTTGGATAGGTTGCCATAGATTTATCTTCTGTTGAATTAGATGCAGTAGATAAATTCAGAGAAAGTGGTAATCTTTCTGATTTATATGATATTGTAGGACGTACTATAATTGCTAATATTAAATCTGGTAGAAATTAGGTAGGTTTAGCTCAAGCTATAATTAATAATATTAAGAGTAAATTTAATCTTAATATAGATCATAGTTTGGATGATTTAAAGATACCTTTTAGTGATCCTAACATATATAGTAATATTCTTTCTTCTTTTGTTTCTAACATAAACAAGAAATCTATAAAAAGATAGTTTCCTGGACTTGGAACTGTTATGGTTCCTTCATTTAATATCTCTATGATTTATGATATTAATGGGATTACATATCAATTTGAGGATATTATTAAAGAAGCTCAAGAGAATGGAATTACATCTACAGAAATAGATAATACAAAATATAATTAGGATATTGCAAAACAATATTTGAATAAGTTACAAGAAAAAGAACAAGTAACTACAGATATTAATGAATTTTATCCTACTGATAATGTTTTAGTTACTATTTTAGGTACAAAAAATGGAGAAACAAAAGAATATAAGGAACATGTATCTTTAAATGGTATAGAAGACTATTATAACTTTACAGACAATCCTGTAGAATATCTTACTAAAAAAGGGTATTCCAATATTACTAATTTAACATATTAGAAAGACCTTACAGTACCAAGAAACTTAGCCCCTGCTCGAATTACTTGGGATTACATTGATTCTGATGGTAAAGAGCATCATTGTAACATATTTAATCATTGGAGAGTACGAGGTCAGATTAGAGAATTTTTACAAATTCAAGCATCTAAAGGAAGTAAAGAAGAAAAGAATCTCTCTAGAAAACTCGCTAGTAAAAAATGGGATGTAGACCAAGCTTTCAAAGATTTAAAGAAGGGTATTTATGAGCCATATCAAGGAGCATCTCCAGTGCAGATAACAAATTTAAAGAATGATTCTGCTGAAATAATAATGTCCAATATCTATGCTTCTAAATTTAATATAAAGAAGGGGGATAGTCTAGTAGACGTATTAAAACAGGGAGAAGCATACTTTTCAGTTCCTGAAGTTAATTTAGAATCGGATAAGTATGATATGGTGTTTACTAAAGGCGATGGTTCTCATGATTATATTACTTTCAAACCGTTATCAAAAAATGATGATAATTGTAGTACCTTTTATCAAAGTTGGGAGAATATAAACAAAGTTTCATATGAAGCTCATGAGAATGTTTAGCCGGATTCTCCACAAGTTATTAATAAAATATATGCAGTAACTTCTGACAATGTCAGATTATTTGAAATAGGTAGAGAAATAGTAAATGATGATGTAGTTTGGGATAGTGCTAAGAAAGCTTTTATATAGGATGGTAAAAAAGTAAGCAATCAAAGAAACTTCAGACGTGATGGAGATAGAGTTTTAGAATATATTGAATTTGTTTCAAAACACCAAGTATCTGAAACAAGAGGGAATGGTTCAGTTATATCTTATAATTTATATAATATAAATAAGAATAATTTAAGAAGATGCTTTGAAAAAGAAATCTATCCCGAAAAACAACTTCATTATAAAAACTCAAAAGGAATAGATATTACATTAACACAAGATCAAAAATATGATCAATCTATAAATTATTATATAAGTAATTTACTTGCAAATATATATAAAGCGCGGAACTATAGTGGTATTCAGTTTAATAAATCTATGAGTGATACTTCTGGTAGAATAGTAAAGCGTGTTCTATATAATTTTGCAGAGAATCTTAAATATAATAAACCTTTATATGATTATCTTAATAATGTACGAAAAATTATAGATAATATAGAGGGTGAGTTTAAAATACCTACAAGAGCGTTAAAGAAAGCAGAAAGAACTTATAGTACAACAATTTCTCATAAACAGTATGTTTCTTTCTAGAAATCTCTTTATTTTACTGCAGCTCGTATTCCAGCCCAAACGCTACAATCTTTTATGAAATAGAAGTGTGTAGGTTTTACTGGAACAGATACTGGACAATGTTTTGTATCAGCATGGTAGACATTCTTGTAGGGAAGTGACTATAAACAGAATTGTAGTCTTTAAATCTCGTGAACTGCGGGGAACTTCTTAGAGCCTATATGTACTAATTTAGAGTAGAAATATCTCTAAAGGCAGTAACTAACTATTGCTGACATAGTAAAAAGCATGTAGGATTGGACAATCCACGGCCAAGCATTCTAGATAAATATTTACAGGAAGGACTTGTTAATTGACAAAATTTCTTGTATATTTACAAGAATGAGGGTTCACAGACTATCCCGAGAGGGAGTAGGAACTTTCGTTTAAATAAACGAAGTATGACAAAAAGAAAATTTATTCGACTTAGTAAAGAACAGAAGAGTTTATTAATAGCTCTCTTAATAGGAGGTGGAACTATATCTAGTAATTACGTGTTTAAACTATCCCACTCTGCTCTACAAAGAGAGTACTTAGAGTGGAAAGTGAAATTATTAAACACCTATGGAATTAAAAATAATGGAGTAAGGGAATACATATCCAAATGCGGATATAATACTGGAAGAGAGGTGTTGTACTCACAAATGTCTCTTATTCCAACTATAAAAGCACTGCGTAGGTCTGTTTACGTTCCAAAGAAAACTATTACTAGAAAACTACTAGAATGGTTAAATCCTCTAGGTTTAGCCCTCTGGTATATGGATGACAGGTGTATTAATGTTAATACATCGAAGCAAAGAAGCTCTATTCAACATACTATTAAGATAGCTACATGTGTTGATGAAGCTACTATTAAAACAATAATAAGTTACTTTGATGAAGTATGGGATATACACTTCAGACCTTTTAAAGAAGGAAAAGGTACTTATTCTATAGCGTCTAGTTCAGAGCTAGATTGCGAAAAGTTTATTAAAATAGTAAAGCCATATATAGAGCAAGTTCCCTCTTTTCTATATAAAATAAGAAGAGATTTAACTAAGGAGGAATTTATAAAATTACAGGAGTCAGGTTCCGAAGTGCGAGACATTGTATTTTAATATAATGATGATATAGTCGGACTTATACTGAAAAGTATAAGATAAATCGGATATAGATAAAGCATATATAATGGGTTTATGCTTTGATGAGAACGGATTATATGAAGGATGGAGTAATCTATTCAATTATGATTCTATAGAAAATCTTAATGCGTCAGAATATTTACCAATGCCTCAGAAAATAAGGCATATAGTAATAAATGATGTTAATTCTAGAAGATAGTCCTTTGTTCAACAATTAGTAAATACTACTGATGAACAAGAGTAGGCAGAGATCTAGAATAAATTAAGATAGTTAGATAATATTGTAGACATAGATCCTTGGATTAATAGAATCTATTCAGAAGAAAATACAGCTAAAAGAATACAACTAATGGCTGACTTTATTAATGAGATAAACAAGCATGCTTATGAAACTAATGAAGGTAAATCAGTTAATTTAACTTATACAGATTCTCGTGGAAAACAATTAATTAATGATTTAAATACCCATGAATTTACTGAAATACCAACTAGTTTATCTTAGGATATTAGTAAGAATTTTATTTCTAGTCATATTCAAAACACTGTTCAAGATTTAATTAATATGACTAGAGCATATTCACCTATTGAAATATCTGATTTTGGTGATGCAGCTAGCTTAAGTGATAAGAGTACTGCAGAGCAAGAATTGACTCTTTTAAACCCAGCTACAAAATATATTATGTAGTATATTAATATGGTTGGTAAGAATGTAATTGGTATTGCTGCAAATGGTGAAAAAGCTTCTTTTATGTGGCATTTCTATCTTAATGATTTAGTAAGATATGGTGATGCAGAAAAACGTAAATATGGACATTTTAAATTCTTAACTAAAAGAATTATAGGCAGAGCTAATAATGCAATAGAAGAAAAAACAATAACTGGATTACCTGACATTAATTTTGAAAATATAGATCCTCGTATTCTAGGAGAGTTTGGGTCTAGATTAACAGGTAATTTATATGTAGACTTGATGATAAGTTAGGTCTTGTCTGCGGCTACTGATAATGCAAAAGAACTTATACTTGGAAAAGTAAATGCAGGTAATAAATTAGCAAAAATGTATTTATTTATGATTACTCTTGGTATGAACATAAATGACATTGTTAAATTTATGACATCACCAGTAGCATCATTTATAAATGATATAACAGAAGATGATATTTTCAATGATTACAATTTACCTATAAGTATTGCAATTGATTTTGCAAGAGGAAAGTTTCTTAATCAAAAGGGAGAAATTCTAGAAAATTATAAATCTAGGTATGGTACTCTAACTATGATACAAATTAAAGATCTTTATGAACTTTATAAGTTAAATGATAAAGAAAATCAACAAAATATCTTAGAAGATTGTAATGAATTTGAGAATGTGTTAGAAGGAGCTGATGAATTTAGTAACTTTGGTAGATTACTTGGATTAAATCAAGGCATAGGTACTTCTAAAATAGATTTACAGAAATAGATAAATAATATAAAACAATTCTATTCAAAAAGGATTGAAAAAGCTTTAAAAGACCCAAATATAGATTCGTCAATTAAAGAAAATCTTAAAGATTTTGGTTCTATAGATGTTAAACGATGGTTGAATGACAAAGAATATTAGAAAATAATTACAGATAATTATAATGTTGCTAAAAAGTGTATTAACATTTTTGATGCTTTTCAACATATTCCTCAATTTAATTCTATTGGTAAATTAATGTCTGCTGTAATAGAAGTAGATGATAATATTTCTATTAAATCAAAAGCTTTTAATAGTGTATTAGAAAGAGCTAAATAGAATTTTAATTTCATATCAGAGGATTATGAAAAGAGAATGCTTAAAGCTGTAGATACTGCTATTATTAGTAAATTTATAATAGATTAGAATATTTTTATTCCTGTATTAAAAGATACTTCTTATCTACAATCAGATAGATCTTCTAAAACTTTTAGTGAGAATGCTTCTTTCTATTTAGATAGTCAATCAGCTATAGCGTCTTTTAAAGAAATATTTGAAAATAAAGTAATTCCTCGTTTAAAGCAAGGTTTTATTGCAGAAGTTGATGAGGACGGTAATGTTACTGAACAAGAATATGTAGATTTAAAATCAAATCCATTTATATATGCTTTAATTAGAAGTAGAGAAAGAGATGTACCTATTTACAAAGCTAATATAAATATGAATTTAATTAATAGTAGTTTAAATGCTCAAAAATAGTACTAGGTATATTCTAGAGGCTTATCAGCTTTATCTAAATATAAATTTGGTAATATAACTTTATCTGATGCATTTATGTTATATAATTTAATTATAAATAGAAATCAATATGGAGAAAACCGTTTGACAGGTTTGTTTGATTCTTTTGTAACTAAAAATAAAACATTACATTTGCTTTATAAGTATTTAAAATATTTGGGAGATTTAGATTACAATGGAGTAGTTCACTTGGATATAGATACGGAATTTAAAGAACCTTCAAACAATATTCCTGTGTTGGATATTTCTTATAAAGATATATTGATTTCCGCAGCAGCTATGGTAAAATCCGATAAAGGACAATCAGATCCTTATATTATATTGTTAGGGGACATTCCTACTATAAAAGAAAAACATGGTTTTAATTATAGTACTTTACAAGAACTTTTACCTAAGTCTTCTAAAGAAACTACAGAGGAATATATAGATAGATTAAATAATGAAAATAGATATTTTGTTTTAGGAGGACAATTTTCAGATATACTATAGAATAAATTACAAACTATACAAGATATGAATGATATAGATAAAATAATATCATATCTTAATAATTTTGTAGCAGATGGATTATTAACCATAAATAAAGTATGTGAATGAGTAATTGTATTGTTACTATTAACATTAATAATAAAGAATTGAAGGTGAACTTGAAAGATAGTTCACCTTCAGTTTTAATTGATCAAGATTTTATAGAAGCTCTAAGAGAACAACCAGAGTTAGTAAGCACTCTTGTAGATAATCTACGAGAGATGTCTTTGAATACTGGTTTAAAATCAATAACTTTAAAAGATTTACAATCTGATGGTATACAGGCCAACTGTACTTTACAGTATTTAAGAGAGAACCCTAAATACAGTGAAATAACCTTTCCTGACGGTAATGCTAATATATTATTAGTTAAAAAATTAGTGTTGGGTGGTACTAGTATATCTGGAAGAATAATAAATTCTAACGGAGAAGAAATCTTTGTTACAAATGGCTCTGAATCTGATTTAAAAAAGTTAGCTTCTTTCTTAAAAGTAAGAAATAAAATAAGAGATTAGGGGATGAATTTATCTGAAGATTCCCCACATTATCCAGAATTGAAAGAGATTTTAGAATTAAAAAATGCTAAATTAAAAAAGAAATTAGATTCTATAGAAGATCTTATCCTAGATTATATTTATAATAAGAAAAGCTATGCAGGTTTGTCATTAAAAAACGGCAAAAGTATCATATCTGTTTTAGAACCTTTTATTAGAAATATCCAAAAGTGGGAAACCCCTAGTATATTTGATGATCCTTTTATTACAGATATAAATTTACAAAAAGCTAATTTTGGGTATTCAACAAAAGAAAAAATTAATACTTCTTTTATTCATTATGATGTTTTATTCAAGTTATTAAAGAAATATTATCAACCCTTATTAGATGCTTTTAATATAAATTCAAAGAATTTTAAAGAAACTGAAAAGAATAAAGACTTCTTAGAAATTTTTACTAAATATGATAATAATTCTGTTGATATAGTTAAAGATTCTAACAATCTTCTAGAAGCTATTATAAAATATACTTTCTCTACAGAACCTGAATTTGATTTTAGTTTTTATAAAACTTCTAAAAAAGGAATATTTTTAAAATAGGGATATACCCCAATCTCTGAGAAATATGGAATAGCTTATGATACAATTCAAGAAATGAAAAGAACCTCCTATAAGGGATATTTTATTTATGAATAGACTTTAACTAACAACCATAAGAGAGTATTTGCTAGTAGAGGGACACTAACTGAAGAAAATAAAAGTAAACCTTATAAATCGGTCGAAGAAGCATAGCAAGAGATAGATAAAATATTAGCTAAGCAATTTCTAAGAAAAAACTCTTTGATAGAGTTTAAATATAGAGATAGTGCTATTGATGAAAATGGAAAAACTATTTGGGATAATAGCTTACCAAAAGAAACAATAGAAAGTACTGTTTATTTTCCTGTAGGAACTATTGTGGAATCTATTAATATTCCAATTAATAAAAAAACTAATATAAGAGGAGATGAACAAGCTTTGCTTAATAAAGCTAATATTAAATCCTTTCAAGAATTAATAAATTCTTGGACTATTAATAACAAACATAAAGAATATATATTACAAAATTTAGATACCCCAGAAAAGATAATAACATTTATATATAAAATAAATGAAATTTTGGGAGTAGAGGATAGATCTAAATCTAAGTAGATGGCAGATATTGCGAAATCTATAGTTACTGCTAACAAAAATTACTATTATATAGAAAAAAGATATTCAACAGGAAGTACTTATACTTATAAAGTAATACCAACTGAATTAGATAGTATGAGTAAACCTGACACACCTAAAAATTTACCAGTAATTACTTGGATGGGTGCTATTTCTCAAGCTCTTAATAATTAGTTTGGTATATAGGTGAATCTACTTACTTCGGAAGAAGTGTCCTCACAAATGAAAAATGTTGCAGATCCTAATCTAGATAAAGCTTTTATTTATAATGGATAGGTATATATAAACACTACTATAGCTTCTACTGAAGATTTGTTACACGAGCATGTTCATTTAATATTAGGTATATTAAAGAGTAATCCAAACTTAAGAGCTAATTATGAACGTCTATTAAACCAAGTAATAAGTACAAAGTAGGGAAATACTATGCTTGCTAAATTATCCGAAAATTATTCTGGTTTATCATAGATGGACTTAAGAGAAGAAGTTTTTGCTAAATTGTTTAGTAATTATTTAAGACAAGATATTACTATTCAAACTAAGCAAGTATTTGAAGCTGCAGAGGAAGATATTAAAGAGGTAACAAAAACTATTTTTAATACTAACATTTCAAGTATAGCAGATTTTTATGGTAAAACTACTTTAAGTATATTTAAGAAGTTTAATTCTGATGTTGCTAAAATGTTAAGTTCTAATAATATAGATTTTAATTCTACTGTAGAATCCCGACAAATTTCTAATTGGGTTTCTAAATAGATTAATGATGGAAATATAAAAGAAGAGTGCTAATATGGAATATTGTCATTATAGTTTTAATGGGAAAGATTTTACTTCCTATCATGAGCTTTTAAATTATTTAGATGAATACTTTAAGACGAATGTAGATGAGTTACAATCAGTAACTGATATTGTATATAGTAAAGCTAATTTTTAGAACTAGCAAAAAGAAAGAATAGAGAAGGTTAAACTAAACAATATAAAATTTGCATAGGCTTCTTTAATTAATGGTGAACCTAGTTTTGAAGGAAATAAACTAAGTATATTAGATTTCTTGGATTCTCCAGAATGTAATATTGAAGGTAGACAATTAGTAACACCTCTTAATATTGATCAATATATTGAAGAGAGTGTCAAACACCTTATAGATTAGGGAGAAGAAGAAGCTGTTGCTAGACAAAAAACAAATCTTGAAGTTTAGCAATGGGAACACATTAAAGAAGATGCTAAATATGTCCATGTTTTAGGTAGTAGCTCATTAATATTTGAAGAAGATGATGCAGTTTTCTCAGAAAAGATTAAGGATAAAATTCCCCAGCATCTTTAGAAAGCAGCAATAAGATTAAAAGATGGTTTTAGGCAAGTATATATAGAATAGAAAGGTAATTACACTGATAGTGTTGCTATAAAGAATCTTAATCTTAAAGCCAAATTAAAAGAAATAGATAAAGAAATTTTTGGTCATATAGACTGGCTTTTTATTGGTAAAGACGGTGTACTACATGCTTATGTAATAAAGACTACTTCTCAGAATCCGAAAGACTGGACTCGTGTAAAACTGGATAAATATAAATATGAGTTAGCTTTTCTTCAATAGATGTTGGCTTATAATGGAATAAATGTTAAGAATATAGATTTAAATATTATTCCTGTCTAGTTACAATATAAAGGAAATGAAGTTGCTGCTAAAGTTCATAAAGTATAGACTGTTAGTTCTAGATTGTCAGGTAATGGTTATGCTATGGATAAATTTGATAAAGCAGTAGCTCATTTCATAAGTTCTAACAATATGCCTCAACGAATTAGTTCTGAGCCTATTCAAAGAGCTAACGAAGTAAATAGGGCTATATTCCCTACCATTAATTTACGTGAAGATGGCATTGGCAAATCTGCAGAAGAATGGATTAAATACGCTCCTTCAATAGATCCAGAAGGTACGGAACCTCTAGTAATCACACAAGTAAACGAAATAGACCACGCTTATGATGTTAAAATCAATGGAACTGTACATAAAATAAAATCTAATAAGACACGGAAGCATAATAAAGAAATTTTAGAATTAGTGTAGAAATATATCTATTCTTTAGATGATAAAAAAGGTTACACTACACAACGTTTAAAAGATGCTATTATAAATAGTTATAATAAAGGTTTTATGACTTTTTCAGAAATTCCCGGACTAAAAAGTATTTCAATTTAGTTAGAAGCCGTTTTAGGAAAGTATTTTGCTGATTATGAAGTAGATGAAAATACTAAAAAGAAAACTTTTACATGGGAGTTACTATCTGATATAACTGATGCTAATGTACTACTTTTTAGAAATAAGAATACTAATGTAATAGATTTTATTTGTCTATCCGCTTTTGATATAAGAGCAAAAGCAAACATTAAAAGTGGTCAAAAAAATATATTAGCTGCATATCGTTATGATAGTGAATATGTTGATTTGGAAGGTGATTATGGAAATGTAGAAGCAGTTAGGACTATGGAGCTGCTTAATGAAATTTTACCAAGTTTAGGTAATGCTAAATTAGGTACATTAGGTGTTCTAAGCACTATTAACGGAGCACCTTATAGATCTTATAATATAGGAGAATTTAATAAAAAATACTTCCAAAATATAGTAGCTATTGTTAATTCTGAAAATAAAGGTTTGAATATTATTAATAATTTTTCATAGGCTTATTTTACAAATCCTGTAGAAGAAATTATTAATGAATATATAAGAGTTACGGATGGTAAATCAGAAAATTATAAGAAGACTTACGAAGAGCTTGGATTAGATGAACTTTCTGCAGAGGATAACACGTTAGTCCAACAGAAAGCTTTAGAAAATATATTATTTAATATGACTAAATAGTATTCTTTCTTATCTAATCCTGAAAAGGTAGAAAAAGCTATAGAGTAGTCAACTAATTCTTTATTACATAATGTCGCAACTCTATATGAATTAGTTGCTAGAGCTTATATTACTCTTAGAGGGGAAACTCCTGTAAATAAGAATAATTTAAATAAATTAAATACTATATTCTTTACTGCACCTACTGTAAATGACGAGAATATAAGAATTGTTGTAGATAATCTATAGATAACTCATGATACTATTGCTGAGGAGTTCTTAAAAGAATACGATAATGGTATCAGAAAGCTATTTGATACCTTTTATGATAAGTGTGGATATAGTAGGGCTTAGAATTTTATGATAGGTAATCAAACTTCTCAATTTTCTAATTTAATAGATCCTGATGCTGATTTAATGTCTTTTAAAAATCCTTATGATATGTCTAATGATTTAAAAGACTATGAGAGAGATTTATTAAAAGAAGTTCTATACAGGATTGACAAAATTAATAGAAATGGGAATAGTAAGTTTAATTCTGCTAATGATTCTAAGATTGAAACTTACATAGAAAACCACCCAGAGTATTTATGGGTTCCTTTAAAGAGAGCTTCAGGTGCTTCTGTAGCTTAGAGTAAAGAAAGTGTTATGGCAGGTATGAAAAATTTCTTTAGAAAAATACAAAACGCCTCAGAAGCTTTTGATGAGTTTGTAGAAGGGTTGACTTCTGAAGAAAGAGAATTACTAGGAAATGATAATGATGAATTTTATTCAATGCATCTTAAAAACCCATTTAGTATAAGTATGCCTACTTCTGCTAGTAATATTAACTCTACTATTAAAAATAGAAAAAATCTTTTGGATAAATATGGTAAAGGTTTTTTTGAAACAAATGTAGAAAGTCTTTTAGTTGATTTTCTAGCAGCATAGATTTCTACTACTTAGTATAATAAATTACTTGTAGCTTCAAAAGCTTTAATGCTTGAATTACACTTAACAGGTAATTTTAATGGTAACAAAGAAATTGTTGATAAAGAAATTAAATACATTCAAGATTATTTAAAAATAAATGTATTTAAGACATCTATTATGAGTAAACCTGAAAAAGCTATAGTAGGTGTTATTAGCCCAGTCAAGAGAGTAGTTTCCCACATGTTGCTAGGTGGTAATTTAGTCGGTGCTTTACGTGATGCTCTTGAAGGAGTGGAGTAGAATTTTATTCGTTCAGTTATTAAACTGAATACTGATTTAGATCCAAAAGATGTTGCAAAAGCTTACAACTATGTATGGAGACATAGTAAAGCTAATGCAATGTCTATGAATCTTCTTAGTAAATTATGTCTCCGTTATAGAATCTCTAATACTGATGTAGGTAGAATTGCGGAACGGGCTAAGACTGGGCGTAATGGTATTTACAATTTTAGCAATATGATGTATAGTACATTAAGATGTCCTGATTTCTTAAATAGAATGACATTATTTGTGGCTAAATGCATGCATGATGGAGTTTGGGATGCTATGAGTCTAGATTCTGAAGGTAATCTAAAATATGACTGGACTAAAGATGCTAGATTTAAAGCTTTTAAATATGGTGTTGTAGGATCCCCTGAATATAAAAAAGCTAAAGCAGCATATTTCTCTAGAATTAGAGAATATAATTAGGAACATCCAGACCAACCCTTAGAGATGACTGATAATCTTCCAGAACCTTATTCTAAACGTTCTATTAATGCTATCCGAAGTCTTGGGGATAATATTTATGGTTCTTACGATAAAGGAAAGAAAGCAATGCATGAGTTTGCAAGTTATGGTTTTCTTTTTGGTAGTTTTACTACTTGGATGAATGGTATTGTAAATAACTACTTTATGAGTACCCAAAAGAATGGTGTTTCTATGATGAAAGAAGAACAAGAGCTTGATGAGTAGGGTAATAAGTTATTTTTTGATGAATATGGTAATATAACTAATGAAGACACAGGTATGCCTGTAACTAAAAATGTACCTATAATTGTTTAGGGTATTTTACCTACTCTTACTACAATGGTTAGTATAGCTAAAGATAACGGTTTATCTGAGGTAGTAAAATATGTGAAAGGTAATAAAATGGTAAAAGCTAATGTATTCAAAGCCACTTCAGATGCTTTAATGTATGCGCTACTCTATTCTTTATTTTCACTATTATTTACCCCTGCTTATAAAGGATTTAAAAAGACTATGGTAGATAATCCTGCTATAGTTAATCTATTTACAGAGATTCTTTATAAAGGTTCGTCTAGAGCTTATGACCAATTTAAAGGGCCTTTAAATATAATATAGTTCTTTGGTGAAAATATGAACCCTCCATTTTATTCTACACCTGTTCAAGTATTAAAAGATGCTGGCAAAACTATATTTGGAGACAAATCTTGGAAATATCTATTATTTAATAATACTGGTTTCACAAGATCCTTTAAAGATACTGGATTTGCATACCTTAAATCATTAGAATGATAAGAGATAATTTACAAGGTAAATTCCCTAGATGTCATTATAACAAAGCAGGTAAAGCTAAACAAGTTTTTGAGACTGAACAGGAAGCTTTAGATTATATAAAAAAGATGAATCTTACTGGATATATTATATATCAATGCAGATATTGTAATAAATTCCACATAGCTAGTTAAAAAAAAAATAAGCCCGGTATCTTAATTGATACTGGGCTTATTTGTTTATTCAATACTAAAAGTAATTCTAATATCACTATTTTTTAATAATTCTTTCCGTGCAAATAATTCACCTTTCCAAAATATTTTAGGATTAATAACATAAATTATTAGAAATATTTAAATCTTGCAAATCTGTTTTCTGTCTGTAGCACTTAAACTCACTCTTCCAGTATTATATTCCGCATGAGAGCACATCCAAACTAACAATGATTTAGCTGCTTCTGATTTTAATCCAAAAAGTGGACTCATATAATCTATAAAATGTCATGTATGTTTAAAACGGAGTAAATATCTGATTACTAGGAAATTATAAATAACTTTATATCTAATTGATGTTCTTAACAAGTTATAAAAAAAATAAACCCCTTAACAAGAAATTCTGTTAAGAGGTTGATTTGGTTATTTACTTAGCATTTTAATCTTATCATTTATATAAAAGATTGCTTTCTTTAAATCTTCTATAGTTTTTTCTTTATTAGAGTATCCTTGTTCTTCTTTACGACCTGCCCGAAGTAAATATTTTATGGCATTACCTGTATCAAAATCAAGATGTCTAGTAATATCAATTACTTCTATACCACATTGCTCTTTTAGCCATGTATAATGTGAGGGGTGATTTACTTTATCCATAAATAATGTGGTTTAAATACAGGTTTATATTTTTCATCTACAATACTACAATTAATTACTTTAGATTCACCTAATGTTTCAAATTCCCTGTTAGAAGTGTGGAGATGCCCATGAAAAACATATCTAGGTTGCTTTTCTATTATACATTCTCTCAAAGGTTCATTTCCGAGATGATCTTTTGGAACCCATTTCAAATCTTGTAAACAGACATCACTGCAACCATAAGGTGCATCGTGGGTAATGAGAATATCTATCCCTCTAGGAATTTTAGAATATAATTTTCTTAAAGTATCATCATCTCTCATATAAGCCCAATTACCAAATATTTTACAGTAAGGCGATCCAAAGATAGTATAGGCGTTTCCTTCACGATCTAGGTATCCATAAGATTCATTAAAGAGTATAGTAGCTTTTGAATAGTAAGGAAACATTCTTCTGTAAACTGTTTCATTACCTTCAACTCTACACTCATGGTTTCCAGGAATAAATAACACCTTTTCACAAGGAAGATTATCTACCCAATTAGTAAATTCATTTGCATACCAAGATTTACACTTATCAAAAGACATTTGAGCTTCTAAGCTAATTAAATCTCCACAAATTAATACTAATTCACAAGGTTCTATCTCAGGTAGATTGCCATGTAAGTCACTGAGGGCACAAATCTTCATACCTTTAGTGTCCATTCCTCAATAGTATCCCCACATTCTTCACAACTCCCAAGAACTTTCCAATCTCCCTGACTTTCAACTATGTTTATAATAATATCTTGTAATAAGCCTACATCTTTAACAGTACTAAGTAGTTTAGTAATAACGTCTCTAATTTCTTGTGTAGTCATATCAATAGACTCTTTACCATCTATCAGTAAGGACTCACAGATACATCCTGTTGTATATTTTATTTCCATAATCCTAATTGTTTTCCAGCTGATTCATCCATAAATATTATTTTAGTATCATCTTCTAAAGTAATTATATAATCTTTAAATTGTTTTATAAAAGGAGCATCTTTTTTAATACCCACAATTTGACCTGTTCTATAAGGATTATTAGGTTCTGATTTTTCAGAATCTATTCCTATTATATAAACTGCTTTGTCTTTATTTTTAGCACATTCATCACAACATTTATTAGCCCAACCTATCGGTTTACCATGAACTGAATCTACATGCTTTCCAATTAAAATATTTTCTTCAGCAACCTTTCCACAGATAGGACAAAGATATTTAACTAAAGCTACACCGTCACTCATCAATTAAATCTACTTTAGACAATTTTACTTCAGTTACTTCTATCTTACTTGTTTGGCTTACTTGCCATTCTTCAAATTTAATTAAAGCCTCCTTTATATTAGAGGCTTTAATATAATCTATTCTTTCTATATTATCTTTTAAGTATTCTACTAAATACAATGTATACTTTTTCATAATTAACAAAAGTTTGTAAATAACGCAAATCTCATGCCATCTTCATTAAAATATTCTGCATATTCAGCATCAAGATTTCCTTTATAATTTTTTAGTTTATCCTCCATTTTTTCACTTTCGGAAGTCCTATAACCTCCTGCTATTTCTGTTTTATGAGATTCATGGTATGTGCGAGAACAATCATACCTACGTTCTTTTCCATCAATCATTGCAGTATGAACCTTCATACATTCTCCAATTTCATCATTAATAAATTGTTCCCATGTAAAGGACTCACTATATTCATTTTGAATAGTTGCATTATTTTTATCTATAAATTCCTTTATAGATTCTAAGGTAGGTTCATAATATTTTAAATTATTCAAATCCCATAAAAAAGCCCAACCATAACTTCTCTTACCTAAGTGAATTTTATAAGTATCAAGTTCTTCTTGTAAGTCAAAAAGATCCCATTTTACATCATCTAAATTATTATTTGAAACCCGTTCAGCTAGTTTATAAAATTTATCTTTAGTTTCTTGTTTAACAGGTAATATAGCATAAAAATTAGTTCCCATCTTCTGTTCTTTTAGTGTTATAACAATCCAACCATAGTTGTCTTAATGAAATATCAGCTACTGCTTCTTGAGCATTTTTTAGAATAGTGTTAATAGCATTTACATAATCATACCTTAAATATTCTTGAACATTTTCTTCAGGCTTAATATTAGATAATACTACTAATTCTTCTAAATATATATTAAGTAAATTATTATAATTATTTATAAATTCTTCTAATTCATATTCAGAATTAGCTTCTGCATGATTAAAGGCAGCATTATCATCTCCATCAAAATATTCTAAGGCTACTTTAAGATCTCTTTCCTTTTTTACACTATCTAGCCATACTAGGAAAGCGACCTTAATAGCACTATAATTATTTTTGTAGAAAGCTTGAATCATTACAGAAAGTAAATTTAATTTATAATTAAATATTGTTTCTTTAATACTTTCAAAACCCCATTTAATATCTTGTAAAGAAGCTCCTTTAGATCTATAGCCTGCAGGAACTTTAAAATAAGTATAGTAACTCATAATTAATAATCATAAATAGAACAATCTACTGTATCAAATAAACAGTCTTTACATTCAACAGGATTGTCTAGAGATTCTATCCTAATCAATACAGGAAGTTCTCCTATTTCTTCAATACTTTCTTGAAGCTTTTTCATCAATTCAATGTTTGTCATAAATACATTTATATATTAAATTAATAGTTTCTTTATCTAATTCTATAACATCTTTAAAAACTCTATTAGAGAACTTTCTTAAAGCTATCCCAAAAAAGCTGTTATCATCTTTTGGAAATTCTTTTTTAAAAGAATTAATCATAGCTTGCTTTTCTTCTACTGTATAAAAACTATTCATAATTCCAACGTCCATCTTGATAGTAATGGAAAGCAGAGTAAAGACAACCCCATTCTACCGATAAACAGGTCATATTAATATTCTCTTTATCTGGTAAATTTTTAACCATTTCTATCATCTTAGTTTCAGGAAAATCCCATTTAGATTCAAATGTAATAGTAATATTTTCTTCATCAACCTCATCCAAATCAAAATAATGCCAATTTTCACTAAAGAAATTCATTATATATTCTAAATTCTTAGGATTTTCAGAATAAACTCTTAATTCATTATTACATATATTTGCCATAGTCAAATTAAAAAAAGGAGCCTACCTAAATAGGCTCCTGAAAACCAATAAAAAACACCTCATTAGTGCTTAATAGCCTAAAATGGTGTTAGTCGTTAACATGAATAGAAATATCTCCACTAGGAAGATAATTTTCTATCTTGTATTCATCAATAATAAGATTACCATTATTTTTAAGATAATCTTTTTGTTCTGCACTGTTCATTGCTATGAACTTATAAAATTCAGATTCATCAAGAATCATTTCAATATGTCCCGATTTCAAATAACCTACTATATATTCTAATGGTGTATTTATTGTATATTTTTTAGTCTTGTTTATTTCCATATAAAGTTTCATTAGTATGAGTATCAAATATTTCTTCAGTAGCCTGCCCTCCGTTTTCCGAGGGTAACATTCCTTCTTCTGTGTCTACTAAAAGTTCTGAATCTACTGGATACGCATCTAAGTTTAATATTTGATTGATAGCTTCTTCTATAGAATCTGCCTCTATTTTAAAATAATCTCTTCTCCAAATTGTGTTTTTAGAATCTTTATATAAACTAAATTTCATTTGTTACGTCCTCCCTTTTTATAACAGGATTTATATTGCAAAAATCTTTAGCTTCTAATAAATTATCAAATACAGCTAAATAACTATCGCTGCTTATATCTAAGTTTAAAGCTGTATGCCAACCTATTTTAAAAGGACCTAATTTATTAGTTTCAACTCTATATCGAATACTACCATCCTTTAGAGTTTCTTTTATTATTCTTTTAGCCATAAATATCAACTTTTACTTTTGGGTTTTCATAAATATGATAACCAAACTCTTTCATAGTCGAGGCTTCTTCGTCAGATAATTTTCTAAGATATATAATATTAGGCTCATTACTATCTAGTATATAAAATCCTTTATATTCTTTAATATCAGCTATGTATTCTAAATTATCAGATAGTTGTTGCATTTAAATATGAATTTACTTGTAATGCTAAATTTTGTGCATCTGGATGTGCTTTTTTGCTTGATCTGAGTTCTATAAATTTATCCCAATCAGTATCAAAACCCGTCATATATAAAGTAGTTGCAGTAGATAAGTTAAGTATATCTCTGTTTATTTGTGGAGTGGGGTTATAACCTTCATGAGTTTTTAAATATTCTATACTCTTAAAAGTATTTTCTAATTCTTTACAACTTATAATAAATATACAAGTTGCAGTATCTAGTCTATTACCTTTTGAATCTTCTCTGAAAAAGATTTCTTCTTCTATGTCATATACATTATTTTGAATATTGTTAATAATATCCCTATTTGCATAATAAGGTATACAGAAGGTTAGTCCTTTCTTAGCTACATTTACATATCTAGTACTAAGTTCCATAAAACTAAAAGCTCTATGTCTTATAAATTCTCTAGATATACTAATAGGTAATGTAAATTCAAAAGTATATCTCAGATGATGATTTTCTGTAGGACTACAGATATATTTCAAATCATTCTCCCATTTATTTTCTAATATTACTCTATAATTAGTAGTAATGTAAGCATGATAAATATCTGTCTTAATTTTAGAATAAGGATTATATCTATATCTCTCACATACAGATATAAAATTAGGTTGCTTATAATCTAGCATTAAATAAATTGTACCATGCTCAAAAGGGCTAAAATGATTAAGATTTTTTAATCTTTCTGTAAAACCTTTATAGCTGCTCTCTGTTGCTTTATCTTGACTGTTCCAACATATTCTACCAACCCTTTCAATATCTTTAAGTACAGATTCTCTATCAAAGCCGTGTGGCTCAATTCGGATGGCTTTAGGTTCTATAAAATTCATTTTTTATATTTTAAATATTCTATAATTGTAACCGCAGTTCCTACTACTCCAAACCCAAGAAAGAATGCAAGTATAATAGCTATTACCCACCAGCCTAAACATATAGAAACAATAAAGGCTATTAAGAGTAAATAAGTTAGATAAATCATAGATCAATAGTTATGTGTTTAGTAGCTGCTTCTATATTTGTATAGTAAGTTTTGGAAATAGAACTTACTTCAAAATCTCCAGCAACTTCTTTTGCAATATCCAAAGCCTTTTCTATATTTTCAGCTTTTATATTAATTTCTCTTATAAAATTACCTTTAGAAGAAGATATGATTGCTTTAAAAAGATTGAAATTTAATAGTTTCATTTTAAATTATTATACCAATTAGTAAGATCATCTACTGTTTTTACTCCGTGAAATCTATCTACTTCCTTCCCTTCATTAAGTACAATAACAGTAGGAACTGCAGTAACTTCGTATTCTGAAACTGCCACTTCATTTTCTTCTACATTTATACTTTCATGAGGAATATGAGCTTTACTTAGATTGTTTTCCAAAGCTCTACAGGGGCCACAAGTAGGTGAATAAAATTTAAGAATTTTCATAAGCTTTTAATAGTTTATTTATTATTTCACTTCCGTAAGAATCTTTAGTTAATTCTATAAATTTCTTTATAGAAGTTTTACCCTCCATTGTTTTATTATGTTCAATCATAAACATTTTTCTCCCCATTAAACAACTTCCAGTAAGTTCATGATGCGCTGTAAATAAATCTAAATTATTATATTCTTTATTATAATCAGGAAATTTCTTTTTGAACTCTTCAATTCTTTGTTCTTCTGTAGATAAATTGAATAATTTAGCTTGCAAAGAATAAAATGCTTCTTTTATAGTAGCTCCATGAGCATAAACTCCTTGCGCTTTTACAATAAAACAAGGTATTATATTGTTGTGTACTATAAAAAATCCTTTTGCTACATTATTCCTAATATGAGTTATAAAGGTTTGCATACCATCTACAGTACACTTAGCACATAGTTCGTAGTTATTTAAAAATTCCTCAATTTCCTTCAGAGATTTCATATTTTACGTCTTTAACATCCCAATCTTTCAAATCTAAATTAGGGATTCTTATATTTGTATTTTTTAATATATTATGTACTCGACATAATGCATCTGTAGGTAATATTATACTACTTTTAATATTATCTTCAGATACATTATCATCAAAACAAACCGTACGAGTTAATATACAAGTTACTTCTACTTGTTTCATTAAATATAATCCATAAAATAAAGGTTATATTCATCATCTATCATTTCCTGAGTTATTGCAGGGTTATGTTCTGCAGCCCAGTTCTTTATAGTAGAACTTAAGAAATGCTTAATATTTTTAAAAATAGACCATTCAGATTTCCAAGGTACAAAACTATAATAATGAACCTTAATACCTTTCCAATCTTGATAAAGAATAGTCCAATCTTTTTTAATTACTATTTCTGTAATGTATTCTTTATATATAGGAAGTATTTTATTTACCTCTGCTCTGAAAAAATCCTCAGAACCTCCTTCTAGTATTATCCTAAACTTTACATTTAAAGCTTTAAAATAAGCACATAAAGTAGTTAGAGAAGAGAATACTTTATCAAGTTCTGCAATACCATGCATAACTCTCCAAATCTTCCTATTGTTCTTAGTTTGTTCTTTTATTCTAATATCAAAGAATCTAACATGACTATCTAATTGTTGCTGAATAGTTTTTGTTTGACATCTCCAGTATTTAGCAAACTGGTTATACCCATTTACAGAATCTAAATAGGTATATGAATTATGAGACCCTATCATTTTATATATTTTTTATTAGTCATTATTAAAGTTTCTCCTGTATGAGTAGGAATATTCTCCACTCGTAAGGTTTTAAAACTTCCAATATACCCTTTTAATTTCATTGTATCTACAACAGTATCATAAATACAATAAATTTCATTAGGATTGTTAGCATTAACTTCATAATCTCCTATTATATCTTTTATAAAAAACATTCCATCTTCATCAAATTCAATTTCCTCATTATAATTAGATATAACATATTCCCCAACTATAACATCTCGAAGAGTCTTGTCATATTCTTTAGTTTCTGAGCAAGAGGTAAGGAGAAGTAAGATCATCAATATACTATATTTCATTTTCTAAATTGCTCTATAGTTTTAAACAATAAGGTACAAGTATCTTCTGTTAGATCTACTTCCAAATCCCACAGCCAAAGAGAAATAATAGATACACCTTCTTTAGTAAAAAGTTGATTTAATATAAATTCAAAGAGCTTATTTTGATAATCAACACATGGTACTTCCCATAAATCAGTATGAAATGTATCTGATACTGCTTCAATCGCTTTTACATTTTTTACATAAGAAGTTATAAGTTCTGTAAATTCAGTTAATGTTATCATGTCCACAAATTAAAAAAGTATTTTATAAAATTTTCGCTATAAGTTCCTTGTTCAAACTTATCAGCCATATCATTTATAATATTTTGCCAATCTTCTAAGGTCTTAATTTCTTTACATAATGCTGGATACCCATCTGCATTTTTTGCAAAACTTCTAAGTCTAGGAATAATAAAAGAAGCAAATTCTGGAGAATTTTTATTAAGATATTTTCTTAAATGTTCTTTAAAGCTTTTAATTCTAGCTTTATAAGCTTTATTACACCTATCAAAAGAAAACTTATCAGAACTATTCCATTTAGCTCCTCCTAATTCTAACATATCCCAATCTTCAGGATTGCCACATCTCTTAAAGAAGCCTCCTTCTTTTTTAGCAAGCCATTTTATTATAGTAGAATCTAACGACCAAAGTTCAGTAGTATCAAACCCAACTTTTCTAAGATCTCTTAGATATTTTCTTTTTTCAACTCGAAATCCTCTTTTTCTTTTTTTGTTTCTAAAACCATTACCAAAAAAATCATCGCAGTGGTAAGGGTTTATTCCTTTCCAAATGTCTTCCATTAAAATGAGGTTTAATATGGTATCTAACTGGGGGATCTGGTCTTACTATAATAGTAGGTCTTCTATAATAATAAAAATCACTATAGTATCCACTATCATAATATAAAGTATCACATGAAGTAATACTACATATCAAAAGTAGAAATAAAATAAATTGTTTCATTCATTTAACATTACTTCAAATTCATCTATATTCCAATCTTTTACATCTGGGGGAGGGACTTGTTCTTGAACTGCTTCATATAAATTTGTGTCTGAAAAATCACAAGATTCATAAGGAAACCCGTCCTCATCTACTTCAGTTTCTGATTTATAATCATCTACTTCTATTTCAGCCTCTTTGCTTAGAGACATACAAATTAATACTTTTACTTTTGCCATATTTTAATGAATCCAGTAATCACCAATTTCTATATCTGCTTTAAGTGGAATAATTTTACAAAAATAAGTTCCAGCTTTTTCCATACATTTTATAAGTAAATCTCCAACTTCTTTTGCTAATTCTTCAGGAGCTTCCACACAGTACTCATCATGAACCATATTTACTATTTTTACTTTATTAAACCACCCTCTTTTTACTATGTTGTTAAAGAATAAACAACCAGCTAATTTTGAACAGTCTGCACTACTACCTTGTATAGGATAGTTTTGAGAAAGTCTTTGAATTTCTGCTTCAGCTGTTCTATATTCTTCAGCATGTGTAGGATTTCCCATCTCAACTTCTTCTCTGTATTTAATAAAAGGATTATTAGAGCTTATAAAGAATTTTCTTCCAGTCAGTGGATTATATTGAATATAACCACATTGTTTAGTCTTATTTAATACATACTGAAAGTAATTTTTTAATCCAGAAAATGCTTTAAAGTAGTTTCTATAAACCTCTTCACCTTGAGCCTTAGAACAACCAGTATTTCTTGCAATAGTTGCTCCGTTTCCTCCATATCCAATGGCAAATTCAGCAGTTTTTGCTGTTTGTCTTAAGTCGTGATGATTTTTCTTAATAGAAATAAGATCCTCATTAGTTAATTCATTTATAGGTTTTGTCTGTAATTCTTTATATAATAGAAAAGCTACATAACTATGCATATCTTCTAATCCTTTTCGATAAAAGTTAATTAAACTTTCATCATGTGCAAAATTAGCTAATACAATACTTTCTTGTGCGGAATAGTCTGCAGATAAGAATTTATTTCCGGGTTCGGCAATAAAGCAACTTCTTGTATAAGCATCATTTGGTAAATTTTGAAGATTAGGAGAGTTTCTACTTTTTTCTCCACAACTTAACCGACCTGTATTCATTATTTGCCTATAAGTCGTATGTATTCGACCTGTTACAGGATTTATCATATCTTCCCATTTCAATCCATAAGTACTTACAGTTTTTTGTAAAGCTTTGTAATTAAAATATAATTTTAATATAGGAAATTTTGATATTTGAAATTTTAAAGCTTTTTCTTCAATAGTTTCTTTAGTTTTTCCTTTTATTTTAATTGTACAGTCTATTCCTATTTTTTTAAAGAGAGGTATAACTTGTAAAGGGCTGTTCCAATTTATTAAACTTTCATAACCTTCAAAAAATAAATTAGCACCATCAATATACTCCTTATAATTATTATCATATAACCATTTATTTAAGGTATATTGAGCTTCTTCTAATTTTCTTAAATTATCATAAGCCTGCTTTTTCCATTTTTCCCAATTAAGTTTAATTCCACAATATTCTATGTAAGCAAGACATTTTACAAATTCGTTATCAATTTTTAAAGCACCTTCTAAATGAGCATAAGAGATTTCTTTCATCTGTTTTTTCATAACAATCTCAAGAAATTTTACATCTCTAGCACCATAAACTATTACTTCTGAGGATAAACCTTGTGTGATAATTTTTCCTCTAACAGATTTATCTAATTCTTCATTACAATACTTTTTTACTATAGTTTTTAAATCTCTTCCTCCTTCTTGAAGTCCAAGAGTCAAAATATATTCTGCAAGCATTGTATCATAAATCTTATTTAATAAAACATTCTGTTTATAAAAGAATTGTAAATCAAACTTAGCATTCTGTAAAATAAAAGTTCCATTAAAATTATTGAGAAACTTTTTTAATACATCGGGGATTTTATAATTAAAGGATTCTATATTAAAAACTATTTGAAAATCTGGACAACCTAGCTGTAGAGTTAAAAGTTTTTTAGAGTGACAATCTAATCCAGATGTTTCAGTATCAGTACTTATATATTCTAATTTTTCCAGCTTAACAAGAGCTTCTTCTAATGTAATTACTTCATATAAAGGGTTTTCTAAAAGGTATAAATCATTGCTTACTAAATAAATCATAGAAAATTAACAAGTTTACTTCCATATTTATCTTTTATATTTTTTAAAGCACCTCTTAAGAGTTGTTTAACTCGTTCTTCTCCTATACCAAACCTATTGGCTATTTCCTCAAAAGACATTTTATCTACATTAATACCAAATATCATCCTAATAATATCACTTTCTCTATTAGAGATGTTAGATAAAATTAATTCTAATTCTTTACTTAAATCTTCTTTTAAGATATGTTCATTAGGAAGTTCCGAATTATTATTTGGAAACACGTCTATTAAGCTACTACTATCAGCTTCTTTAAAAGGTGCTTCTAATGAAACTGTTCTATAATAAGTAGCTGCTGCATTAGCTATTTTTTGTGCAGATAAATTAGTCATATTCTCTAACTCATCTGTAGATGGCAGAATTTCGTTTTCTGCTTCATATTGTCTACTAATCTTATTAATTTTTACATTATTTAATAATTGATTAGTAGGTACTCTAATAATTTTACTTTTATCAAACAAAGCTTTTAAAATGCTTTGCCTAATCCACCAAACAGCATAGCTAATAAATCTAAATCCTCTACTAGGATCATAATTTTGGCCTGCTTTTATTAGTCCACAATTCCCCTCTTGTATAAGGTCTACTAAATCTAAGCCTTTCCCTTGATATTGTTTAGCTACTGATATTACAAATCTTAAATTGGCATTTATTAAATCTCTAATAGCTTTATTATCTCCTTCTTTTACTCTTTGAGTTAATTTAATTTCTTCTTCAGGAGATAATACAGAATACTTGGAAACCTCCCTGAAATATGATTTCAGAGAGGAGTCTTTTCTATCTGTTGCAAGTTGTTTTATAACAAACTTTTTGCCCATTTAGTTAAATTATTATGAATAGTGATATTATCTCCCCAAACATGGTCTTTTACTGCATCTTGGATGCTTTTATTTTGATAAATCATTTCAAGCATAGCTTCCCATGTAGCAGTATCTCTTACCCATGAATCTTTATCTGACTTTGTAATATAATTAAATACAAAAAGTATTTGGAGTTTTCTAAAAATTCTAATTTCAATAAATGGAGGCCATTCATGTCTAACCATGTCATACTTAAGTTTCCATCCTACTCCACTACTTAAAAATCCAAAAATAGGATTGTAGTAATCTTTTCTTATTGGCATACCAAAGAACCAAGTAGGTTTTCCTATATGAATATGAATATAAGGAAATTTAAACCACTTATGAGCTTTCCACCATAAATAAAATGGATTATTATACTCATTCCACAACTTTGCTAATTTCATATTCTCTTAAAAGATTAGCCATACCTTGTGCAAGCATTTCATTTTGCTCCATACCTAAGAAAAATAAGAAGCAGTGAGTTAATTCATGCATAAAAGTATTTAATATTTGTTCTTTATTTAACTCAGTTTCATAAATATTTAAAGCTATTTTTATTTCTAATTTTTCAGAACACCAACAGCCATAAATTTCACCATCCCCGAGATCTACTCTATCTTCTACAGAAACAGTAATGTGATGATTAATCAGAGTAAACTCTTTTGGTATTAATTTATAAACATCCTCAGATTTCATTCTAAATCAAATCTAAATATACGTAATTTAGGTTGAGTAGGGATTCCCTCTGCAGAATAATTAAAGAATGTACACTCTGCTATATGATTCTTATAAGTACTTTCAAAATTCTTTACATAATCCTCTTTAACTTCTCTACATCCTACAGGCATTGCTTCAAATGTTCTTCCATCAGGTAGTTCACAAGTGAAAGTCATATCTTCTGAACCTCTTTTTCCAAGCTTATAACCAATCACTTTAAAATCTTCTGATTTATATTCTTTAATTTTGATAAGATTATTGCAACGTGCACCTACCTTATAAGGCTTAGAAGGGTCAGTAATTACAGCTCCTTCAAATCCTTCAGCAACCCATTCATCATGAAGCTTCTTCATATTATCCCAACCAGATACATATTCATGTACTAATAAACGAATAGAATCTTTGAGTTGATCATCTTCTATAGATGAGTACATAGGAATCCTACATTCCTTACATAGAGAGTTCATTAAAAATCCCCAGCGATCATTAGCTACCATTTCGGGATTACTTGCATCATAGCAATCATAAATCCAATATTGCAAACATTCAGAGTCTACTGCGTTCTTTTCCATTCTGGCAGCACCACTAAGGAATTGAAGACTTTTTCCTCGAGCAAATAATTCTCCATCTAATATTACTGTTGGATTTTGTTCAAAAAACTTAATAAGGCTAGCGTCTTCTCTAAGATGAGTAGTAGAAGCATCATAATCTGATCCACCTCTACTTGCTGTATGTATTTCACCATCTTTATAGTAGAATAAAGCTTTTACCCCATCAAGTTTCCGTGATATAAGCCACTCTTTATCAAAGATTTTTCTATTAGTAACCTTATCAGCTTGTTTAGCAAGTTGAGGTTTAATAACCCCTGCTTGATTTGTTTTAATCTCGCCAAACATAGAATTAAGTTCTTCATCAGTATACTCATTTGGATGCTTTTCTACTTGTATATAACCCTTATCTAGATAGCCTTTAACAAAACTATTAAATTGAAGTATTGCTTGTTCTCTGTGAGTTCTGCCTGCTTTACCTACTTTAATCCAAGTATCTGGGCTTTTAGTTGTTTTACCTCTTACTTGACCGTACTCACGAGTGAGAAGGAACCCATGCTCGGGTTCCTTCCATTCTTCATCCCATGTAACAACCACAAAACGAAATTTATTGGTTGCTGATTTGCTTAATAAATATGTTATCATTTACGATTATTTCTAACAATATTCCAAAGATCATCTAAAGTCTTAGTAGGTATTTCTATGCCATTAATAGACATCTGACATTCAGGGTCCTCTGGATCTCTTTCGTAAAGCCACCAATTAATATCATCTATCGCATTTTCATTAAAATTTATATTGAGAGCTTTATCAAATAATTTAGTAGCATAACCTATCCACACACCTTCATAAGGATTGTCGATTCCTAAAATATTAGAAGTAGCTTCAACATCTTTTTGCCATTCTTGAAAATCTTCAATAAGATCAAAAAATTCAGATTTAGTTATCATTAATAAGAAATTTCAAATGAAATATCATCCCCCTGCTCTAAACAAGGAAGTAATGTATCTTTTACAAATTCTGCAACTTGTTTAACATCTTCTATGTAATGTTCATCATAATCTGTATTTCCAAAGAAAAATCCTTCACAAGTCGGTAATAATTCAGGGCCTTTAAAAGGATTCTCTAATACTTTATTACATAATTCTAATAGTTCTTGAGCATCCATCTCATCTATAATAATAGGAACACAGTTCTCTACTGTATAACCCCTATTATTAAAAAAAGAAACTAAGAAATTCACTTTTCTAAAATACCCTACTTCTTCTTGTTCCATGGGGATACGTTCATTAGTAGGATGTTCCTTATATTTACAAAAATATATATCAAGTCCCATGCGTATCAATATAAATAAATTGAATCAATATAATTTTCTGAAAAGAAAGTATCTTGTTTTACAAATGTTCTATAGTCAGAAACTTCATTTTCTTCTAATTCATCAGCTTTACAATTACATTTATCCATTATCCAATCTAAATCATAAGAATAAGCATTTTTGAGAAATGATTTTGCATCTTCTTCAGATTTAGTAGCATAAAGAATTTCAAATTGATTTTCTGATGGAGTTTGATAATTATTAATTACAAGGTAGATCTCAGAACAATTTGTATACTTAGCTATAAATTCATTATCTCTCATATTAAACAAATTCTTTAGTTACTTTCATAACTTTAACATCAAATGTATAATTTATACAAGTATCATCATTTTGAGGATAAATATCCATTGTATATTTATGAGTTTTCAAAACATTTTCTATCTCTGATTTTTTTAATTTATGCCAAGCAGGAGCTTTTCTTGTTTTATATTGTCTTGAATACCATAAAGACGATTGACTTGGAATAGCTTTAATATAGTAATTAGGAGTTATCATTTGTTACCACTGTGTCCAAATCCACCTTCTCCTCTTTCAGTTTCATCAAGAGAATCTACTACTTCCCATTCAATCTTATTAACTTTTTCAAGAAGAGCTTGACATATACGCTCCCCATCTTCAATATAAATATCCTCTAGACCAAGATTTATAACTGGAAGCATCCACTCCCCACGATAATCTGCGTCTATAGTACTTGGAGAGTTAGCCAACTGTAGACCTTTCTTAATAGCCATACCAGAACGGGGTCTGAATGATACTTGATAACCTTCTGGAATTGCAGTAAATAATCCTGTGGGCAAAAGTGCCCTACTCATAGGAGCAATACGTATCATAGGGACTGTATGTCCTTCTCCAGACCAAATAACTTCAGCATCACCAAAACCTTTAATAGGATTTTCAGGAGTTACACGACTAAGGTCAATACGAATATCAAGAGCTGCAGCACCTTTAGATTCATACTTTGGGAGTTTGTTGTTACTAATGTTAATTACTTTTACTTTCATTGTTATTAAGATATTTAATTAAAGAATCAATTACATCTTCCGCTTCGGAATAAAAAGCCTTAATAGGTTTATTTTTATCTAGAATAACTGCAAAAGGATCTAATCTAGCTGCATAATGAGATTTTAATCTATATGCTTCTTTCTTACCTTTTTTAGCCATTGCGTCAATAAAATGAAAAATCAGAGTATACTTAGAAGTATCTCCGATTCTATTTAATTGCTCTTCATTATTATAAACAACAAAAACGTCTGTCATAATAGTATAAACACACCACAGATTAATCCAAGTAATCCATCAATTATAAGAATAATTATAGCTTTCTTTTGAAAGCTTTCAAAATTATCTTTTATTTGATAAAATAGATCTTTTGCAAGTTCTTGCTTTTCTTGACTTCCAACTATACATAACTTACTTAAGCTAAATATTATTAAAATAATTGCCCATATCTTCATTTCCAAAATTTATTTGTAATATCAATTAAAGTATTAGAATCTTTATTATATTCTACTTTATACATTTTTTGATTAGTATTAGGGTTATTTATTGGACCTTTTTCTTCTATATAAGGGCCAAGTTTAATATAATCAAACCATTTTGGACTTATAGATTTATCAAGTTCTTGTCTACCACTATACCAACCAACTTTTAAATTTGTAGATTCCTTTATCTGTTGAGCTAAAGTGTTAATATAATGTGGTTCTGCATCACCTCCCATAAACCCAACACAAGTAATCCCTTCATTACTTTCAATAAGTTCTTTTAATTTTCTCATTGTTAGTAAAGAACCTACATCTTCAGATAAATAAGAAGAGTGACAAGAGGGACAATGGCAAGGACAATTGCTAATATTTATACATAGTGAAATTTCATCAGGAAATTCACTAAAAGTAACCATTGTATCAACAAACTTTACCATTATCCCAGACTACGTTACCTTTTTCATTTAATATTTCAATAGTAGCTACACCATTATTTTTCTCAGTAGGTATAGATTCAATATCTCCTATAAATTCTGTTTCAAGATAATCTATATCACTATCACAGTATATATTATCCCCGCGTTCATAGCATTTAATAACTTTATTTATTGCTTCTGTAGGAGATTTGACATTTTTAACATCTACTATATGTTTTACCCAAGTAGTTACATATTCATTAATAACTATTCGTTCCATTCTTTTATTTCTTTAGTTTCAGTATTTACAATAAAACATTTTCTACAGTCCAGACAAGCATAATCTTCCTTAATTACAGGATCAGATTCTTGCTGAGAATGCCCAAATATTTGATAATAGCCTGGAATATGTTTTTCTAGCTCATAGTCTGATAAACTATTCCAAATAGGAGAACCGTATTTAGAATTACCTCCTCTAGAAAGAGGCACTTCTTCCAAAATACCTTTAAACTCTTGATTAGGATCTTCAATATTGGTTATGTCATGATAATCTAACCACTCTTGAGTAATTCCTGCATGGCTAAAGAGAATTTTGTCAGTTGGATTATTTTCATATATATGATATATCTTTAAATCTAATGATTCTAATAAACTCTTTACTTCATTAGCACGTTTATAATCATATCTACATCTTAAATTACCTTCAAGATAAGAAAAATCGTGGTTCCCTAGTAAGCAACTACACCAACTATCATATTTTTCAGGGTGTTTTCTTCGTTCTGTTACAAATTTAGATAACTTTCTAAGATTTTCTAATGATTCTTCTTTTGTAGGTTCACCAACTATAGCAGTATAAGGATCATGATAATCTCCTAAAAAGACAATAGAACCCCACCAATTATGACAAGGTTCTATCCAAAAATCACGTCCGTGAAGATCCGGAATTACTAGTACTTCCATATTCTATTACTTTTGTAAGATAGTTTATGGCTTCAAGTTGACCTCTAGTTAAATTAAAAACATTTTCGTTAATACTGATAGTCCAACCTTCACCATTAGACCATTCTACTACATTTATAAAATCACTTTCTTTTGCACAATAATCATAAATTTTAAGATCATCTGTGATAGAAGTTACATTTTCTTTTAGTATTCCCATAATACTTCCTTTTTAGGGTCTATGAATACAGAATCTATTCTAAAGTTTTGATCTATTCCAAGATCTTTAAACCTTTCTTTATATTTTTCAATAAGTTCTTGAGCTTTTCTATATGTAGTACAAATGTCCAATACTACATCATCTTCAGTATCATTTATAGTCAAAAACAGTGTCATATTATTATTCCGTTAGATAATGTGAAATTATTATATTTTATAGTATATTGAATATGATTATCAACTTGTTCTATAGCTTTAACTTTTGTCCATTGATTTTTAGATAAGTATAAACCATATTTTTTAATATCATTAATTGAATAAGGCAATACTTTTCTATCTGTGTTTCTACCTAAAGATACTAATAATGTTTCATATACATCTAAAAAATCTTGGTTGTATGAACATATTTTATCATCAGTAAAACTGGCATCTACAATACCCTCTCTAAACTGTACTGATTGAGCAATGCTATCTATATTTAAAATACCCTTTATTATCCAAGTTTGTAATAATTCAATAAGAGAATTATCATTATAATACATAATAATACATCCATCTATAAGAGCACTT
The DNA here is from genome assembly GCA_963628445.1 of uncultured Eubacteriales bacterium. Taxonomy (GTDB): domain Bacteria; phylum Bacillota_I; class Bacilli_A; order Acholeplasmatales; family Anaeroplasmataceae; genus JAEELC01. Next base: position 67,098 of record CAVGEZ010000092.1, read on the forward strand.
TGTATAGGTTTATATTTTTTGAGATTAGATTTTACATTATTATAAACATTAATAGGTATTTTTAAAGTAAAACCTATAGTGTTACCTTCATTTATATTATATTCCCCATACAGAAGAAATAAACCTATTATTAATCCTTGAGCATAAGATAGATTTTTATCTAGACTAGGTATTGCAGGAAATTCAGAGCTGTTGAGACTTAAAGAATGTTCAATAGATAAGTTTTTAACTGGACAAACGTTCTTATTGGTTAAGAGAAGATGGTCTCCAGCTAAATAAATTTTTCTACCATTATCAGTAGTAATCTCATAAGAAGTAGTGTCTTCTTTAACAACGATACCTTCTTTCCATATACCATTATAAACATATTCAGTAGGCCCTAATTTCAATGTAGGGCTTATATGGATGTGTTCATCTTTCCACAGATACATTAATCATAAGGTTTAAAGTAGTCTTTAATAAATTTACCATCTAACCATTCTTCTACTTTATCTCCTTCTTCACAATCCTCAAAAATATCATCAACAGATATATATTTACCTTTTACAAAAGCAACATTTTCTTTTACAATAAATGTTCCTGTATAAGGCTTCCATTCAATTTCATCTGCATACTCAGAACCATATATATTATATATATCAGCTCCTTCGTTTTCTGCGAAATAGACAGGTTTACCTGATTCCAATGCTCTAGTTAAGTCAGTATAAACTTCTTTAATAACTGTAATAAAATCTCCATCTGTTCCCGGAGTCCCAAATACTTTCATATCCTAGTATATATTTTTTTTACTCAATTCTAAATTTTTAATTCTCATTTTTAGAGTAAATTCTAGTTTTTTGTTCTATTTGTCGAGGATTAGACCAGTTTTTAATCTTAGAAAGGTAGCCGATTACGCGATCCCATAAAGAAATATGATTACTTCCACATTTAGGACATTTTTCAAATGGTTGTTTAGCAATAAATCCACATCTATCACATTCACAATTAGGAATATTAAATGTAAAGTATTGACAACCTACTTCTCCAGCATATTTTAATAGTTTTCTATATTGTTCTACTGATAGATGATGGTCAAGATTAATATGTGCAGCAACACCTCCATCTAATTGATCATTAGCGAAATTTTTTCCATGCATAAATAATTTATCTAATACAGAAACAGAAGCATCATTTGGTTTAAAGATATAACTAGCATAAAGATTTGTATCTTTAGGAACCCAATATCCATCTTGTTGATCCCATGTATAATTTTTTGCAGATGCTGATTCAGCTGGAACTAATTCTGTATTAAAAGTTAGTTTATGATCATTAAATTTACCGTTAGCTGAACTGTTAAATTCTTTTATAGTTTTAAATACTAATTTACAAAAATTTTTATACTCTTCATTATTAGTACATTTCATTCCGAGAAATTCAGCAGCTTGGTTTAAACCATTAACACCAATAGTAAGATATTGTTTATTTAAATCAATAAATCCTGCTTTATATACAGGAAGTAGATTAGAATTATACATATCCCATAGAAGTTCATTGTATGCAATATGATACTTAGATACTCTTTCAAGAATATCTATTAAGTATGCTTTAAAGGAATCTCCTTCATTCTTAAATACGCCAGTAGCACATCTCTCATTTACAATTTTACAGTGGTCCTGAACAATCCTATTGAGATTAAGAGTAATTACGCTTTTAGAACCAGTTTGAACTCCTAAATTACCATTAGTGAAATTAAATTCTTTAGTAGTAACCATATTTTTGAGTCTACAACAAGAACTCAATGAATCTACAGTATCAGATATATAAGTAAAGAAACTATGTCCTCGTGCATATTCTTGTGCTACAAATTCTGCCGAATCTTCATCAAGAAATTTACCTTCTTTATAAACAAGAGCGAAGGATTCTACAGGAAAAGTTAAAATACAGCGTAATCTTTCCTGATTAAACCATTGCATAAAGTCTTTTTGTAGCCAACAAAGAGATTCCCACACAGGTTTAGACCCGTCAGGAAAACAAAAATCTCCAAACATCCCTTCAAAGAATGGCTTGTCAAAATAAGAAAAATTTACGAAGGCACTTTGAAGTCCTCTAGCAGCTGCTGGCTGATTAATACTGTAAATTACTTGTTGAAAATATTGATGTATTTGATTTTTTATGCTTTTGAGACGTAAGGAATTATGATTTGTAATTATATCATCACAATGTTTATAATAATCATCACCCCACTCTTTTCTAGCAAAGAAATCAAAGTATAAAAGAAATTCTGATGTTGCAACTGCTCCCGCAAACATTGCTGAGGTAGCAAATATTAGATTAATATACATACCACAAAAACTATCCAAGTTCTTTGGGGCGGCACTTAATCCACCAATATCTTTTATTCCATTTAATAAAAATGGATACATCGTCATACTAACACAATATGGAGCAATTGCTCCTGCAAAAGAAGATTCATCATGCTTATAAATAATATGATGTTCTAAATCTTTAATGTATTGATTTGCATCAAATTCTGGAAACAATTCCTTTAATTTAGAAACAACCATATCTCTATTAAGCTTAAGATTATCAGATTTATGAATTTCTGCGTTTAAAATTCCAATATTTTTCCCACTTACATTAGAATTATCATCAATTGTAGCATTTGCAGTATTATTAGCTTCCTTATATTTAGATATAAAATCTTTTTTAGAATCTAATTGATGTCGTACTAAAGTGCGATAGTCTCTATATATAGAATACTTCTGAGCAATTTCTTTATAATCATAATCATTAAGAAGTTCTATAACCTGATCTTGAATATCCTCAATACTAATTCCATCCCATACATTTACATTATCTACAATCTCACTAATTACTTTATCTTGTACATTTTCATTACACGATAAAAAAGCCTTTTGAATAGCAGATTTAATTTTCTGTTTATCAAAAGGCTCTAAGTTTCCATTACGTTTTTTTACTTGCATATTATAATATTAAAAATTAGTATATAGTACTCCCTATACCAGCCTACTACTTTCTAAGTAGTAAAAACTGATTTAAACCCCTTCACCTTCTTAGCTACTCTTTCCGTTGATAGATTTATATCTATTACTAAGGGGTCGTCGCCACTAACCAACGTATACACGCTGCGATACCAGACACGCCTAGGATCAAAGAGGCTGGTTCCTGTCGTCGGAGTTGGGACGGAGCAGGAATTAACTAGGCAGTTAGCTTTGACAAGCACATAAGTGCACGGTTCTAATGTTTATTATGACCAAGAACTGATTCACAAAGATGGTCTAAGATGAAGTAAATATACTAATTTTTATTTAATCAAAAAAGCGTTCTATTAACAACCTAGAATTTTACTTGCAAGAAGAGTTTTCTCGCAAATATTCATCATGTCTCGTTTCATATTATCAGTAAAAATCTGAGTAAATGCACCATATACATTATACATATCAGACTCTTTTCCACCAATATAATAACGAGAATCTTGGTCTTCAAATAGAAGTTTATAAGCATCTATTGGAGTACTACTAGCTACTTTAACCTTACCATATCCAACATCAAAAGTTTCTTTTAGACATTGTTTAACCCAATTGCCTAATTGAAGACTAGTATTTTCATAAGTACATTCAAAAGGAGTAGCCTTCATGTGTCGAATAAAGTTTACAGTAGCTTCTATAGTACCCATTATATGTTCAATAGGTTTATAATTGATAGCAGTTTCAGGTTCTAAAGCAGAACAACTAAGTTGTTCTGGGGAAAATACACATAGATTAGTACAAACATTATCAAGAGCACCACTATAGAATTTTACAACTGGTTTGCGAACATCCAATCCATAAACCATTCCTACTACTTGAGAATGATTATCTACTACAAGGTTATCTGGAAGAATGGCTTGTACTACCACTCTATTATAAATATCTATAGTGTCGTTTTCTTCAACTGCAAGCTGGTCTGGTAATTTTACTTGTACTTTAAAATTATCAGTGTATTTACTCATTCTTTCCAAGAAAGGTTCTACATAAGCAGCAGTAGGATAATAGTTCCTATCTTTTATAGCAGTTGCTTTTCCTTGAAGCAATTCATTTACAGTTATTTCCATTTATTCCTCAATTTTATTATTAATTTGATCTTCTTTAAAGAAATTTTCAAAAAACAAATTAAATTTATTTATTTCATATTCTCTAGCCTCGTTATAGAGCACTTTAAAGTAACTTTCATCCTTTTTACTTACTTCAATATTTATTGTTGTCTGTAAAGGCTCAACAATAATTGTTAAAGTATTTACCTGCCAACAAAAAAGTTCAAAAGATATAGATTCTCCTTTGTTATTATAGATACTTATACTAGGATTATCTGGGTTTTCTGAGGTGACAATATGCATTTCCCTTTCCATTGCTTTGCGTACTAAAGCAATAATGTCTTTTATATTCATTTATTTTACTATTACACTTAATTCATTATTTAAATCAAACAATTCTTGTGCTATTTTAAGATTCGTATATTCACGCACTTCATCACACAAAACTTTAAATAGATTAAGTTCTGCATCTGTTAAAATCCGAAATGTTCTGTTACTTCTAGTACAAATTGACAATTCTTTATCACAAACAGAAATATCAAGTACTGTTTTTTCTCCCTTGTTTAAATAAATAGTTTGAGAAAAGGCTTGAATTGGCCATCCTGCTTTCATTGCCTTACGTATTAGCTCAGCAATACTTTTCATAGATATATTCATTTATTTTACTGTTTTTAGATATTCATTAAGTTCTTTAATTGTTATTCCTTCTAAAGCACAGCATTGAGCTTTAGATAGATATTCAGTACCGTTATATGTAACTGGTTTACAATTTTTGTTTGGTTTATAAACACCAAAAGCGTATTTATTATTCTTTTTCATATATTAAATGATTTAATAATATTTTGTTTTAATGTTTCTAGGTCTTGAGCTTCAATTGTACATAGAGCAATTCTATCCCGAAGTTCTTTTTTAGTTAAAGAGTCTTTGATTTTTCCTAATGCTTTCCCATAATAGTATGCCATACTTTTCTTTGAATCATATCTATCAATATTAGGATTTAATAATTTAGTTCTAATAGAGCGAATTGCTTCTTTCTTTATTTTTTCGGCTTCAGTTTCAAGAGTTTTAGCCTTATTTAAAGATGATGCAAATTCATTATATGCCACATTAAAAGTTTCATCCTTTAATATTTCTTCAGCATATTTTTCATTATTTAAATTAATTTTATTTGCTATATCTTCATACAACAAAGAAGCTAATGCACTAATTTGGTCTTTATTTAATTCTATCATAATTACATATTTTCAAAAGTTCCACGAATTAGATTAAATCCAGAAATAATATCATAAGATAGACCATAACTATTTTTGCTATAGTTATAATCACTGTAATCAGAAGCTCCAAACAAGCTTAAAACATTACGATATGACAATTTCTTACAACTACTAAGAGCATTAGAATGCAAATCTCCCTTAATAAAATGAATATTATCACCATAAATATGCTGAGAATCCAACCACTCATACAACATAAGTTGAGTTTTATCATTCATATTGAGAGGCATAGGCTTTTTCATAAATTGTGGGTCTTTGCCATGCATGCAAATCAGTCTTATACCATTTACCTCAAACAAACCATAGAAATCTTCCCACAATGTAGTTTGAACATTAGGAAATTCTACATTTATTGCACTCATTAATGCTTTATTGCAAATATATTCATAATTACCGCCATGATTACCACAAGGCACTGAGAAGACTTCAAATTCACATTTAAATGTAGTAATAAGTGATGAAATGAACCACCTCATAACAGTTAGAAATGTATTCGCTTGTTCTCTAGGATCCATATTTTCAGGCATTTCATGGTCAAGTCGAGCAGTTTTACCATACACTCCTGCACAATCTATATTATCACCGAGAAGTACAAGATTAATTTTGCCAAATGGACCTATTTCAGTCATACTCTTAATAATACACTTAAGTCTTCTAATTACCTCATCCTTACCATAGTTAATATTATCCTTATAAAGTGCTCCAGAACATACAGCAGCTCCTATATGCATATCTGCTAGATACAGGTTTATAGTTCTATCAGAGTTATTCTGTACTTCTATAGTATAAGGAGTAATTTTATCAAGCTCTATACTAAATTGAGCTTTTTTCAATTTGTCTTTAAGATCAATATTTTCTTGAGCATACTTCTTAAGAAGTTTCTCATTATTCTTAATTTGGTCTTCTTCCGCTTTACGAAGAAAACTATTCTCTTTCTCGCGAAGTTGAATTTCTCTCAAATCATTTTCAGAATATTCTTCATACATGTGAGGTGCAAAAGGACCACAAGCTTTTGTAATATTAAAAGAACGAAGAATACGTTTAAAATCTATTAAAGACAATTCTACAAAATGTCTAGAAATAGTTCTTTGAGTTAATGAATCTCCATAATAAGAATAAAGTCTATATATAAGATTCATTTCTTCTCTACTAAGAGAACCTAATAAAGGTTCTTTGTCTCGTCTAAATATCTTGTAATTATAGGATATTATTTTTCCTTTATCATTTCTAGTAATAGATGTCTCCGCTCTATCATCAGTATCAACTGCTTCTACACTCTTATGAGTTACTTTATCATACAGTTCTACTAATTCTTTAGTTTCCTCAGATTGCTCCTTTCTAAGGTTAGAGAATAGAGAACTAATATTACTATAACTTAATCCATTTTCAATACAAAATGCTTTTAAATTTTTGCCACTATTTACTGCAGCAGTTAAAATGTCTGTATATTTCTTTATTGTGGAATTTTTCATTATTATTTTAATTGATTTATTCAATTTTATATTAAGCTATTATGCTATAAAAAAGAAAGGGCAGTCGTTTCTCAACAACTGCCCTTAATATAGGATATAGAATTAACCTCTTTCAACTCCGAATACAAGATAACTACCAACACGAGAACTCTTTGAAGGAGTATATTCAGCCTCGAATGCAATTGGCTCACCGTCAACTACCTGCTTTGTATATGTGCAGATGATGTTGCCCTTGAATCCCTTATTTACATACAAGTCCTTAGCAATTTCCTTAGCCTTAGCCTTAGTCTCGTTTGTCTCAGCGATAACTGAACCAGTAGCCTTATCAATCAACTGATAAGTGGTCTTATACTTACGAGCACCAGACTCATTCTTCTTGTCGTGGATACCGTAAGGACGCTCACGGCTATCAGCAACAGCTGACTCCAATGTGATTGAGAATCCTACACCAGCAACATTCTTAGATTTCTTAGCAAGATAATCAAGCATAAACTGCTTCTTGTCAGCGTCAGTTACACCATTTACCTGCTTTTTCTTCCAGATTTTGTAAGCCTGTGTAGCATCACCCATAATGTCAAAAGGAGCCTTTGCAAGTGCTTCATCCTTAGTTGCTCCAGTTACTTCCATTCTCTTAAAATTCATAATTTGTGTCATAATTCAATAAAGTTTAAAAAGTTTATAATCAAAAACATTAATTCATATCAACATCTTTCATCTAACATTACAAATATACTATTTCTTATTGAATTACCAAAACAATAATTTGTAAAAACAATCTTAAACTCTAAATTTTTATGATCTTCTTTTTCTCATTTAGGTAAAGCAAATATAATGTTTATTTACTTCTTCCAAAATGAAAAACTGCTATTTTATTGTTAACAAGTGTTAACAAAATTATCTACACAAACTAATTGAATTTATCTTTATTTCTACTAAAATGGAACATAAGTACTAAAAATTTCTTTAATCTTTGCTGGAATTTTCTTATCTTCTATTCCAAATGTTGGAAATTCTTTACAGCCATAAGAAAAATCATCAACGACTACAGCTACTCCTTTTATAAAGTCTTCTGGTAAATCATTTCCAACTATTTTTCTTATAATTTGATAAGAAGTTATATCTGGTTTTTTCTGTTTTAATTTAAAAACCAAATATCCAATTAAAGAGATTAAAGCAAATTTAGTATTTATGTCAGTATTTAGATACCCAAGAGAATAATAACAACTATATAATCGTTGCATCTCTTTATAAGGTGGAGTTTCTATTATATCCATACCCCAAATTCTTTATAGTCAGTAGCTACATAATAAGCTACTTTTTTCAACAAATTCTTAAATTCAGTAAATCCTTCTATAAACATCTTTTTAGTAATAGGTACAACTTTAGTGTAATATTGTGGTATTGTAGATACAACTAAATAATGTCCTTTTACAATAGGATTATCTAAATTATAGTATTTTTTAGCTACAAGTGATAATAAGAAGGAATACATAGCCAACTCACGATTGTAACTATATTTCTCAATATTGATGTTAAATTCTGATACAACTCTGCCTAAAGTCTTAATATCATTAACTTGAATTTCATTTTCCATTTCATTTATAATGTAATTATCAAGTTTAGATTTAAGTTTAAGTATAAATTTTGCAGATAATTCAGGAATCTCAACTAAAATATCAAGTAATATAGCTTGTTCATTTTCACTAATTATTTCTCCAAAATCACTTGTAGGATATAAAATATCCTGTATGTACTTATTATTTTTTAGTGCTAGAATACAATTCTGAGCTGTCTCACGAGTTCTTTTATCAAGGAAGATAACTTCCTTAGAATCAGTATATGATGCCTCAAAATCCTTTCTAGAAGCCCAATAATCGGTACATTTGTCAAATACATTTTGAATTTGTTTTTCTGTAAGTAGCCCATGATAATAATCAATTTCACCTGCTACATTACATATTTGTTCAGGAGTTGGAAGCTCTCCTTTTAGCATATTATATATCTTATCAGAAAGTACACCTAATTTAGCTGTAGGTTTATCTACTTCTTCACAGATAGTAAATAAATCACTTTGGAGTGTTATTTCGTGGACGGCACTTCCGAGATCTAGGCTAGAACTATAAATAGGCTTAAATCCTGCAAAAAATGCTTCAGGACCACCAGATTTCATCAATCCAAGTCTAGAATTTGATATATAATTTTTATATTGTTCACTGAAATATACAGAATCATCTATTTTCTCTAATTTTAATGAATCAATTAAAGGTGTAAGTTTAATTTCCATTAATTAATTTTTCAAAATTAGAAAAAACTGTATCTATAAATAGATTATAACATTCTTCTATTTCTGATTCTTTTAAAGAATAAATTCTTCCTACAGGACCCCATTCTTTATTATCTGGAGTATCTATTAAAAGACAAGGTATTCCGTGTAGATTTAGGTCTATGAAATTCTTTAAAGAATCTTCTATAAACACATCTACTCTACCTTTTAAAATTTTGGTTTTGCTAAGATGATACCCAGGAATTTGATATAAAGGACTATTAAGTCCTATATTCAATAAATATTTCTTAGTCCAGCATTTATTATTTACTCTAGCACTACAAAATAGTCTAGGTTCAAAGTCAGGTTTTCTTATTACTGGTAAATTTAACCAGAAATCTCGATCATGTATTAAAATATTTTGGACATTACGAGTAATACACCAATCCTTTTTTGGCCATTTTCCAAAACGTTTAATATAACCATAATTGAAGTCTGCGATGGTATTATCTATATCCAAACCTATACGAAGTTTCATAATTCTTCAACGTCAGTTATTTTCCCAATAAGAATATCCTGACTATCTAAATCTTTAACAAAATCATGATAATCAAAACAGTTTGAATAATCAGCAAATTTATCCATAATTCTATCTTGACAATCAGAATTAGAATTTGCAGAAATTATTAAATTATAGACTTTGGAATCTGGAATATTACATACTGGAATTATATATTTATTCATTTGTTATGATAATTTGATAATAAAGTAAAGAAAAAATCCCAATCTACTATTGCAAGTTTGCCTTTACTTATACTATTTTCTTCTGCTGATTTCTTCCATAAAAGTACTAAAGGGCGTGGATCAGGACAAGCTTCTCTAATTTTATAATAATTAGGAAGGGTTTGAGTATGTTTAGCTTGTATTGCACATTCAGTAGAACCTGCAATATCAACCTTAGAATTATCTAATTTCTTAGATTCTCCTGCAGCTCTACAAACATCTTCATATCCTATCGACTTAAGCTTCTCAACTATTTCGGATTCAAAACTAGCACCCTTATTCTTACTTTTTTTAGCTTGGTAGTGTCTAAAAGTAGTATCATTAATCCATCTGCAATTAATTTTATCCTTCTTATTAGAAGAACCTTGTCTTGACTTATTGCAACGAATTTTAATACTAGCTTCTGACAATCCAGAAATCTCAGAAGCTTCTTCTAAAGATGAAGATACTTTAACATCTCCATTTTTAAAAGTAATTTCTACAGATGTATCAAGCTCTTTCTATTTTTTCATGTTCTTTAAAATATTTTAAATATTTAACAATAAATTTTTTAGTTTCTTGTTCTCCATATTTAGCTCTTAAATCTGAAAAATCTTTTGCTTCATAGCGTCTTGGTATTATAAGACAATGTAATTGAGGGTACTGACGTTTCATTTTATTAAGAAATGTTATGCCAGTACTATCGTTATCCCATAAAGCAAATACATATTCAAATCTATTAGTTAAATCATCTATAATAGTTTTAGATGGTATAACTGTTTCACTATTAGGAGCACAAGCAGGGATACCATAAGCATATAATGCCATTACATCTTTTTGAGCTTTAGTAAGGACACATATTTTACCTTTTTTAGGTAATTTATCATACCCTTGTAGTTTTTTTGCAGGATAATTTCCTATAAATCTATACGCTTTTCTTTTTGGAAAATAGCACTTCCATAACTCTATTTTTTCTTTATTTTCCTGAATCTTACCTCCGTAATAACCATAGATAGGACAATTTTGCTGATAAGCAGCAAAAAGATTACCATTTAAAAATACGTGCTTGCAAGAATATACATTAAAATGTTGTAATATTTCTTTAGTAATACCATACTTACCCCACCATTTTAAATCTCTTTCTGTAAAGTCTTGTATTTCTACTTGTATTTTAGATATTGTCTTATCCTTAATTATATTAGGAGTATAGTTAATTTTACCTACATTTTTAGAAATATTTCTATTACTTACAATCCCAAAATCATTTGCTATAATTCTTAAAGCTTCTCTGTAATTACAATTAAACTTAGCTTGAACTACACCAAATACATTTAAGTTTTGACCTGTAGCAAAATCTTTAAAAATTAAAGTTCCAGAACTATTTCTATATAAAGAACAAGTTGGTTTTCTATCTTTCCTTAAAGGACTACAAAATAGCCCCTTTTTTATAGGAATATGTAAATAGAACTCCATTATTTGTTCTTCTGAGAATTTAGATAAAATTAATTCTTTTGTAATTTTTTGTTGAAATGAGAAATCCATATAAGATATAAAAATACTAAATTCTCAGAAAGAACCAAAATAAAAGTGCCTACTATTATAGCAGACACTTTTATTTTATATTAGATTAACGAATCAAAGTCAATATCATCCTCAGAACCCTTAGGTGTTTCATCTATACCAGCAGGAGTACTTACAGAATCCATATTTGTAGGTTTAGCACCTTCAAATTCTTTCTTCTTTGTCTCCTCATAAGCACTAAATGAAAGGTTATCTCCAAATGGGGAAATCATCCAAGTATACCAATCACCTACTTTTACATTATTGTCAGAAGCACGTTTTTCATCTTTTGCTTCTGCAATACCTGTACAATTAGGAAGCGTGGCATATACAGTACCATTAGAATTACGTCCTATAAGTTTCATGTTCGTATGTACCTTACCTTTATTTTTATTTACACACTTAACAAACATATCCGCAATTCCTTCAAATGCTTCTTTAGCATGTTTATATCCAGCTTTAGCAGTAGCTGCTTGTAGTTTAGCAAAATCTTCTGGGAAGAATGTAAAACCAATTGCTGCAATAGTGTCTCGAGAACGTTCCCATGCACTAGGCATATAACGTTTACCTCCATTAGGCATATCCATTTCAGTACGCTCCGTATCTTTATCTGAAGTCAGATAAAATATGCTATGATTATAACTACCTTCAGGGCAAGAAAATATGAGATTAAGAGATTTCCAAGCATTTCCTTTTGCCGAAACACCTTCCTTTACCTCTACTCCATCAAGAGTTACATCATTATAAATATGATATGCTTTAAGATACTTTACAGGATTGTTTGGCTTTACTTCATTAAGACTAAAATTAAAACTCATATTTTATAATTTTTTAAAGTTGAAAAATCGAAGATTTAACTTCTTTTGCATCTGTATCATCTATAAAATCATCTAAATTTAAATCTAAATCAGTATCTTCTACATTAACATTTTCATCCCCATTAAAGTCATTTGTAATCTCTTTTCCATTATCAAGTATAAATTGACCATTACGATCAACTATCTTAAATTCAGTACCAAACTTTTGCAATACTTCAGATTTTTTACCTCTAAAAGATAATGTGCAAGTTTTAGTAAGTTTAGTACCTCCTTCTGGATTTCCAAAAGATTCACTTTTACCTATAATAGGATGAGTATCAGTATATTGAATATCAATCCTATCTCCAGGACTGACATTCAACATTTCTACAGCTAAAGAATTTAACTTAAGTTTATTATCCTCAAGATATACTTTAGCTTCTGTGTCTTGATCTTTTTTGACAGATTTCTTCTTTTCTGGTTTAATATCAGAACTACCTATTATAGTAGTTTTAATAATCTCACCAGTATCAACATCTACTTCTCTTTCATAAGTTATAGTAAATTGTTGCTTAATTATTGCCATTACTCGTTATATTCTTTAATAGCATTAATTACAAAGTTCAAATCATTATCTATAAGATTTTCGCTAAATAGACCAATAGGAGATTTAGCAGTACATGTACCATCTGAATTAGTTACAAACTTATATTGTACTGTTTCAGTAGCAGGATCTTTAACAACCCTTGTAAATAGTACATAAGTAAATAACCCCTCCAAAGTAATTACTGAATCCAGAAGTTTGCCAAGAGTCTTAATTTTATAATAGGGATTCATGTTATCTCCAGTATTTTCACTATGAGTAAGAATACATACAAACAAATCATCGCGAAGACTCTTCCCTTTCTTTAAAACTTCATAAGCATGTTTTGCCATATCAGTAAATTTACTGTAACCTTTCTCATCAACTCTATCCATTGATTCGAAGGCCTGAATATACTGATAATCATCAACAATAATGGTCTTTATTTCAGGTCTTTTAGCTGAAACAAGAGCCATCATTTTGCCGATATTTTCTACATTTGAAGTTTCATAAAAATTTCCAGTAAATTTATCTTTAGTGAGTTCTACTGATGGGTACAACCTTTTAGCACCTCTAATTCCTGGGCGTTTACCAGTTGTTGATATAATAAATGTTTCGTCAGGATTAAGATTTCTAATTGAAGTTGTTTTTCCACTACCACTTTCTCCTACAATTGCTATTAATTCAGCCATTATAATACAAATTTAGATTTTTGTTCAACTTTTACATCTAAATTTTCTATTTTTGTATCTTCCAAAGTCCAATTAGGACTTTTATATTTTTCATAATCATAAATTTCATCTGGCAACGGTAATTCTCTAAACATACCAATCCTACCATAGAACCCGCAACCAACTTCAACATCAGCTTCTCCATATCTATTTTTTAAGACAGATAGAACTCTAAAATTTCCAGCCAGTTGCTTTATATCATAGCCCTTATAAGAAGCAAGTTTTTCTCTAAATGGATTAAATAGAGAAATAATTACTTCTGCATCTTGGGCGGGTGCGCCAGTATCTTTAGTATCATCAATTCTCATATTATTTAATCCTTCTTTTCTCCTATCCATTGATGTAGAGTTTCTATTAGTTTGCATAATTACTACAGGACTAATTTTACACTTATTTCTCAATGTAACAAGATAAGCAGATATTAAATCCATTTCTTCTTTAAGAGAACGACCATTACTTCTTCGTACTAATGACAAGTGATCTATAACCACAGTATGAACTAATTTTTCGTTATTCATGTGATATAATTTCTGATGTTCATTTATTTGTTCAAAATAACCATCATTTTCAATCTCTTTCATTAGTATGGAATACAGACTATCAGCATTTAATGCTTTATCATATACATGTACTTTAGATTCAACTTTCTTTAACCAAGGTAAACATTCTTTTACAATTTTGTAGTTTTCTTCATTTAAAGTATAGTTTCTTTTGCGACTAAGAAGTTCCTTAGTTGAAAGTTCTACTCCATATTTTTCAAAGATATAAAGACTTAAAAGTTTTGCATAAAGCATTTCTCCAGACATCTCTAAAGAAAAATAAGTACATTCATAATTATCGTCATCAATATGCTCTTGTAAAGGTCTAAAAATATAAGAATACAATACTATACTGGTTTTCAGTTTTGTTATCGTTAGGCTTTTTATCCTAACTTCTATAACTTCTTATTTGCTATAGCTCAGCGTACCTTTTCACCTACGACTTTACGTTTAGGTGGAAACCACTCTTGGAGATATTTTATTCTGATTTCTCAGGTTCAATCTCTACGCGTTGCGGTGATTCAGATTTTTTAATCTCTGAATTTACCTCATGATTAGCATCACAGCCTTCCATGATTTTGGTTTCTAATAATCTATCTGATTTCTCATATAGACGGCAATATTCTAAGTATTTTTCATATTTTCTTTCAAGATAAATTGTAGAGTTAGAATACAAATATTTAGCAAGTTCATAACCATTTTTTCCACATACAGAAAATTGCTTAGTTATTTCATTTGATGAATCTTTATTAGCTTTTTCTAGTACATAATCAAATTTTAGTGGTAAATACTTTTTTATAGATGTCAAAAAATCTTCTGTACCAAGAATTGAGACATGAGGCTATGTATGTTCTTTATCACACCAACTTAAACACCCATCACCATCCCAATATCCTCTAATGAAGTGCTTAATTAAATTAGGAGATTTAAATATAGAACTATCTGGAAAACTTATTACTAGTGATTTTTTAGGAGTACAACCTAAACTATTTAAGGTTTGCCATAAATGCTTATTAGTTACTATCCATCTACATCTTTTGCAAATAGTTGTCCCACATTTAGTTTCAGAAATTTTAACAATATTCTTAGAATGCTTCATAAAAGTATTAAACTTTTCTAAATGTGTAAAATCACTTCCTTTTAAAGATAATTCTAATCCATATTTTGGTTTTGTGTTTAAGTTTAGTGGTCTAGAGTCTAAATATCCATCTGCATACCAAAAACCTAACCAATAAGCTTTTTCTTCTGTGTCTATAGAATCAAACATAGTTTCATCGAATAATAATTTATTCTGATGATTAATTACTTCGTATCCTAATTCTTTTAATCTATTTGATAAAGCAGTTCTATCAATTTTATATTTAGAAGCAATCTTAGTAATACTTGGATAATTTTTGTAATTACTGATATATTCTTCTACTGCTAATTTTAATCCTTTTACAGAAGAAGCTTTTGCTCCATTATATAAATGATAACCAAGTTCTTCTAGTCTATCTGATAGAGGTTTTGTACTTGCTAATTTTAATTGTAATCTAATTTCTGTTAAAGTTCCTTCTTCATTTAGGAACTTTTGTACACCCAAATCAATTTTTTCTTGTTTTGTCATAAAATTTAAAATTAATATTTTTACTAAAACTGGTACAAATATAATAATAAATTTTATCACACCCAAACTCTTAAAATACTTATTTAATTACCTGTTCCAGTAGGACTGAACACAAGGGTATATGTTCCCTGAGTAACTCCATCAACAACTTCTTCGAGTTTAGGAAGTCCCATAGAATATCCCCAATTAGTACCTTCTCTACCAGTTTCAATTTGATGCAATAAAGATTCAGAAATCATAGCAATTTAACCGTATCATAATTAATATTTGCTTTATCTCCATTCTTTAGTGCTTCTAGATCAATCCATGCATTATTTATCACAAAGTTTGCTAGAGATTGATTAATAATATTATTTTCATTAGCCCATTTAACTAATTCAATAATATGATTATGCTTTTCTTCACTCCAACGTATAGCTCGACCATAACGAAAATAACAATCTTCTAATGAATCGAACTTGCGTGCTACTGATCTAAGTGGGACTACGCTCCCATTAATATTGCCAAACTGAGGATATTCTTCAAACAATTCTTTTCCCATTTCAAAAGAGCATTTATAAAGATTCTTTATGAAATTCTTATTAAAAGGGATAGAATAAGGATCGAAGGGTTCTCCAGATTTTGGGCATTTGTAACTTTTGAGTACAATTCCTTTTTCTTGTAAAGATAGAATAACTTCTCTTACACCTATATTACAATCATGAAGAGCTTCAATATACGTTTGAAATATATCTTCATTTTCTTCATCTTGTAATAGTAGTAGAGTTCTAATAAACATCAATTCATTACTAGTTATTCTATATTTACTAAGAATAGAAATTTCTTCTTCTAAAGTTAGAGTTAAATTTTTCAAAACAGTTATTACTATTATTTCAAGAATAACTGTAATATTAGTATTACTCTTTCGAGTTGGAAACAATTACATAAGGTTGCAAGAACTCTTTTATGAGTTCATTTGCTCTTTCTTGCATTTGATTAAGATTATATTCATCTTCCCATATTGAACCTACTATTTTATTACCAGTTGGGTCAAACCTATAATCAACATCTTTTAGTTGATATAATAATGTTAGGAGTATATTCAACTCCACCATACGTTCATGTATCATATTAAAATCTAAATTGAAATTGTTTTAACTTCTTTTTGTAAGGTTGAGGCTCTTTCCCAGCTAAAACATCTTTTAAACCTTGTTCATCAATAATAATGTAGTTACTTTTAGAATGGGCTTTTTGAAACCAAGCTTCTTCAGCGGTATCTTTAATAATTAAATTAAAGATTTCTGCTTTTTTGTTTTCTCCTTCAGCTCTAATAACCCTACCTACTCTTTGAATAGCTTTGATTTTAGAAGAATCGATACCTAACATAATAGCTACAGATAAATTGGGTACATCCAACCCTTCATTTGCTTTTTGGGAAGAGTTTAAAACTCCATTAGGTATTTTACTAAATTCTTCAATAGTCATTCTTCCTTTTTTCTTACTATCTTTTCCACTATAAACATAACCAATTCCTATAGATTCAGCTGTTTTTATAGAATTAGAGAAAGTGATGATTTTAGAAAAATGTCTAGCGTTGATAATTTCTCTGGTTATTTCAATTTTCTTAGGGTGATTATTAATAAAAGCTTTTCTTGCTTGTATAGTACGCATAAATGCTGTAGCATGATATGTAATTGATTTAAATAACTCTTTACGTTTATTTTCATCATTAGGGCACATTTCCTTACTAAGTTCATAACGTTTTTTATAACCGTTAACACCTATGCAAGCCATGGCCTTATTAAAGTCGTATCCAAAGAAATCAAAATGCTGTTGAAACTCTTTATTAAGTGTTTTATACTGTTCTATGTCAGGAACTTCTAGCAAAACCATATACTCTATAAAGTTAGAAACCCATCCATTTATTTGAGCTTCTATTAAAGTAACAGTATCACAAACAGGACAATATTTTTTTAATAATATTTCTTTTCCATCGAGTCTTTCAATAGTTGCAGTAAGCCCAAGTATTAAATTATATTTTACACACTCAAACACCTGACTTAATTGGTCTGCAACTGCTCTATGAATTTCATCTATTATTAAAAGATCACATTTCCACTTATGTTTAATTACGGTATTAATAACTTGTACTTCGCAATTAAATGTAAAGCCATAATTATAAATATGTTTTTCCCATTGTTCTTTTAATCCTGTAGTTGGTACTACAATTAGAACTTTTTTATTTGGATATTTACTGAGTATAGTATTTATACAATTAATTGCACATCTGCTTTTACCAAATCCAGTACATGCTTCTATAGTTCCTCTACACTTACTTTTTATCCATTTTACTCTACAAATTTCTTGTCTTTCATCTCGTGTCATATAAATTTATTAATTAAACCACATAAGAGAGCAGTTAAGCTCTCTAAGTGGCGGTATATTAACGAGATTATTATTCTGAAAGAGTAATGCCACGATTCTCTGCAACTAACTTAAGCTGACGAAGTCTCTCCTCCCACTGATTAATATGGAATTTTACTTCATTTTCCAAACGGAATAGAACTTTATTACGAAGTACAGTAAGCTGATCAGTTGTCAACTCAGAATACTTCTTTGGTTTCAAACGGAATAGAACTTTATTACGAAGTACAGTAAGCTGATCAGTTGTCAACTCAGAATACTTCTTTGGTTTCAAACGGAATAGAACTTTATTACGAAGTACAGTAAGCTGATCAGTTGTCAACTCAGAATACTTCTTTGGTTTCAAATTAACCATAGCACGAAGCTCGCTGAAGTTAAGTCCAGTAGGCTTTACTGTTAGGCGTACAGTATTCTTAATATTAAGGCGCTCCTTAATTACTTCAAGTTTACTACGTGTGTTTCCATCCTTATCTTTTTCATCAACCTCCTTCATTTCAGCTGGAGTAAGATATACACCCATATTGAGAATGAAACTGAAGGTTATATGCTTGTTGTCAAAATACCCAAGCTGGTCTAAACACCCATCCACAACTTCCTCTATAGAGATTCTCTCAAATTCTCTAGGAAGACCTCCTGTATAAGCTGCGATTGAAATGTTCTTGAGTTCATTAGAAGGAAAATCAGCTTTATGCAAATCCATATAACTACGAAGATCCTGCAAATACAGATAGCGTGGGTAGGGTTTGCTATCTGCACATATCTCACCAGACTCCAACTTACGAAGATAAAGCTCAATATTGCACTTCTTACGTTGATCACTGATAATGTTCAGAAGAACATATCTACCAGGATTCAACTTATCTGTACTATTAAGCATTGATAAACAGTGCTTGTAGAATTGATTGAGTTGTTCTGGAGTAGCATCGACAAGATGAATCTCTTCCTGAGTTCCATCCGCCTTTCGTGCAAGTTTCCATACAAATGACTTAATGTCATTATTCTTTGCTTCCATAGCCTCCATAAGTTTGTCTCTCATTACTGTCATAATTTATTTACTGTCTTTCATATTGTTATTTTTTAAATTGTATCTACATTGTAAACTTGTGAGGTTTCTTAGTGGGTCTTTCTATAAATTTTATAAACTGGATATTACTATAGCGATAAGGAACAAACTTAGTTCCATCAAACCACTTATCAATTCCAGCTCTTACTTCAAAGAAATTTAGAAAGCCTACCTCACCTATCTCTATCTTACGGTGATCCCAATTTGGAAATCTAGTACACATAATATATTTGGTTTGTCTGATTATATTATCATCTAGACATTCAAATACATAAGTTATATATCCCATAGAATCACTCTCACTAGCTAATAATTTAGCTAGAACAGTCATGATCAATTTGAAGAATTAAGTTCCCTATAATAGGTACAGCCATAAGCCGCAAAGTTAGAAGAGCATTTCTCAATTCCTCGAAAGCACGGATACTTTCTACAAGATTTACATTCCCTATTAGGAAACTTTAATTTAACTCCAAATTTATCTTTTTCTATCCTTATAAGGTTCACTTTACTAACAGAAGTAATAATAAACCAGAACTAACTGTAATTCCTCCAATCTTCCAGAGAAATAGAGTTCTCTTTTTCTTATTGAGATTCTTAGTTAAAGATTCATTCCAATCCTTATAAACTTTAATCTGAGCTTGTCTAACCGAGTCAGCTTTTACAAGAAGTTTATTATCTTCTTTGTAATTGTTTAATTGCTCAGAAAGTAATTGATTTTCAATCAATAACTTATGGTGTTCTGCAAAGATTAGGTTAGTTTCCTTCAATTGAGCTGGAGTTATTGATACTATCGAATCTTTCTCTATTCCATTTGAGATAGTTGATGAAGAAGATGTAGTCGTCACTAGTAGTATTATTAATAATGTTACTAATAGTTTCTTTATAGCTCTTTTCATTCTGTTCAATTTTGATTATCGTTGTATCAATTCTACCTGCTATAGAATCCCTCTTAGTCTTTATAGAGGAGAGTTCAGACTCTAAAGAATCTATTCTTTTCGAATAGTCTGGAATCTGTTTTTCAGGTTTAAAGATAATATATCCTAAAGCTAAACTAGTAAGTATGAAGAAAACCAGAATTACTTTTTCTGTTTTCCGCATTTCTTAGTTTGATTGTCTAGATAATCAAGATACTTCTGTACATTATCAAGGTAAGTAGGATCCTTCTTGACTCCTTCTACGATTACTTTCTCAATGTCAGTAAAGTTCTCCTTTACTTTCTCCATTTCCTGATGTTTCAGGAAACGAACCTTAGCATCATTATACCCTTTAATGTATTTCTCTGGATTAGCCTTAATATATTCAGTTTCTTGAGAGAGGTAAGCGCGTATAAGATCATCACTCATTTGTCCAGGATGAGCTGCATAGAGGGCAACATCAGAGTTCCTAGCACGGGCAATTGCCTTAAGCACTCCAACCTTCTCACTAAACTTGTCTACTGGATTGCAAATAGATACTCCAACTTGCAAGCCTACCTGAACACACCCAAGAGCCTCTCCAGTTCCGTTGATAACCTTCATTACCAATGGATAACCTGCATCAGAATCCTTGAGTGCAACCTTCACACCTGC
Source organism: uncultured Eubacteriales bacterium (assembly GCA_963628445.1). GTDB lineage: Bacteria > Bacillota_I > Bacilli_A > Acholeplasmatales > Anaeroplasmataceae > JAEELC01. The sequence goes on from CAVGEZ010000092.1 coordinate 87,791, forward strand.
AATTACAAACTGATGCTCTTTACCAGCATAATCCACAAACTTGTCCTTAAGTACGATTTCGTTGTTCATTTTTCTTTGATTTTTTATTTGGTTTAGGAACATAGGGAGATAAATTCATCTCGTCTATGAACTCTTGAGGGACACCTATTAAAGAGATCTCTTTCTCAATACGATACCCCTCATACTTTGTTACAATATAATTATTCTTAATATGAAGTAACCTATCAGCTTTATAAAGTTTACTTCCGAGTTGGCAAAAGCCATTCTTCCAGTATTTGCTCAAAGTTACTTCATATGTAAAAGTAGGAAGGAGTTCAACAAGCCCTCCTTCATACTCATAAAACTTACTTCCAGAATGGTCGTTCGTTTGGCGCGTACGTTTTCCCATTAAAACTATACTTAGCAACTATATTCACTGCTACTTGATTTTTACGATCCCACTGATAGAAGAAATTAAGTACATCTCCTATCTGATGCATACCACAGATAGTAGAATATGTTGTATGAGGGAACCGTTTGTTCTTTTTAAGCTGAACAATAAGTTTAGCTCGTACAGGAATCTCTCTACGAGGAGAGATACTAAGATGCATTTTACCCTTGTGGGAGCATCTCAAAGTTCTGAGTATTTTCTTTTCCTGTTTACTCTTAGTCCAAATACTAGAGTTTCTAGGAGTTGCAGGACGAGGGTGGATACCCAATTCAACCATAAGTGCATCATTGTGCACATCTACCCAAGGATTCCTATCACCCTGGGTTGCCTTAATAGGACTTTTAACATTTTCTTCTTTCATGCGTGTATATTACCACAAATTATACATTTATAAATTGCATACTCAGGAATATAGAGGATATGTTTCCCTCTTTGTCTACACCTAGGACATAATAATGTCTTAGTGACTGGATAAACTGTTTTTTTCTTCGTAGCCATTAAAAAATGCATTAAAAGTTTTATGAATAATTTTATTGTTATGAATATTATATTCTGGATTCCATTGTCCAGATTTATAAATCCATTTAATGTTAGAGGAGTTAATATCTTCAACAAAATATTTGGGAAGAGTACCAAATTCTCCAACATTTATAATACCACCACCTTCTAAATATAAGGCATAGTGACTACAAGTTCCAGAACCTACTATAGAGGTTTTTCTTGAGTTATTTCTGATTTTAGAGCGAACCTCAAAGGAAATACTAACATCATCTTTTAACTCTTTTGTAAAAATAAGTAACTTATACCTTAACCCTAATTTATCAAGATGTAAAGCAATTAGATACGCAACAAAACAACAACCTCCACTATTAATGTAGTATTTTTTGTTGAGTTGCGAGCACAATTCATTTAATAATCTTTGTAAACTATGAACATTTAAATTCCGCATAGTTCTTTAAGTGAATCTAGCTCTTTCTTAAATTCAGTAAAGTACTCCAGAAGTTTTATTGATTCATCTTCATGCTTAGAAAATACTCTATATTGAGCTATCTTCTTAACTGCAGTTTCCAATCCCATACCATACCCAGCATTTTTAAATTCTTGCCGAGCTTCCTTCCCTTTAGGTCGAATTGTATATAAGAGTTCCAAATCGAACATTGGACTTGTTTCAGAGACTGGTATTAATCGAAAATCTCTTTCTTCAATTACCATTAGGACTGTAATTTATGTAAAACTCAGAACCAAGCTGCCATTTTCTGATTTATTCTACCAGGATGGATTACTCATACCTTTTCTCTTTCTAGGAGTTTATCCCACCATGTTTATGCAGCCTTAAGATTTGCGAGTTTCTTTTTGTACTTCATATTATATTACTTTAAGCATTGTTACATTTTCAGGAAGGTTCTCCCAGTTCTTATAAGAGTTAGTCATCCATACATGATTAAAATTCTTGGATAGATTCTCAATACCCTTCGGATTAACCATGTGAACTACAGAGATATTAAGTCTCTCTTTCGGTACTCCTAATTTTCCAAGAGCTTCTGCAATACCACAGAAAGTTCCACCTCCGTCGCACAGATCATCCACAATCATTAATGGTTGACTCTCAATCTTTTCTGGATTGTCCACCTTGATTTCGAGTATTTTACCAGTAGTCAGATCACGAACCTTACTACAGGTAATACAGTTCTCACTAAAATACCCGTAACGCTCAACTGCTCCAGCATCTGGTAGGACTAATTGGTAATTAGTCATCCAGTTTTCTGGGCGTGTCAACTCCTCAGGATATAAGGCTTTGAACTTATTCCCCAGTCTATAATCATATATCACGTCTGAGTGAGACTCTAAGACAGCAATATTTTCCGCATTAGAGCTGCTAAGCATCTTCACTATTACCTTAAGAGTAAAAGGATGATTGAAATCCATAACTCTATCCATCCTCATTCCCATAAGATAGAAGATGTCAACATCATAATGGACGTCATGTCTATCAAGGATGTCAAGGACCTGAGTTACAATAAACAATTCCTCAGCATTAGTGATTCTACACTTCACACAAACCTGATCTTTGTGACTAAATTCTCCTAGAGAGATTTGGACTTCTCCATCTGGGAATCTAGATATAGTATATTTGATTTCACTATTCTCTAGATTCACTAAGTTTAGAATTTGCATAATCTACAACTTGTTTTAAAATGTTATAACTTTCTTCTAATCCTGCTCTATCATCAAGCAGAATATTGTAATAAGGCTTTCTAGACCTACTAAAGATGGGGCTGGTATTTACAAAGAAATGGGAGCTTTTATAGCTCCACAAATCTTTAGATACTAGCCAACGAACCTTCTCAGAGATTTTCTCTGGGTCCTCGTCCACGGTAAACAGAATGAGATTAAATTCTAATTTGATACATTCTTTCAACAATTCAATAATTTCACTATAATCACCTCCATTATTATGAAAGTCATAAATAGTGTTGTCAAAATCAAAAGCAACAATCAGCCTACCGTATTTATCATACTCCCTTTTAAGCCTATCTAAACAGGCTTGCTGATTGAATGGGTGCTTCATAATGTTGAATTTACACGTTCACGAATTTCAGAGAGACTATAGTCTCTCATGAGCTTTCCGTCCACGAACACTGGCTCCAAACAACCACCTGCTTCATGGAATCCATCTTGCTGATCGTAGGCAACATATTTACCATTTTCTTCCTCAACTCTTATAAGACCTTTAAGAGAGTTCTTAGTTCCATCATCAGTCTTTGGATGCTTAAAGATTTCCCTAAGCTCTCCATTGATAGTACAAGCGGTTGCTTTAACAGCAAATCCAAGAGAATCTCTGCTCTTAAACTGATAAGTAAATGAACCAATACCAAGTACAAGATTGCAAGCTGCCATGTGAGCACTTTCTAGTCGAGTATAGATGTCTCTCTGACGCTCTAATGTTATAGAGTCACCATAGAGTAAACCAACCTTGGTACTTGGATAACGATAATCATTTACTGTAGTGTTCCAGCCAAAGATCTTACCAAGCATATAGTATGCTCCATAATATTGACCTTCAGAAATTTCAGTATAATGACTTTCATCATCATCCATAAATGGATTAAAATCACAGTAATACTTACCCTCTTTCATTGCAGTATGATAATGAGGGTTAGTACGAAGACCACAGATAATATCCACAGGATCACCACTATCAGGACGAATTACTACACGACCGTCACGCTTCATAATATCTGCCTTAAGTTTTGGCAAGAACTTTTCAATTACCTGCCAGAAATCCCAAGTATCAGATACTATTGAGATAATACCAGTTTGATACAAATCATTGATGAGTCGACGATAAGTCTGTATCTCATCCTCTTCCCCTCCTGCACACATAACACTATGTTCAGTTGCTGGAACGGTAGCTGCCACCAATTCCTTAGTAACATCTGCATTATAGTAATGTTCAACAGCCTCAATAGCCGGAATTGTTTCACTACCACAGAAGGAAGTCATATGAGCCATACCAGAGATAACTGCTGCATCAAGACCAGCCATACCTCTCATTGAGAAGTCATGACAAGCGAAGCCAAGATTTACATCTTCTGGAAATCCAGTCTTCTTAGCGTGTTCCATGAGTCTCTTCTTATAAAGGCGAGCACTCGTTGCCGAGGTACAAGGTAGCCAAAGAGTACAACTAATCAAAGTTTCCAAATAATTAGTCAGCCAGAAGAAATCTGGAAGAGTATTCTGGATAGTCATCATAGGAACCCTTATAGGGCAAATAGAACCTTCAGGGAGAGCTTTAATCTCTATAGGGAGATAACCTAAGTCATAAAGTTCCTCAATATGCTTGGTTCCAACCTGATTAAGGTCTACGAAGTTACCTACTCGATAAGCAAACTGTTTAATTGCTTCCTCCTTAGGAAGAGCAAACCACTTGTTAAACTCCTCAATTAGGTACTTCTTTACAAAGTACTGAATGCCAAATACTACAGAACCCTCTGTAGCCTCTGGAAAGTAACGACAACTTCTTGGAGTCCAGTTACTGTAAACCATTTGTGTACCTTCTGGGTACATACGATGATGACCAAGTTTGTAGCCATCAGTTGCATTAATAATTTCCATTAATCTTCTAAATTTATGTTATTACTAAATTTCCTCTCTAGGATCTACCTCTACAGAGGAATACTCTATCATTAAAATTGAAAATATGGCTAGAGCCACAAATATTCCTAACACAATTAAAAATCCCATATTTAATCTCATATTCTTTTAGAAGCTGTAGTTGCAAGTTTATCACAATACTCATTCCATCTATCTCCATTATGCCCTTTTACGTGCTGAAACACAATATTTGGACACAACTTAGACACACGAGTATATTGTTTATCAAACTCTTCCCACAACTTTACATTTTTACTTCTTTTCCAACCCTTAGTTGCACATCCTATGCAGTACATACTATCAGACACAATAGTCAAGTTATCAATAGGCTTAGTAATACATTTAAGTCCAGTGATAATTGCACCTAATTCCATCTGATTATTAGTAGTATGTTTGTACATTTTTGAATACCTAAGGATCAACTTATCATCCTTTAAAAACACCAGACCAAGTCCTCCTTGGTCTAGCTTAGACGAGTATGCACCATCAGTTATTAGTTTATAACTAGACATGTATAAAATGAACGTTAGTACTATCCTTCTTTATAAAACATTCTCCATACTTCGATTCTATTAGAGTCTTTTGTTCATTTAACATCTCCTCTAAAGAGTTTTCATCCTCTACATATAAAGATTGCCAATTAAAACCTCCCATATCTTCTATTATAATTCCTC
>CAVGEZ010000093.1:0-42169 GCA_963628445.1 uncultured Eubacteriales bacterium
TGGTTTTATACTTTAATGCCTCTTTTATTAAGTTGTCAAGATTGTTCCAATAACCCATAGGTCTTCCATTAGAAGGATAAGCATCATATATCCATCCATTCCTTTTTAGTCCCATATAACAACCGTAGCAATTACGCTGCAAATCATATGCTGCCTTATATTTTTTAGCTTCTGAAAGGCAATTTTCCTTATTATTCCAATAATTCATTTCTTTCATTTTCTTTTATATCTTAAATCATTAAATTTATTCCTTTTAATGCTATTATAACAGCCGCCATATCTCATAATTAATTCTCTACAACTTTTACATTTTTCAAAAGCTTTTTTACAGTTTTCATAGTCATCCCAATAATGGTCATCTTTTTTTGAAGAAGTAAAAAAGTCATAAGTCCATCCGTTCTTTTTACAAGCATTATATGCGCTCATATTACCATATTCAAATTCCGTTATTGTACTATATTTACTAGCTTCTTTCTTGCACGCTTCATAGTTCCACTTACAAGTTGCTCCTAATGAGCCTTTATTAACACCAGTAACAGCTTTATTTAAAGGTATCCATCCACTTTCTTTATACTCATTTAAATAGAAGTCTTCATAATATTGGCTCTCTGTCGCATTTAAGTTTTCTTGTAATATTATGTAAGGTGGAATTTCTATACCTTTACTGCAACAGTATTTATTTAAAGTGTCGTTAGTATCTCTGATATGCTGTTGATGCCTTCTTTTTAAGCAATTAGTTCTACCAACATAAAACACTTTTTCATCCTCAAAGAGATAAATATAAACTGAATGAATTTTCTCTTCATAAGAATGGTACATTATAGTTTTGTCATACAAAGAATCTATCTCTTCTATCCAATTATTATTTTTAGCGCATTTGTAAGCACCATAAGCATACCTTTGAAATTCTCTCAAATTACGATATTTTTTGGCTTCGTCAATACAGTTTTCTTTTATATCCCAATATCCGTTAGGCTTTCTCTTTTTGAAATCAGGAAAGCATTCATTTTCCCAATGATGTTTTAATACTGAGGAATAACATCCATTGCTTTTTATTTTTAATTCAGTAATTGTTGAATATTTCTTTGATTCTTCTATACAATGTTCAATATTATTCCAATATCCAAAATCCTTGACTTCCTTATGTTTAGTTTCAAAAAAATCATTCTTCCAATTATTACGGATAATTGAATTATAGCATTTTATATTATTTCTTCTTAGTTCTCTGATGGAATTGTATTTTTCACATTCTTGTTTACAATTACTGTAGTCATTCCAAAAGTTAATCTCATTGTAGTTTGGTGTTTGTTTAAATACTTCATCTAACCATCCATTATCCTTCATAGCTAAATAACAATCGTAAGCTTGCCTGATAAAAGTGGCATAGTCTGAATATTTTTTTGCTTTTTCTATGCAATTCTCTTTACATTCCCACTTAGATTTAATTTTAGCTCTATTAGGATAAAATTCATCTTTCCATTTATTTCTAATTAAACTATAATAACAACCTGGCGAATTAATTTTCAAATACTTTAAATATTGATACTTTTTACATTCGTTTTTACAATTTTCAAAATTATCCCAATAACCTGATGGTTTTTTATTTTTCATATGTTTAAATTATAATTAATAATTATTTGCACTCGCAAACTTATTAGTTTTTTGAAACGAAGTAAAAATTCTTATTGTTAAAAATATGTAAAACAAAACAAGGTGCTGCAAATTACAACACCTTGTTAATAATAAATATAGATAAATATTATCTAAGTTCACTAGGATTCCAATAAACCAACCCATCAACTTGAATAGCTCCATAGTATTTGTTATTGACCAATTTCTTTGCATATCTGGTACATATACCCTTTACAGGAGCAAAGTTGAATGGATTATACATTGTCGGAGTCAGAGCCATGGGGACATATGGGGCATATATGTACCCAGTATCAAGAAGTGACGTACCATGATGACCCATAATCAGCGACCAGTGAGGAGCATATGGGTCAACAATTACCTGATATCTACCTTGGAGAGAACCAATCTTCTCAATACCCATATTATATTGGTCGCTTTCAGCCTGTGCGTCAGTTACATGGAAGTATTCAAGGTCATTGAGTACAGCCGAAATTTCAGCAGATACTACGATGAAGTTCGCACCACCTCTAAGTGTAGACTTTTGAATTTGAGCAGAAATCTGATTAATCTTAGTCATAAGAGTCTGATTCCAATCCTTCTGTGTGTAAACAGTAGAAGTTGTTGCAAGTCTCTGCCAACCATTGTAATCCCATCTTGCCTTCCAAGGAGCAGCCTTTCTAAGGTCTCTGAGGATTTCCCTATCAACCTCAGCAGCGATTTGCTCAGAGAGGATTGCAGTTAACTCAGCTTCAGCGTCAATGTTATGGAAAGCACTAACGTCTTGTGCAAGTTCAGGAGACCAAGTAGCTCTAAGCTTTCTTTCCTCAACAGAAACAGTCTCAGAAGTTAACTGGAATGAAACCTCACCCATTTCAGTTTCAAGTTCAAGAGAATCGTACTGCGCCCAAGCGATTTGGAACAAGTCATCAGCAAGAAGAGCACCGTCTTCATCCTTCTCAGTAAGAGCAACCTTCGTAGGGTCAACACCGATATAACCAGTTACGGTCTTGCCTTGCTTCTTTACAGGTTTTGTAAGGTCAAGCTCAATATACATCTTACCCTTAGCATCGCAGATATTCTGCTTGCCATCCTCACCATTGTAGCTTACAAGCTGGTCGCCATACTTCTGAGTTACAAATCTGAAAGGAACAGATTCACCTGCCTTGAAAGAAGTGAAATCGTCACCACCATCAATATCCTTAGTGATAATAACCTTCATAGAAGCGGTAAATGCCTCGCTGTCCATTTCGTTACCGTCTGGGCCAGTAAGTCTACCTGCATTGTAAGAAGAGAAACCACCTACTTGAAGCATTACATTGCTCAAAGAGCCGTCCATACTGTTAAGAGGGAGGTTAGCCATATCCTCAACTGAATGATAAGCACCGTCAGGGCCAATTTCTACAACACTTGCAGTACCAACCTTAATAGTAATCTTACCCTTAGAGTTATCGAAGAGGAAGTCATTGTAGAACAAGTCATAGAGAGACTTCTTCATATATCTTGTAACAGCAGGAGTTGTATGCTTAGGGTCATTCTGTACAGGATTTACAACCTCATCAGGGAGACCATATCTTGCATAGCTTTCAAAAGACCTCTTAGTTTTGTCATCTGCATCAAAAGTAGAACCGTCATAGAATCTGTTCTGTCTCTGATAACCCATAAGACCTACATGCTTACCAGTGTCACCGTCAGTAACCTTAGTAGCATCTTGGTAATCCCACTCTCTCTCAGAAGTTACAGGTTTGATAAAGAAGAGCTTACCAATAGGAAGGTTCATTGCCTGCACAGAAACAATATCATTTGCAAGGAGCTTTGAGAACACCCTTCTGATAAGAGGGAATACTACGGTCTCAAACGAACCAGAGTTATCGGCAGTTGTTGCCTCATAAATAAGATGCTTAGCCTGATTTTCATACAGTGTTGCAACAGACTCCTTAATGTGACCCTTCAGACCATCAAGAAGGCCAAGATTTTGCCATCTCTTCTGAATGTCTTCTCTAATTTTCTTTTGGGCATTAAACTCAATGTTGCCTACTGCCCCACTAGTTAATAATTCACGCATATTTTAATATACTTTTTATTCTTATTATTATATAAATATTACTGACTAATCAAAAAATTGTTAAATATCAGTTTATTATTTAATTTGATTCAACCTTCTAATTAAGTCAAGTGATTTTGACAAATCATCAGACTGGTACATAGGTGTTTCAGTTACATTGTGCTTAGATGCTTCTGACAGTTGTGAATTGAAAACATTCTCAACATTCTGAGATTGATGGTTTCTGTGCAATTCCTCACTGATAGTCTTGTACATAGACTGTCCTTCTTTGAGTGTCTTGACATCAGAAAACCTCTTAATAATGTCTTTCTTCTCGTCAAGTGTGGTTGCATTTTCCTTTAAGAGATTAATTACATAACCAAGGCTTTGATTGATTACGATTGCCTCTTGTAATTGCTTCTTAAGCTGTGGGAGAATAGTCCTAAGTTCCTTATTTTCCATAAAGATTGCATTAGCCTTTCTCTTAATGCTTTCCATCTGTGTTTCAGAGTATGAGTTTTCACCAGTTCCATGAACTTGAACGCCACATGCATGTGAGTTTCTACCCTTAGCAGCCTTAGCGTTGGTATTTGTATGTACCATTCCTGCACCTCTGTTATAAGCACCGTCTTCTTGTGTAGTCATTGCCTCATTCATTTCAGCTTCTTCCTCACCACAAGCTTCTTCGTTTACGCTTTCTTCATAAGGTGCTTTACTACCTTTACCAGGAAAAGGTTTTTCAGTACCAGTTGGTACACCACCATCCATAGAATAGGTTTTGCTTGCATCGGCAGGTTCATGATTATCGGGTGTTGTCATTGCTGTCTGCTTCTGATAATTGGTGGTATAACCTGTATTACCATGCTCTTCAAACTCAATGCAATACTCTTTACCTTCTGCAAGTCCGTCCTCATCATCAGTATCAACATCAACTTGGATAATGTATTCCTTACCAGTTTCATCATCAGTAAGTTCATAATTACCATCATTGTTCTTGACAACTCTCACACCATCTTCAGGTTTCATTACTTTCAAAACTTTGACTACACTGTCTGCATCCATTCCTGTCAGGTCATATTCGCCATCTTCACCTTTGTAATCTTCAAGTTCATCCCAAACACTGGTGTCATCGCCACCTTCTTCATCGGCAGTTTCAGCACCCATACCAAGTTCGTCATCAGCGGTATCTTCACTGTTTTCGTCATCGTCTGTTGCAGTAACGTCAGAATCATCAACAGTAACATCCTCTGATTTCTCATCTTCCTTAGAATCATCCTCAGTGTCGGTAGGCTTTTCTTCAACCTCTTCCTCTTCAAAAGTATCTGTATCCTCAGATATGATTTGTCTAAAATTATCTTTAACTTTGTCTTCAATAATTGACTTAATGGTAGACTCAGTTACACTTTCAAGCTGCTTGTTAAGAGCTTCCTTGTCTTCAAGTAAACTCTTCACATATTCACTTCTAATGTTTTTTGTTGCCATTGCAAAAAATCTTTATTTATTTTATTATAAATAGGTTTCAGTAGCTAAAAAGTTTCCATTATTAAAGAAATAATTAGCTACTGAATATTTTATAGTCCAAGTATTTTATTTATTTTGTTAATCTTTTCATTAACAATCGGTTTTTTGCTCTTTGTGGTGTTGTTTTCTATAAACGGTTGTAACTCTTCTTCATTTTGTTTTATCCAAGCATTAGGTGTACTAGGTTCTAATACTACATCCCAACAAATTAATTCAAAATCATCATCAACAACAACCTTACCACCAGGAATTTGTTTAACCGAGCCTACGCCTCTTGAAGAAACACCGATAAGATATCCAGAAAGAAGCATGTTGGCAACTAAGTCACCACTAGTTGAACAAATACCATATTGCTTATAACCAGGAGATAAATGTAATTCCATTTGTCCTACCAATGTCTGTCTATCCCAATGCAATTCAAGGATGTTATGGGCGACATCATGTCCAGATAAACTCGATTGATTCGGATGATCTAATGACCCTATTGCGCAATGCCTATCAACTCTTTCTCTGATGTATTTATCAACCTCTCTCCTAAGTATGTTCTCTGGATAAATTCTATTGTTTGCATTGGGGATACCATACTTTTGAAATACAGCAGAAACAACAAAATGGTCAGGGCATATAAATTTATGTCCTGCATTAATATCTTCGTTCATCTGATTAATGACATCCTTATCAGCAATGATATGGCCATCATTCTCTATAAGTAAGCCAGTACCAGTTTGTCCTTTTTTTATTTCAGTTAATTGGCTAAAATCATGATTTCTCATATTTACTTTTATATACCAATGTATTATATAAAAATAAATATGCTTGCTTAATCAATTTTTATTTGAAAATGTCCTTTTAACTCTGAAACAAGACTTTTATTTATAGACTTACTGATATTTATAATACTTTTTCCCAATTGCTTCATTGTTTTAGGTACTATCGGCTTTAAGAAAATATCATACTTTACAAAGCTGAATCTTGAATGACTTATGTTCTTTGAACTTAATTCAACATATACCAAGTAATCACTTTCAAATCTCTTTGTTTTTTCGATTAGATAACAGATACCCTTTTCAAAATTCTTTTTGAAAAGATTTACCTCAGCCTCATAAGAGCTTTGTTTTGTATTAGCTTTGACTCTTCCTTTTCCTCTTAATAATATGACAGTAGGTTTTTCGCTATTTTCAATAGAGCCATATTTTGTTACTATTCCATCATTAGTCTCAATCGGTATAAACTTAATTTTATTGTACATTAGAATAAAATACCAGTATAATCTTCAATTGCAAATATACTTCTTTTTAACTACAGTTAAAAAAGAAAATAACAAAATAAGTTCTACCAATGATAGGTAGAACTTATAATTTAACATTATTTAAAGTGAATTTTGAATATTTACGAATTTCAGTATATCATCAACCAATGTTTCCTTATCAAATTTAGTTTCAGTCAACGCTTCTTTAATACCGTTCCATTGTTCTTTATCATCAGAGCTTGCTGAATTGATAGCTTCATCAATTTTTTTCATTGTCTCACTCTTATAGGTGTCAAACAATCTTTCTTTATCGGTATCTTTTGAAGAAATCTGTTCAACCAACTTTGCTTCATCCGTTGTAATGAAATTATATTTTTCTGTTAACTCCTCTATATTGTCATTGTAGGTTTTTCCTTCGTTGATTGAAACGTTGTTTTTATTCATATGCTCAACAATTGAATTTTTAGCGGAATTGTATTCTTCTATGTTATTTACGTTAAGCTTATTTGTTAAAATATATTCGATATTCTCATACAGCTTCATTTCCTCTTCATTAATTGTAATGAATTTATTAACGTTTTTGTTACTTTCAATGAGATTGATTAGTTTGTCATTAGCTTCTTTTATGCTTTTTCCACTAATGGATGACTTATCAATGCATTCAATAATACAATTTACATACTTCTCAGTGTCTTGTACGCCTTTCTTGTTGCACAAGTTATTGTATATGTCAAATTGTTCTTTTAAGACAGAATCGTTTTTAATAAGACTAATTGCTTCAGTGATGAATTTCTTTCCGTTCTTTGTTTTCATATTATTGGCAATACTATTTTCTAATATGTGAAAACAAACACCGAAGTTTCTCTTTGCACCATATAGTTTGTTTCTGTCTGTGTGTTCCAAATTATACAATTTGCTTGCTTGTTCAAATAAAGTGTTTGCTTTTGCTCTTAATTCTTCACCCTCATTAATTTTATTGCTTGTATAACATTCATAAGCTTTTTCCAATAAAGAGTGACCTTGTGTATATAACTCAGATAATTTAGTCATCTTAAATAATATAAAGTTGTTTATTATAAATAGGTGACTAATTGCAGAATAAACTATTAATTAGCCACCTATTATGTTTTTCAATTAATCTCAATCCAAATCTTTTTCTCCAATATTTTTTAATTCTTCTGACATTTTTGAAAGTTCTTCATTAAGAGAGATGTTCTTCAAATACAATTCATTTATATCTTCTTCCTCTTTCTTTGAGTTTGGATGAGTTGAAGCAACTTCAACAAGTCTCTTGATTAAGTTTTGACTATATTTTCTTGCCTTTTCAGCCATTTCCTTTTTCAACCTAACCTTATCCTCATTTACCTTATTCTTCATCCCTCTCAATATCATTTCTCCAAGATTAGGGATAGTTTCTCCACCATTATCTTGTTCTGGTGCTGCGCCTTCAGTTGCTCCGTCCTCAGAAGCAGCATCTCCCATAGGCATTTCACCTTCTTCGCCCATATCCATACCTTCACCGCCTTCATCACCGAAATCCATATCACCAGAACCAATTGGCATACCACCACCGCCACCAGCAGGTGCTCCACCATCAGCTTCTTCTTGGCTACCATTTTCATCTTGATATTCGGCTCCTGGTTCGCCATAAATATTATCAACAGAATCAAACAAACCTGTCTTTTTAATAATTTGCATTGTCTTTTGTAATTCTGCTGCTAATGCAGTTTCAAGCCTAATCTCTTCCAAATTTCTTTGGATTTCTTTGTCAGACCATTTCATTATGTTTTTCCAAGCCCAAGTCATAGATGTTAAAGGAATACCGCCACCAGGGTCAGCTACCGCATCCTTTGCGGTTGTAATTTTCTTTGATAGGTTCTCAAGAGCTAACATTTCAGCTTGTGAAGAAGGATTGTTCATTGTTAAATTGAAATTGTTCAATTCATCAAAGAAGCCTAACAAGCAAAGATGAATAATGGCAATCTTGTTTAACTCCATTAATAAAGCTTGCTGTATCCTATTAACAGTCCTAGTAAATCTTACATCAAGTAATGATAAATTTTTTCCATCACCAGTAGAATCTTCAAAATTAAGGAATGTTTTAGGTATTCTTAAAGCAGATAATATTTTATTCTGCATATACTTTATGTCATCCATCGCTGTGAGATTTTGTCCTGCTGAAAGTGTCTCAATTGGGTTCGGAGCACTGTCATCTCTTACTGGAATAAAGAAATCGTCCATCTGACAGTTGCTTACGAAACATCCGCTTTCGTTCCATTCTTCATTTTCTTTAAATGTCCTTAATGCAAAATTATGCCTATCTTGTTCTCCATTAAGTCCTTCAACTGTCATACAATAAACGTCATCTCCTTTTACTAATTCAATTTTTTTAATCTTATGATTTTTCTTAATTTTATCAAGATAATCTTTTGCGCCTTTAAATCCTTTTTTTCTTATTTGCCTTAATAAAATACCATTGCTTATTTTTTCTATTGATGTATCATTAATTGAATTCAGATAATCAATTAAATACGCATTAATATAATTGGTAATTTCATTACAATAGTTGAGGGTACGGTCTAATACTCTCTCTCTAAGTTCACTCCATATATATTCATCGAAATCTATTGTATAGTTTACTTCTTTTCTGCTATCGCCAAAGAACTTAGAAATATTATTTCTTTTTGCTCTTGCGGATTTTTCTCTTTTTTGTATTAAATAATGGCTTTCTAAACCATATCGCCTTTCAACACTTTCGATGTATTCGTCAAAATCCTTAAAGCCTAATGACTGTATTCTACTTCTAACTACAATTTTTGTAATCGCTTTATTATGCCTAAGTTTTCTTGAATTATTAATACTAATTAGATAGTCTATTAAATTAGTATTGATGAAATCAACCATTGTTTTCTGAGAATAAATTTTTGAGCTACAAATGGCATTTTCAATTTCCTTCCATATGTATTCGTCAAATTCTACTCTCATATTTTTACTGTATATTTCTCTATTGTTACCCTCATTCCATAGATTATGTTTTAATACACTTCTATTTTTTCTTGTAATAGGGTTAGCATTAAGCTCTATGTGTAACTGTTTGTGTTCTACCCATTTCATCCATCTTAAGTTTAATGGATTGTTATCAAGTCTATTAAAATTTGAATGATGTATAACGGTTTCTCCCTTTCGTTTTTTAAGTTCCTTAGCTATCAGCCTATGTGTAAATTCGTACATACCGCTATTTGGGTTGTATATCTGTTCATAATCTGCTTTAAATCTTTTTTCTAAGGGTTCAAGTTTCCTATAAAATGGCATTACAGATTCACCAATACAAAGTTTATCAGCTCGTTTTCTTGAGCCATTCCTCATTATAACTTCATGCTCAGGTGCCATTACCATATATGAATCGTCATCCAATGTAATTTTAACCATTGACTTTGCGGTATAATTCTTACCGCACCACACTACTTTACCTGGAACTATTTGCTTAGTACCTTCTTGAATTGAGTAAACAAAATTTGTTTTACCATTTTTATATTCTTTTGCTAAATCTTCAATTGTAATTGTTCTGCCATCAAGAAGAGGTATCGGTGTATTTTTCCATACTGGCATTATATTTTTCCTTAAATCTACTTGACCAGTCATAGGATCTATAATGGGTGTCCTTTTGAAATTATCTGCAATCTGTTGAACATAAGCAGGAACATCTGCCTCATCAATAGCACCAACATTAATCTTGAATACACGCCTTTCGACAGAACGGTCTAAACGATAAATGAGCATCATATCCTCCATCATACTAAGCATTCTGAAATGTCTTCTTGCCTTATTCAATACAGAGCATCCATAAGGTAAAAATTGAGAATCATAAAGCAGTCTAAAATGTGCTATTTGAAATTCTCTATAAGGAATATATTCAGATTGCCCAACCCAAATAAACTTTGTTTTATCAATATTTTTTCCGTCCACATTGTTAAGGTTATACCCAACATTTGTTGCATATGGGCAATCCATTCCATTTTCATATCTCTCAATCTCATAGACAGGCATTTGCTTCCATCCAATTACACCTTTGTTTTGGTCAATATTTAACAGCATAAAAGTATTGCCATATTTACACATTGACCTACAAATCATAGGAAGCATAATATTTACAGAGAGTTTGTTAGTGAATAAGTCTTGCAGAATTGATTTTATTCTATCAGACTTTGAAGAGACGTTTACTATAAATCCTTTATCATTTGAAGTTGTTGCTTCTTCCGCAAAAATATCCAAGGCACTACCTATTTCGGGCCAAGAATCCATTAAGTCACTATCCCTATAACTGAGTTTTAAATCATTCAGTCCTGCCAATGAGTGATTGGTTATATCATATTGTGCTTTTACCCATTGTCTTCCTAATAACTTTTGCTGTTTCGCTTGAAGCAATTTCATCTGATAATCATCCTTACTGGTTGCAGTACCAATAATATCATTATCACTATGAATATTATATGAGTTAGTTACTGATAAATTCTGTTCACTTGAATTACCAGTCAAGACTTGTTGTATTCGTTGAAAAACTGTTCTTTCTTTTGCCATTATTATTGCAAATAAAAAATACCTTATACAATAAATATAAGGTATTCATTTGATTTAATCAACTGTGAATAAGTATCTCAAATACATCCTCTCCACAATCATAAATCCGATAAAAGCCTCTTTCGTTCATAATTTTATGCTCTGTCTTATTGTCATCAAATCCTTGTTTTACAAGTTTTCTCTTAGTGTATTTTGACTTATTCTCTCTGTGTTGCCTATTGCAATAATAGTAGTTTGGTTGTGTTTCTCCTATTTTGATAAAACCTAATCTTTCAAATTCACTTCCGTTGCTAAATCTTTTATCTACATTTACTGTTATCCGTTTTGGATTTACTTCTTTAATAAAAATATCCAGTAGTTTTTCCTCTCCATTTACTACTCTTGTGAATAGCTTAGGACAAAAGCATTGTAATTGATATTCATTACTACGGTTTTTCTTTTTAAAGGTTGACAATAAGAGTAATTCATTTTTATAATATAATCCGTATTTGTATGTGCTGTTATGCTTTCCTTTTATGTAATTTTTCTCTAAGAAATCTGTTGTTTCCTTAGTTGAAACTTTCCTTATTTCGCATTCCTCTACCATTATTACAGTTTCCATTTCACTGATTTCTCTTTCTATCATTGACTTAACAATATCATTTTTCTCCAACCATTCATCTTCAAATATATGAATTAATTTTATGTTCTTACCTTTACAAAGATTTGTTTTATTTAAGTGATAGCATTTTGCGTTTTGTTTATATTGTTCGCTATGCCAAGTCAATCCGTTATATTCAATTGCTAATTTCTTATTTGGAATGTAAATGTCTAGTTCGTAAGGATTGATAACAGATTTATCTCTTTGAACTATATTGTTATCTAATGATTTGCAAAAGTCAAATATATCGTTTTCTCCATTGGATAATTTATTACCACATTTCGGACAGCCACTATGTTTGTTCAAATGGTCATTTGGAGTTACCTTAAATTCTCCATGTATAGGACAAATAGCTGTAATATATTCTTGACTTGTTTTGTATTCACCAATATAAGAATAAAATCCATTATATAATTCTGTTGCTTTTTTGAAAAAATGTTCTTTATTTAATAATTGTTGCTTTTCTTTATAGCACTCGTTACAAATGAATTTATTTTTTAATAAATGCTGTTTCCATAATGAATTAACTGTATTATGCTTGTTGCATCTAATATCAATTTTCTTATGGTTTTCTTTATTTTGGGATACTTGGTATCCATTTCCGTACACTTCTTCTATTTTTTCTTTTAATTCCTTTATAGAATTTTCTTTTTTACATTCCTTACAACAGCATACTTGCAATAGCAATGATGGCTTTGTGTTAAAAGTTCCATGCAATTTGCAATTGAACTTTACATATTGCTTTTCATCCTTATGATAAAAGTCTTCCCTTGTAACAGTATATAAGTCTCCATATTTTTCTTGAAGCAAATTAGTAAATTCTTTATAAGAATAAAAGTGTTTCTTTTCAGTGCAATAAGGACAACCATAACCTCTGAGAAGCATTAGTGGATTTCTATAAAAGATTCCATGTTTCTTACATTCAACAGCTACTTTTGTTTTGTTGTTTATATATTCAGTACAATCAAAAGAATATTCATCACCATATATGGATTTAGTTTCATTGATAAATTCTTTAGTCGTTTTCCTTATTGGCATAATATATTCATTAGCATTGATTTGACAATTTCTTTCTTCTCCAACCATTCATCCTCAAAGAAATGAATTAATCTAATTTCTTTTTCCTTACATAGACTTGTCTTCATCAGATGGTAATTTTTAACGTTATTACCTTTAAATTTCTCTGAGTGCCAAGCTAAGCCATTGTATTCAATTGCTATTCTCTTGGACGGAATGTAAATGTCTAATTCGTAAGGTGAAATTATTGTTCTTTCTCTTTGAACGGCATCGTTGCATATGGTTTAACAAATTCAAACAATTCATTTTCTCCATATGAAAGTTTATTAGCGCATTTATGGCAACCACAACCTTTTAAATGGTCGTGCATCCTTTGCCAAAATTCACCATGCTCTGGGCATATTATACATACTTTTGTATTAACGCCACAATCATTGACTTTTGAATAGTCATATTTACCATTGTGAACGATAGAGGCTTTCTTAATAAGCTCATCTGCATTTGATGTTCTATTTTCAATTGCACATTTATGGCATCCATTTCCGTTCAAATGATAAGCGACTTTTTGCAAGAAATCTCCATGTATCGGACAAGTAATGCACATTTCAGTCCTATCATTTGTATAAATCGCTCTGTAATATTTATATTTACCTTGGTGAACAAGGTTTGCTCTTTCAATAACTTCTTCCAAAGTTCTTCTTCGTTTCAATGATTGACATTTAGAGCAACCGCAACCTTGTAGATGACTATTTGGTGTTTGCAAAAACTTTCCATGTACAGGGCAAATAATACACACCTTTGTTCTTGAATTAACGTATTCAACCTCAGTGTATATGTATTTA
This sequence comes from uncultured Eubacteriales bacterium, assembly GCA_963628445.1. Classification (GTDB taxonomy): domain Bacteria; phylum Bacillota_I; class Bacilli_A; order Acholeplasmatales; family Anaeroplasmataceae; genus JAEELC01. The sequence goes on from CAVGEZ010000093.1 coordinate 13,521, forward strand.
CCATTATGCTTCTCATTTGCAAGCTTAACAAAACTATCTGTATCTAATTTTCTTGGCATCCCTATTATAAAATATATATTTAAAAATTAAATAATATAATATTAATAGTACAAAAGTAAAATATATATTTTTAAAAATATAATTATAATAGTTAAAAATATCTAAAGCTTTTTAGATGGCTTGAAACCGCCAAGCATGATACAAGCATCCAATTGTTTTTGTTGTTTCTTTCTGTTGTTAGCCATAAATGGATTGAAGTGCTTTGCATTATAAGCGTTATTGCTCATTGACGTATTGTCTTCTAACTTCTTAGTTTCAGTCATAGTATTTGCAGAACTGTTTACATACCAAGACTGAACAATATATTTGTCTTTTGCCTTTTGCTTTTCACTACTAAGCATATAGAATTGCATTACAAACAATCCCATTGCTAAACAAGTTAGCAAGTCATCATGAGCACCATCCATATGGTCAGGTCTTCCACTTTTGAAAATCCAAGTATCCAATTCATTAATAACCCTTTGAGAACGCACTCTAAATGAATTTGTTTTTAACATATCTACAAAGTTTGAAATCATCTGTAATCTTAAAGAACTTGTTCTAAAGCCAGGAAGTTGATTTTGTTGCTCATAATAACTTAATCCTTTTTGCATTTTATTCTGATTTGTATAATTTTTAATCTGTGGGTTATCATAATACAGATTAGGGTATTTCAAATCTAACAAAGATAAAATAATGGCATCCCCATAACCGCCAATACACTCAGTTACAACTAATGCGTCATTGTAGATTCTTCCATATCGGTTTATTAACTGTCCAGCATCATTTCCGTAAATTTTACCATTGTATTCTAGTACTTGTTCAAAGCAAGGCATACCTTTATCATCAATTCCATCTACATCAATGATTTGGATTGCGGTATAGTCTTCGCCAGAACCAGAAGAACCGTCACAATTATGCACAACCATTTTGTTTGTCAAATAGTTGTGTGTTTCAGTTTCAAAGTTATAGACGATTCCATTATATTTTGAAGAAGTTATTGATGATATTCTCCAATATATAGTCTTTAAGTCTTTGGACAAATAAACAAACCCCTTATGGTATATATGCGGAATATTATCAATGAATTGATTTAACCCTATTAGTTTAACCAACTCTTGACTATAATATCTACCAGCAGATAATTCGTAAATTGTCTTACCATTTATTTCTCTTCCGTTAATAAATCTTTTTTTTGTGTTATTCCCAATGGTAACTCTTGATACAATGCCAAGTGAAAACAATATGTCTTGTATATCTTCTAAAAGTTTATAACTAACACTATTTGCTTTTACCGTTAATCCATCTCTATTGCTATTAACAAAAGAACCGTCTCCTTGCAAATATCCTAAAATTAACTGTATCTTATATTTCTTTGGCAAGAATTTAATCCATTCAGCAATAAATTTACCATAGGCATATTTACCAAAATTCTCATTCAAAAATAAAGCAAGCTGTTTATGACAGAATTTTATATTAACACATTTTTCTTGGTTATTAAACTTATGGATATTACATTTTCTGTTGAATAATTTATTGCATATGTCCGTTATTCTAAGATGATAATCAACTTCATTAATGTTGTGGGAAGTGTAAATATCATAGTTATTCTTTCTTTTAACACAGCAGCCTTCAGCAAGCCACATTCCGCAATACCACCAAAAGTCTTCTTCAAGGATTGGATTATAGCATTTCTCATTGAAAATCCATTTGTTAAGGATTTCTTTGTTTGTAAGTGTTTTATCTACATATAAGTTAGGTAATTGTAGCCAATCACCGCTATTTACATCAGAAGCCTTTATATAAGAAAAATTATGCTTCCAATATCTTTCATTAAAGACATATGTATTATTATGCTTTGAATAATTTCTCAGTAATTCACTCTTTGAGGAATATATAGGATGATTACCAGTATATGTAGTGGTTGTTATATGGTCATAAAGCTTAAAACTATATACAGTTTCATCTTCCACACATCTTTCAAACTTTTTTACTATATTAATAGATTTACCTTCAAGCGAATATAACTTATCATCTAATGAAACGTTTTCAATATTCTTATAACCACAATCAGTTAATACTTGTTCGCCTTTCGGTAAACAGGCGCAAATATATCTATGTTCAGGAATAGGGTCTTTCCATATCCAAGTTTCATTATGAAGCATATCTCTAAGTTTCCAATCGTCTGTAATTTCTACAACATTCTCTTTTAGTTGTTTTTCTATTATATCAACTGGTACAACGTTATCAGAAGAACCAAGGAAAGACACATTCAACTCTTGCGCAATTTTTTGACTGTCGTTGTTAAATGTTTTACACATTTCAATATACCAAGGTGAAATAGGTGTCCATCCTTCTCTTTCAAGTTTTCTCCACCTCTCCTCATCATATTTAATTTGTCCCTTTGGGCCGATTACTGTTTCATATACAACTTCATTTTCACCAGTATCTTTATTCTTTCTTTCCCATCTCAAGTTTCTTTGGTATCTCAAATCTTGAAACCATTTAAATTCAACTGCATGATAGTTGTTCTTTTTATCTATAGCATTTACATAAGTTTTATAATACAAGGCATCCTTACCGTTTGGAGTTGAAACCATAATGATTTTTGCGTTTGCTACTGATGCGGTTGCAGCAACAGCTTGCGCATAAACGGTTGTACCATTTTGGATAAATGCTGCCTCATCGAATATCAATATTGATACGGCTGAGATACCTCTGGCTGCGTTCTCGCCTGATGACCTTGCATGCACTTTACATCCATTAAATAATTCTATATATTGTTTGTTCCTTGCTTTATATATTGATTTAGTGTTCTTTTCGCTCTTTGGGTCAGGAGACCAATAATCACTACCCCACATCCATCTTGGAACTTGGTCAAGGAAAGCACCTATCTTATCTACTAACTGTTGTGAAATGTCAAGTTTGTTACCAATACAAAGAACAGTTTCAGGTGATTTTGCACTTGCAAATACAAGCTGCCCAGTTATCCAAGCACTTGAAACAGTTGTAATACCAGCCTGTCTATGTTTGATAGCAACAGTGTTTGGGTTATCTACAAGACTGTGCAAAAAAGCAATCTGTCTAGGGAATAATCTAAAAGGGACTTCCTTTCTTTCATCTGCGTTGAATGTGGAAAGGTAGTTTTCAATGAAATATTTTCTAGTTTTATCTTTCAAACATTTTATATATTCTTCTTTGTAATTCATTACTTAAATTAGTATATTTACTACTAAAACCTCTTATTACATATAATTATTATGCCAAAGAAACTTAGTTTAGATGAATTGATTGCAAAATCAAGAGAAATTCATAGAGAAAAATATTCTTACAATAAATTTATTTTAGTAAACTCTCACACAAAAGGTGTTATAACTTGTCCTATACATGGAGACTTTGAACAATCATTTGATGCGCATATCCATCAAAAGTCAGGTTGTCCTATGTGCGCAGTTATTGAGAGAAATAATAAAAATAGGAAATTTACTTCATCAATGTTAGAAGAAAATGACAAAAAATACGACTTTGGTTATGACTATGATAAATTTATTTATAATGGTTATGATACTCCTTCAACAGTAATGTGTCCTTTACATGGAGAGTTTAAACAAACTTGGCATCATTTAAAATATGGGCATGGGTGTCCTATTTGTGGAAACAAAAAGAATTATTCAGAATTGAAGCTAAAAGAAGCACTTGAAGCAGAATTTACAAATATTGAGTATCAAAAAAGATTTGAATGGTTAGGGAGGCAAAGTTTAGATTTTTATTTACCTGACTATAACGTTGCGATTGAATATCAAGGAAGGCAGCATTTCTGTAATCAATCCTTATTTGACCATGATGAAACACTTAAATCAGATTTGGTTAAATTGGATAAATGTAAGGAACACAATATTCAAATATACTACATTACTTTTGAGGAAAAATTCATTCCACTTGATTTCCAATACTATAAAATATATATTAATATAGAAGAATTAATCAACAATATAAAGTATGGTAAAAGAAAGACTAAAACTGAATGAAGAAAGCTCAATTTCAACAAAAGTAAGATTTATGGCAGAAGAAATTAGAGATATTTTATTAAGAAAACTTCAATATTCTCCTAAATATATGTCAAAAGAAAGTAATTGTTTAATTAAAAAAGGTAGTTTTGCGTATAAACCAAAAGATATTATAAATTTAGAAGAATTTATTGTAACATATATTGTATACTATTTTGACGATGAAATAAAATATGAAAAATTTTATGAAGAAAACCAAGAAAAATTATTAAGCGAATCTGATTATGAAAAAGAGACTATCTACTATAGATTTGCGATTATAAATGATAGAATCCCAAAAGAATTTGACGGTATGATACAGCATGAATTAAGTCATTTTTTTCAGTGCAGTAATGGTCAAACAAAAAATGAAAGTTTATATAATAAAATAACTGATGTCATAAATAACTCTAAAAATCAAATTGATGTAAACGTTGCATTTGCATTATATTTAACTTTTAATACTGAAATTGACGCATTTGTTAATCAATATTACGCTTATCTTAAGCAAAATAAAATAGGTACAGAAGAAATCATAAATGGATTTCCGAATGGTGAAGGAAGCCCTTATAATCAGTTTGTTAAATTTTATAATTGTGTGGTTGATTCTGAAAAATATCTTACTGATAAACATATGAAAGATATTTTTGACTTGAATATAGAACAAATTTTCAAAAGATTAGAAAATGCCGATAAAAGATATAAAAATAAAATGATGAAAGTTATTTCTTTATATAAGAATGAAGTGTTCAATAAACATATCAGTGAAGTCAAAAACTTAAATATGTCACTTGCTTTTGGTGTAAGACTTAATTTTGAATTGGATTGCTATCAAAGAGGAATATATGAGACTGAAAGTGAATTTGATTAAAATATCAAGAGGATAACAGTTATGCTATCCTCTTTTCTAATTATTACCAATTACCTTTACTAAGTCCTTGTGGCAAGTAGCCATTGTCAATTAGTTCTTGTTTGGTGTATCTCTTGCCGTTAATTCTAGGCATTTTCCAATATGGAATCTCATCAGTGTTCGGAGTACCGTCATCTCTCTTTAATGTATAATCCTTTGGATTTGAATTTATCCGTCTACCAGTCCTTTTTGATAAGTCATTATAATACTTATCATTTGTTGCATCAACTGTATCGTCATCCAAAATTTCCACAATTCTTATTTTATCTACAATATACCAAGCTTGATCATCACTAGCATTGCTGTTAGTTTTGTAAAGGTAATAATAGTCCTCTCCCATTTTGTCAAGACAAGCATCTTTTGGGTCATAACTACCTTCTTTATATTTCTTTCCTTTACTTTGTGCATCTTGTTGTCTTAGTTCTATTGCTCTTTGTTTTGCTATCTCTGTTGCGTTTACATCAACACAGATTTCAACTTTCGCCCAAACTTCGCTATCCCAAGTGTATTGGTAATTATTGCCAGTTCCTTTCTTACCGCCAGTAACCTTTTTGTTTCCCCTTTGATTTCCCCAAGGTGTAGTTGTCAAGTGCCAACCTGGTCTGTAAGCAAGAATATCAATAGTTTGACCGTCTGTTCCATAACCTTTACCTCTTGTATAGCTTCTACCATTTTTGGTGTTAACCCAGCAAGAACCTTCGCCACTTTTGTACCAAACACCTAATTTAAGACCTTGTGAGTTTGCTCCTTGATTACCATTGTCTTCTGTATTAACATACAATGGGAAAACTACACCTTTTGCTAAATTCTCACCAGTTTTCTTATCAAGTCTTAACTTAAATTGTTTATACATAATAAGAGGCTTAATCTTTGGCTTAAAGTTAGGCATTGCCTTGTGTGGTGTTGTGCCATGTTGGTATGTATATAAAGTGCCTTGATTATTGAAATCAAGTTCATGCTCATTTATTGCTTCCTTTATACACTTTCTTATCAAACTGTATAATTTATTTTCAGATAATGTTATATTTGCCATTATTATAAATCAATTAATATTTAATTTCACTATCAGCAATCAGTTCTTCTGGGTTATAATACTCATTATCACCAATTAGTTCTGTCTCAGAATTTTTGTCGTTCATATAATTGCTAAAGTCTTCTTCTTCTTTTTTCTCAATAATTGAGCTTGCAATACTTGAAAGTATTTTTTTACCTCTTCTTGTTTGTTTGAAAACTTCTTTCAGTGTGTAGTTAAATTCATTTACGTCAAGTCTTGCAATTTCCATAAGCAGATAATTAGCCCCTACATTATCAATACTTATACATTGTTCTTCTAACGCTTGAGTTATCAAGTTCCACAAAGGTAAACCAAGCCTCATATCCCACATTTCAGCAAGTTTAAAATCTGACTTACTTATAACATATTGCGCTTTAGCTGCATCTTTCGGTAATCCATGAGAGATTGCCAACTCAAGTATTCCTTTTATCGTTTCTTCCAAAAGAATAGGCATCAATACTCCTTGAGACTTTATCTCTACAATATTTGTTGGTGCGGAAATATTTACATCAACTTTTCCACCGTCAGTCATTTCTTCTTTGTTGAAGCTATCTTTTTCAAGATACAGTAAAATGTTATTTAATCTAAATACTTTCTTGTATAATGATGGCAATTCAGAATCAATCTCAAACAAACCTCTTATATAAGAACTAATATTTTCTGAAAAAGACATTGAAGCACCTGCAACTAATGAATTTAACATCCTTCTTTTATAAACTTCATCAGTAAGTCTGTTCATATCTTCAATATCATCAAAAGTGAAATCAACTGTTTTTTCAGGAACTAATCTTTCATCTTTGGCATCAATGTTATTAACGATATTCATTTCAATCTTTAATGTGTTTTCTGGAATATTAAAGATTTCATTAACAGTATCCGCACAAAGTTTCTCTAACTCATCAATATGTTTACTTTCAATCTTTTTACATTCGGTCAAAGCTTTTGATAATTCTGATTTCAAGTCATCTACATTAGCAGCTTCTATGTCATCGGTCAGTTGCTCAAAGAATTTGTTTATCAAACTTACGGTAAACTTATCCTCTTCTTCTGGTGGAAAGGACGGATGTTGTCCTAATGATGTTTTCCCATCACTTAGGGCATTAATTATATATGATGGTAATTTCATCATTATTACATTTCACTTTATTTAATCTTATTTACGAAATCCTTTACTGAGAAAAGTTTTGAATTGGCTTTTAAGACTTTCAGTCTATTTTCTTGCAGTTCTTTCTTTGTAATAATTCTACCTTCATTGCTTTGTGCTGGTATACTAATGTTTGCGTCTGACAAATCAACACCATTTTGCTTTGCATTTTGTCTGGTTTTGTCAACTGCTTGTTTTACATCGCCATTGCAAGCATCAACATCAGCAGTAAGAGTAATTCCCTCACTGAGTGCTTGTTCATATTGTTTCTTACTAATCTTAATTTTTCTTCCCATAACAAACTATGTTTTAACTCTATAATCATAAATATGAGAACAAAAAATAAATGTTCCCTACTATTAATATAATGTAGGGAACATTTTTATCAATTAAAAGAAGGTGCTGTAAATGGTAGAGTTCTGAAATCCATTTTTGTATTTTCTTTCTCTATTTCGGTGTCTTCTTCATCGTTTTGGTTTCCAAGTATATCATTGATTATTTCGTCAATGCTTTTGTTGCCATTACGCAAGACACTTTCATCCACATCATCGTCATCATTCTTCATTTTCTTTAACACCTCTTTGGTATCTTCGTCATCCAAACCTTCAGTTGCTTGTTTCAAAATCATTCCTGCAACATATTTGTCCAAGTCAGCATCAGGTGTAGGCAATTCCTCTTGGTATTTTCTCAAACTTTGGCTTAACTTACCAGTAAGTTGCTGTATATACCTTTTTGGGTCAGTTTCTTCGTCAGTGTCAATCCCTGCATCAAAATCTGTATCATAAGGATTTTGTTCTTCACCGTTTGGTACTTGACCATCCATAGGCATTTGTTCGTCATAACCCATTTCAGTGTCACCTTCCATTGGTGGCTGTCCTTGTCCATTATCCATAGGCATTTGTTGCTGCATATCGTCTACAGGTTCCATCTGCATAGAGGGTTGAGGTGAGGCAACCTTTAACACTTTTCTCTCACTTAGGCTTTCTTTTGAAAATTTAACTGCTTCATAATTGACCTTGTAATATTGTCAATCACTTTGTCATAAGGAGAGGATTTGCCTATTTTCTTTCCATAAGGCTCTTCACTCTTTACAGAGTCATCATTCCAATCTCTTGCGCCATTTACAGAAACTTCTTTGGTAGAACCGACAGTCATAGGTGCTTTATGGAAAGCAGGATGTTTGCCAAAATCGTTCAATTGAGCTTCAGAAATTCTCTTACCTTTTCTACCTCTTGACTCATAGAAATCAGCATCAGAACTTGCAGCATCGTATGCGTCATCGTCAAGGTCAATCTCATAATCGAAATCGTTGAGGTTGGTTTCACCGTCCTCATTATCTTCCCAATCGTTGTAGTCTTTTTCAAAATCAAGATAAGCACCACCGTCTTCTACTTCTGGGAAAGGTACACCTTCTTCGTCTTCATCTGGCATACCAGCAACATCATCAACGTCAACAGTATCTTCATTTACCTTGTTATCAAATGGGGCAGTATCACCTATTTCTCCATTTCCAACAGCAGGAGAGTTTTGGTCATCAGTATTATGAACAGCATTTTCCTCATTAACTTCAACAGTTTCCTCTGTGTAAGGTGCGGTATCACCAATCTCTGTGCCTTGTGACTTATCCATATAATCCTTGTTGTTGTTCCAAGCTAAAAGTTGTTCCTCTGTAAGCTTAATACATCTTTTCTTACCTTCTTCAACCTTAGTAGCCTTACCTCCACTTGGGTGTTGGTCTGTTACAGAGTTTGAAGGTGCAAACTTAGGTTTTTCGGAATAAGTTTCAGAACCACCATTTGCTGTTGCTTTCTTGTCTGATTGCATATCTGAATCAGATATTTCGCCATCGTTGTCGAAAGGATGACCAGCCTTTTTTGGGTCTTCTTGCTTTTCCTTAAAGTCCTTGTCACCTTTAGCTACAGCAGTGTCGGTAAAAGGAGAATTTACTTTATCCTCAGAAGGATTAGAAGCAGGAGCCTCTGGTAAAGTATGCTCAGCAGGGATAGCACTCTTTTCCTCTTTGAGAATGACTGCTACATTGTTTGTAATCTGTCCGAATCTATCAAGTTCAGCTCTCATTTCCTTAGTTTCATTGATTTGCCATTCAGAAGCTTCAACAGGTTTGAACTGTTCAATTACAGCTTTCTTTGAATGAGCTTCATTGATAGACATCATTTTCAAATCGAACTGTTTAGAAGCAAGTGCATAACTTGTATATTCGTTCTCCCTCTTATTTACTTGACCACCAATGTAATCATAGTCCTCTGCCATAAGTTCTGTATTCTTATTAGGGGCTACCTTGATGTAGTATCTCTGACATTCCTTGACAATACCATATACCTTTCCGTCAGCAGCCTTTTGACTATATTCAAGAATTGGTTTTGCACCACCAGTGTTTACTACCTCTTCATTAAGTCCATAACTGATGAGGTCTTTCATCCTTTGGACTTCAGTTTTGTCTTTGTAGTTCATAGTTAAATAACTAAATAGTTTTCTTATAATAATAAATATGATTTACAGTAAATAAAAATCACATTCTGTTTCTTTTTTCAGTAATGGTATTAACTTTGTCGTAAGCATAGTTTACAAGTTTCCAAATCTTGTCAATATATTTCATTCTTCTTACAAGTTTGTATATAACATTTCCGCTACTCATTTCCTTTTTCTTGCTTTCAAGTCCTTCACTTCTAAGGTTTTTCAATTTGGTAAAAATCTTTTCAACTTTCGTAGCCATTACCTCAATCTTATGTCTGTCAGTTTCTTTCTTGATACTCTTTTCAAGCTTATCTATCTCACTCATCACTTTTGCAGAATAATCCTTGATGTATTTAGTGTTCAATGTTGCATCTTGGAAATCAGTCGGCTCTGTAATCCATTTATTTTGTTCCAATGAATATCTACCACTTGAAGGATTTTTTTCGTTACTGTCTTCTACACTTATCTCTATTGGATAACCATAAACTTTCAATTGTTTATGGTTTTTAAGCCATACCTCTTTCTTAGCTTTGAAATAATCGTCAACAAAATCAGTGTTCTTATATATCTTTTTAAAATCATATAATATATGAATGTCAATATCAGAATACCTTGACCAATTATAATTTGCAAGAGAGCCAGTAAAAAGAATATCCTTTGGTTTAATCCAACTAACAGATAGCTCTTCAATAAAATCATCTGCAATGTCAAGCAATCTTAATCTAACCTTAGAATTAAGCTTATATTCATTGTCTTTTTCTTTAATCCACATTTTAGGGTGTAGATTATCTTGTATATCGAATGATTGCAAACTTAATTCTGAAGCACTTACTTCATTAATTCTATTGATAGATTCGTTTTGTTTATTGTCTTTATTCCTCATAATGCTTAAATATTCTTCTCTTGTGTAAGTTGTAGCCTTGTCTCTATTTTCAAATATGTGACATTTTGTAATAGCATTAGGCATTATAATACCTTTATATCCAATTTTAGCAAACTGTGTACCGTAATCAGAGTTATTTTTCTTTAGAATATTTCCTTTGAAATGGTTAAATTTTCCATAATCAATCTCTTTACCAGTATAAGCAGATATGTTACCTACACCAACAAAGCTATGTTCAAAGTCATAATCAAGAACTGCCTTAGTGTGGTCAATATTATTTGAATTTATCTCTAAGACTACTGCTTGAGAACCAAACTTATTCCTATACATATTAGCATAATCCTTAGCAATAGAAAAATCACTTGTCAAGAAAACAAAACCATCGTTATTTGCTGTAAACATAGAATTTTCTTGTACCTTTCTTAATCCTTTTGTTAGAATGGAAGGTAAATATTTAGTTATAGTTCCATGATACAAAGGATTTGCAAATGGCACGTCATTTTGTTTTTGCATACCTTGTGGGCTAAATTGCTTCTCATCAATTTCAATTGAAGAAATACTATTCATTATGTTGGTATTATTCAGCAACTCATACAATTCCTTTGAGTTTGCTATATCATAGCTATTGTTTCCGTATAAAGATAATATTAACTCGCCACCTTCAGATATTACATCTCCAACAATTACTTTTGGACAATCAGTAAAGTTGTATATCGTATCATATACATTCTTGTAGTTATGAGCAAGAAATTCCTTTTTTATCTTTCCAAAATCATTGAAAATAGTACTATACATATTGTAGTACATCTCACATAATTGTTGCAGCAATACAGTTAGCCTTTGTATTGCTTCTTGCGAAGTATCATTTAAGTTAAATATTGTAACGTTGCCCTTAAACACCACAACAATATCTCCATCTTTTAGATTACTGAGTTCTGATGAGTTATATCTTAATTCGTTTAATTGCCTTTTTCCCATATTTAGAAACTTTAACTAAAATATAAATAGATTTCCTTTGCTGTTTCAATTATAATTATTATCTTTGCAACCGATTAATGTAGAAAGCATAATATTAAAAGTTAATTAAATGGAAGAAAATAATTCAAGCCTTACAAAAATTGAAAACAGCAAAGAGGTGAATAATATGCAGCAAAAGACTGTGTTTATGCCTACTCCAAAGCAGTTGTATGCCTATTTGAATGATTATGTGATTGGCCAGGATGACGCTAAGAAAACATTGTCTGTTGCGATTTATAATCATTTCAAAAGGTTTATGATTAATGTTTATGGAGCTGCTAAGGACGTAAAAGCATATGAACAGTTCAAAGATGTAACGGTTGAAAAATCTAATATACTAATGTTGGGAGATAGTGGAACTGGTAAAACTTATATGATTAAAACCATATGTAAGTTCCTTAATATCCCTTGTTATATTGCAGACTGTAATACTCTTAGCGAAACTGGCTATGTAGGCGATGATGTTGAGAATGTGCTTGTAGGACTGCTAAAGGACTGTAACTACAATGTTGAACAAGCACAATGTGGCGTTGTAGTTCTTGATGAAGCAGATAAGCTATCAAGGAAGGGCGAAAATGTTTCTATTACAAGAGATGTTGGTGGAGAAGGTGTACAGCAAAGCCTTTTGAAATTGGTGGAGGGTGGAATAGTATCAGTACCGCCTAACGGTGGAAGAAAGCACCCAGAACAACAGTGTATTGATATTGACACAACAAATATCCTTTTCATTGCGCTTGGAGCTTTTGAGGGTATTGATAAGATTATTGCAAAGAGGCTAAATACGAATAGGATTGGTTTTAATTGCAAACATAACTCAACAGAAAATGATAGTGTTGATAAGGGAAATCTTCTCAACGAAGTAAGTGCTGATGATATTAGAAAATATGGAATTATACCAGAATTGCTTGGACGTTTTCCTATAATAACTCATACAAATCCACTTACAGAAGAGGATATGATGAAGATCCTTACTGAAACAAAAAACTCTGTTGTCAAGCAATATCAAAAACTACTTTCTATTGATAATGTAGATTTAAGATTTACTGATGATGCAATTAGAGAAATAGCAAAACAGTCTTTGATTAGTAAAACTGGTGCAAGAGGCATCAAAAAGATAATGGAAAATCTTCTTTCAGATATAATGTTTGAATACGGTGGAAACGCTAAGAAGAAAATTATCACAATTGATAAAGATTTTGTGGATAGTTTCTATAGTAAAAAGAAAGTGGCTTAATGTGACATAAAGTGCATAAACAATGACAACAGCTACTCTTATGTACAGCCACTTTCACTGATTATAAATATTACAATGGCAACAGAAAATATTAATGCAACGACAATAAACTTTTTGAAGCTATTGTGATATTTATTGCTCATAATTATGTTATAAAATTTGGTAATGACAAAAAAGAAAAAATATGAATTAGATATTACATCAAAAGTACCTTATGGCAAATATAAGTCAGAAAAAGTTGGAGACCATTTGGTAAATGACAAAAAAGAAATTTTTGCGTTATTGAAAGAAGGATATATTTTCACAGATGAAGTACTTAATAAAGTTGGAATAATAAGAAAAATAAAAGTTGTACCTCATTCTCCAAATAGAATTACTGACCATATAGTAGATAAAACTGTGTATGAGAAGGATACTATGTCTTTGAAGAACATATTGAAATCTATACATACCATTGAAACTTCAATGAATAGTGATTGCTCAGAAGAAGAAGTAAAAAATAAAGAAGAAGAAAATGACGCAGAAGAATAAAAAAATTATTGCATTTGCTGGTAGACAAAGAAGTGGCAAAACATACTTGGCAAAGGTACTTAAAAAAGAGGTTGGTGCAAAAATTTATACTATTGCAGACTATCTCAAAAATCTTTGCTGCGAACTTATTAAAGTTGATTATGATACCTTAAATGAATTGAAGAACAATAAAAAAGAATTAGATATTGTCCCAAATGTCTTAGAATGGTCTGAAATAATTGCTAAACAAACTGGAATAGATTCATTAAAGGTATATAGTGAACTGAAAGAAGTTAAAGTAATAAAAGATGTTAGGGAATTACTTCAAGTTATTGGAACTAATATTATCAGAAAATATAAACCAAATTGGCATATAGACAAACTTATTGAATGTATTAATAAGTCAGAAGATAAACTAATTGCGGTTGATGATGTTAGATTTCCTAATGAATATGAAGCAATAAAAAATATAGGTGGAGAAGTTTTCTTTATTATAAGAACTGTTGGCATAACAGATGAAATGATTTCAAACCATCAGAGTGAAATCGCTTTACGTTGGACTGATTTTCCGAATGAAAGAATAATAATAAACGATAGTGATTTACAATATTTGGAAAATATGTTTATGTTTGCTTATTATGATGGCTTTACAAGCAATAACAGTCTGCTATTGTCTGCTAACTTTAAGGAATTTTCCTTTGATAATCCACTTGTATTTGAAGACTTGAAATGTAGAGTTAAATAATGAATTAATTTTTGGCATATTATGGAATTTAAGAAACGTAAATCTGTAAGTGAAAAACTAAATAAGTTTGACGCTTTAGCAAAGGACGAAGCTTTTATTGAAGTTACTGAATGGACTAACGGTGAAGGAAATGACATTGTTATAAATGATGATAAATTTATAAGTTTAACTTGGGGAGAATTAGAAGCTATTAATCATTTGATAAAAGCACTTGAATATAATTTTCCTAAAGATGAGGAGAAAGGTAATGAAAAATTTTTCAATTAAAATTGACGGAAAAGAATATTGGATTTCAAGAAGTGTTGCCGTAGCTTGTTTTATTTTCAAAGAGAAAAATGGTAAACTGTATGCTCTTATCGAAAAAAGAGGTAAAGGTGCTGCCGATTATCAAAATCATTGGTGTTGTGTTTGCGGTTATTGTGAGTATAACGAAACTCTTGAAGAAACTTGTCAGAGAGAGACAAAGGAGGAGTGCGGTTTTATCGTTGATACCAATAAACTGCATTTTATGAAAATAAACTCTTCTCCAACTGAAAATCATCAAAACATAACAATTCATTATGTTTATTTTGCCGATAAGAATGAAGACTTTGATAGAAGTAAAGCGATTGGTGGAGAAAAAGATGAGATTGCAGACGTAAAATGGTTTGAAATTGGCAAAGTTGATGGAAAAAGCTTGAAAGTTAATATTTATGATATTATGTCAATGGACTGGGCGTTTTCGCATGAAAGAAGAATCGTTGAACATTTATCACAATTTTACAATCTGCAATACAAAGATGAAAAAGAAGAAGAAAAAGCAATCTAATCCGATAGAGGATGTAGTAAAAGCTTTTAGAAAAGCTAACAGAGAGATTGAGTTAGAGAGGAACGGTGGCAGATGGATTGCAGTAAACCGACCTCACAAAAACAAGAAAAAGTATAATAGAAAAAGAGACTCTAAGGTTGATTTAGAGTCTCTTTTTTGTTGTTGTAACTTTCTTTGAATAATGCTAACTTTTAATTGAATTATATACTTTCATTACTCTCTTGTAATACTTGTCAGTTTTTCTTTTGTCTTTGCATAAAGGCCCACCATTCCAAATTCTTATTGCCTTTTCAACATCATATTTACTGTTGTATTTGTCTTGGATAATGTAGAACATTTCAATAGATTTTTCTCTGCTATATCTGTCATTATAGGAATATTTCTTCCTTCCTATTATCTTATTACATTCGTCAACCGTAATTTTTGAGATTTGCAAAAGTCCCACATGAACTTTATTGCTACTGACAACCCTTTCATTATTCTTACTCTCTACTTGCGCAATTGCTTTGACAACCTTGTCAAGCTTTGCTTGAGCATGTACACCTACAAAGCCCAAATGTAACATTAAACTAATTAATACACTCTTTAAAATCTTTCTTTTCATGCTTCTGTTTAAAATTATTATTTACTCGTCTCACAAACGATTCACAGAAAGCAATCCATTTTTAGAAATTTTATTGTTATACCAATCAGTAATTACTTGTTTTAAAAATTTCTTTCTGTCACTTTCATCTGAAATCATGTTGTGAAATTTATCATCAAGGAACAACAGAAATTCTTTCATTTCCATAGTCTTCATTGGCTGTCCGCTTTTTGACATCATTACAACTGATGGGGTACTACATGGATAGCCGTTGGTATCTATGTCATCTAAACTTTGTTTCTTAAAGTTTTTATCTATGTAATCCTTGATGAATAAAACCTTATCCACATTTGGATAAAAAGCCTCAGAAATTAATTCTGAAATTATCTTGGTTTCATCACCCTCATTTATTAAAAATTGCCTCATGTTTTCAACAAGACCTTCTATAATAAATAGTCAGAAATTTACAACTATTGCAAAGTTACAATTTTCTGACTATATATCAATTATTCAACTGTTAAAAAATCTTTCTCACCAAATGTATAATTTTCGCTTTCTTCCTTTTCCAAAAGTATATCAGTAACCTTATCCTCAATAAGTTCCTCAATGGCTCTCAAAATAGGTCTTGCGCCCATATCTTTTTTATCCTTAATATTATCATATATTAGGCAAACAATGTTGTCACCAATGAATGTTTCATCTACTGTATTTAATGTTTCTTCAATTCTTTTCTGGACTTTAACAAGTTCTAATCTAATAATTTTTTTAATATCATCCTCTTTCAAAGGGCTAAAATAAATTACATTATTTATCCTATTCAAGAACTCTGGTGTGAATTTATTTTTAAGTGCTTTATCAATAACAGATTTCCTCATATCATTAGTTGTATTTACAAAACCAATTGAATTACCTCTCATAGCACTTTCCTTTGCACCAACATTTGATGTCATAATTACAATTATGTCTTTGCAGTCAATCAGATTACCTTTATTATCAGCAATTCTTCCCTCATCAAACATTTGAAGAAACATATTGTAAACATCAGAATGTGCCTTTTCTATTTCATCTAACAATAGAACGCAATATTTTTTATCCCTTATTGCATTTGTGAGAACACCACCTTCATTATAGCCAACATATCCGCTTGCGCTTCCAATCAGTTTATTGCAACTTGTTTGGTCAGTATATTCGGACATGTCAAGTCTTACAAGATACTTTTCATCACCGAAAACCTTTTCTGCAATTTTCTTAGCTAAGTACGTTTTACCAACGCCAGTAGAACCCAAGAACATGAATACGGATGGTTTGCCTTTAATACCTAATCCTAATCTCTTTCTTTTGATAGATTTGCAAATGCTTTTTATTGCTTCCTCTTGACCGACAACTTCATTCAATAAAGTATCTTCAAGATGCCTCAATCTGTCTTTTTCGGTATCATTCAACTTTTCTAAAGGTATGTCAGTTATTGAAGATATTTCTTTTCTAATATCATCCTCTGTTATTGTTTTTGCGGTTTTCTGCAAATTAAACTTTTTCTTAAGTTTTGAAACTCTATTTCTAAGTTTAATCTCTTCCTTAGTCAAGTCATCTATAACTTCACCGTAATTTGTGCCATTACATCCATATTCCTTATAATTCTCTTTCTCAGCAATTAATTCGTTTAAGTCTTTCTCTGCTTTCTTAATTTCGTCATTGGTATCTTCAATAATATTTGTTAATGCGCCAACTTCGTCAATAATACAAAGTGCCGATGAAGGTAGTTTCTTATCAGAGATATACTCCTTACATAATTTAGCGCACTCTTTAATAGACTTGTCTGTATATTTAACGTTATGGTATATTTCAAATTGTTCTTTAACTCCATTAAGAATATTGACTGTTTCTTCAATTGTTGGTTCTTCAAAATTTATTTTGTGAAAGCTGTCAGTTACAGAAGAAAAATCGTCTGCAATAATATTAAAACTCTTGGTAGAAGAAGTTGTAATTACATTTATTTTATTGTTATTAAGCAACTTTTTCATTAATGAAGCGATATCAATTTCAGTTTTACCTGTGACATTAAATGGTTCGGAAAGACTATTGATAACTACAATGTATTTACCGCTTGCTTCAGCTTCATTAATAATAGAGAAAAACTTTTGTTCAAAAGAACCTCTAATTCCACTGCTAACAAAAAGTTTATTAAAATCCATCTCTACAACAATCTTATTTTTAAACGCTTCTGGAACATTTCCGTTTACGATAAGATTTGCAAGATTATGAACAAATGTTTTCTTGCCTATACCATATTCTCCAACGATAATTGCGTTATTACAGTACTTCTTTGAGAATATTTGGAAGACTTTTTCATATAGTTTGTCTCCACCAATAAAGGTGTCTACTTGATTAATCTCTGCAAGCTCGTTCAAGTTAGTGAGGTTTCTATCAACAACAGTATCTACAGTGTTAGTAATCTTTTTGCTTGGCTGCCTTAATTCTTGATTAACCAAGCTATCTTTTTTGTTGTTTTGTACTACATTATTCTTGTGTGGCTTTTGTTTATAATAGTAGTTCACTAAGCATTTATGCAATTGCTCATAATTTACGCTTACCATTTTGAAACTTTCAGAAATGTTGTTCGTATCTTTGAAAATTGCACAAAGTAAATGAGCAGAACTTATGGCTTCGCTTTCAGTTTCCTTTGCGATATTATCCGCAATATTAATGAATTTATCAAATACTTTGTCTAACGTAATGTTATTTACTTTTATAGTTGAAGCATTATCTGATAGATGCTGTTTATGCCAAGATTCAATAACGTTTATACTTTCACTAAGCATTATTCTTGACAATATTTTATATGCGGTACAATCTTTTTTTTCTAATATCGCCATTATAAAATATTCTGTTGATAAAATTGAAGCAGGATATTCTTCTGCTAAATCTTCCTTAATATATGTGAAAATATCTTTAAGCTCCTTTGTAATGTTTTTCTCCGATTTGGCCATATGACTACCAAGAAATAGTGTTATCTGTAATAAAAGTAGCATTTTTAACAAAAGTTTTCAACTAAAAGGTTATGTTCATTACAGTAAAGTTGTACATTTGCACCGAATAAAATGTAAATAACAATGATAGTTTATAACAAATACATTGATAACCAAGACTATACTTGGTATGACAGTTCTAATGTGCTATTTAGTAAGTGCTATGACAGTCCAAACAGTAGCAATAAGACTTTAAAGATAGTCTTTAAAAATGGTAGAACTTATGTCTATAAGGACGTTGATATAAATGACTACCTTACGTTTAAGACAGCAACATCAAATGGTCAAGCGGTTAATAGTAGTATTATTAAAAAATATAAGGGTGTTAGAATTACTGATACACAGACAGACAAACTTAAAGAGTTAAAGGAAAACTTTATCAAAGAGACAGAAGAATCAACTGAAAAACAAATGAAAGACTTGGTTTATAAGGTTGAATTTGATGAAAAGAATTATGAATTCGTATTAAAAATGGGTGATAAAGTTGTTTATCATGGAACTGAAAATAAGGTATCATTATTTTCATTGTTCAAATCAATGAATATTAACTACTCGTTGGAAGTTGTTGATAAAGTAGAATATAATTCAGATGAACATAAAGATGAAATCAAATTGGAGGATTAGTTAATGGAAAATAATGTAGATAAACAATATATTGCAATACTTAAGGATATTAAAGAGAATGGAAAACTGAAAGAAACCAGAAGCGGTAAAGTGCTTTCTGTTTTTGGTAGAACGATGAGATTTAATCTTGAAGACGGTTTTCCTCTTCTTACAACAAAGAAAGTATTTTATAGGGGTATTATCGAAGAATTACTTTGGTTTCTCAAAGGAAAGTCCAATATAAAGTATCTTGTGGAGAGAAATGTTAATATATGGAATCAAGATGCCTTCAGATATTACAAAGAAGTTATAAATAAGCACAGTGAAACTAAAATATGGATTTGTAAGGATATAGATACTTTTCTTGGGCGTGTAAAAGGTGGTAGTATCATTCATTTTAAGGACGGTTTTACATATGTCTATGGTGATTTGGGAAATATGTACCCAACAATATGGAGACATTTCGGAAACAATAACATTGACCAGATACAATATGTAATTGACGAAATAAAGAGCAATCCAAATTCTAGAAGAATCGTATTGACTTGTTATGACCCAAATAGCGTATCAGAAGCTGCATTATATCCTTGTCATATATTATATGAGTTTAATGTAACTGAAGACTCTGACGGTAACAAAAAACTTAATTGCCTTTTAAACGTTAGGTCTAATGACTGGATACTTGGAAATCCTTACAATATAGCTTCTGCTGCATTTCTAACACATATGATTGCACAAGTAACAAATATTGGTGTAGGTGAACTGCTATATGTTGGATGCGATTGCCATTTGTATTGTAACCAATCACAAGCATACGAAGAACAATTAAAGAGAGACCCTAACAAATATCCTTCTCCAAAGTTGGAGCTAAATAGAGATGTAAAGAATATTGACGATTTTAAATATGAGGACTTCAAAATTGTTGGCTATGAAAGTTATCCTTCAATTAAAGCACCTCTCTCAGTAGGTTAACTTAAAAGGTAATAGAAATGGCAAGGAAAAAGAAAATAAAATTTGATTTCACTCCAAGTGAATACCAAGAAAAAATATTTGATTTTATCATAAATGGCGAAGGAAATGCTGTAATTTCAGCGTATGCTGGTAGCGGAAAGACATTTTCTGTCATAAATGCAATGAAGTTAATTCCAAGTAAAGAGAAAGCTATATTCATAGCATTTAATAAAAG
The DNA here is from genome assembly GCA_963628445.1 of uncultured Eubacteriales bacterium. Classification (GTDB taxonomy): domain Bacteria; phylum Bacillota_I; class Bacilli_A; order Acholeplasmatales; family Anaeroplasmataceae; genus JAEELC01. The sequence continues at coordinate 33,784 of CAVGEZ010000093.1, forward strand.
TATTGCAGAAGAGTTAAACGAAAAGCTAAAAAATCAATCAAATGCGTCTGCTTGTACTTCTCATAGTCTTGGATATAGAATGATTAGAAGAAACCTTGGAAGTGATATTATCATTGATGAATATAAGTATAGAACGTATGTGAAAAACAATATCGTAGAATTGTCTGGGTTTGAAGATGGTGAAGTGAATATCAATAAAAATCAAACGGCTGAATATATTGAAAATATTACACAACTAATTGATTTTGGCCGTTTGTTTTTATGTGCAACGGTTGAAGACATTGATAATATTGCGAAACGATATGATATACCTATTATAGCTAACGAATGTGAAGTCGTAATAAAATGCTTTGAATGGGGAAAAAATAACACTTCATCAATAGACTATGCTGATATGTTATGGCTTCCATCAGCATTGGATTTGCAACCGATAGGAATGACTTATGATTGGGTATTTGTGGATGAAGCACAAGATTCTTCAAAGGCGACAATTGCATTATTTAAAAAATGTGTTAAGGAAAACGGTAGATGGGTTTGCGTTGGCGATGAAAAACAAACTGTGAATCTGTTTGCGGGTAGTTGCGAGGAAAACTTTAACCAACTTTGCCAAGAACCTAACACTCAAATATTTAAGTTACCAATATCTTATAGGTGTGGAAAACAGATTATCAAGGTTGCGCAAGAGTTTGTACCAGATATACAAGCAAAGATTGATGCGGTAGAAGGTGAGGTTAAAGAAAATTGCCATCTAAAAGATTTGAAGGATGGAGATATGATTTTGGCTAGGTCAAAAGCACCATTGCTTACTATATATTCTAAGCTAATCAAGAAAGGCATTAGTTGTTATATAAAAGGAATTGATATTGGTACAAACCTTATTAGTTTGTTGGATGAAGTTAAAGGAACTAAACTAAATAAAGGATTAACTGATGACGGTGTATTTGTTCAATTATATGATAGACTATTCAGCGAAAGAAATAAACTAGTTCTTAATAGAGGATTAGATGTTGATGACGCAACTTTATCGTCTTATATTTTGGAAAAGTATGATATAATTAAAGCATTAGAAATCATTGCTTATGATGTTAATACCAAATCAGAATTAAAGACTAAGATTAAAGAGATATTCAGAGAAGATTCTAAGGGTGTTTGTATCTCCACAATTCACAAGTCAAAAGGACTTGAAGCTGAAAATGTGTATATTGTATGTCATTCATCAATGCCTTCAAAACATTGTCACCATGAATGGGAAAGAATACAAGAAAATAACCTAATCTATGTAGCTTACACAAGAGCAAAGAAGTTACTTGGATTTATTTCTGAAAAGGAAATACCACCTTCGGGTAGTACAAGTGATTCTGAAACAATTCTCAATGAGTTGAATAATATAGAGAAAATAATATGTGGACTGTTAGGAAAGCAAACATTCAATGGCACAAATAGTGTTGAGGCTGCAAAGGCAAGGATTAAGAAGATAGAAAAAGTTGAATTGCCTAAACCAAAGAAGAAAAAAGCGATAAAAAGTGTTGCAAATAAAAAAGACAGCAATAATAAATTGCTGTCAGATTTGGACGGATTGATTTAACTTTCCGCATCATAGCCATCTATTTCCATAATTTGTGGGGTAGGTGGCTGTTTGTCTTCTACAAATGAACTAAGTGCATTTGGCTCATAGTTCTGTTCTGCCACTTCTTTATATTTGGCGTTTCTTTGACTATAAAAAGAAATTAATTCTCTTTGCTCTTCTATGTTGTATTCAAAAGGATGTTGCATTGTTTAGTTTAAATTAATTCGTTATTACCTTACTTTGTTCCAAATATTATTCAAAGTTGTTGTTTGTGAATCTTGACTATTCTTTATGGAGATTATATTACTTGAAATTGTGTCAAGTTTGCTGTCCATTGTAGAAAGCTTATTCATTATCTTTTCCTCAGCATCATCAACTTCCTCAGTGGTATGTTGGTTTACAATTTCCCTTGTATCTTCATGTTCGTTGATAATGTGCTGCTTGATTTCTTTCTTCCAATTTCTCTCTTCTTCTTGAAGTGTGTAGATACTTCCAATAACTTTATCCTCAATTCCTCTTACATCACTAGTGACAATCGTAGGATTGTTCTCACTGAAGCCATAATCATTATAATAATTGCTTTCCATCTCTTATAAGTCTTAATTTAATTTATCTGAAATTCCTCTAATTTGCTGATTTAAATCGGCAAATTCTTGCTTGAAGTTTATCTCATCAAACTTGCTATCAGTGTGCTCATTGATTTCTTCAATTGCATTAGAAATGTCTTCTTTGGTTGCCAAATTACAGTGACATCCACAACCACCGCAATCATCATCAATCTTACTGATAATTTCTTTCTTGGCTCTTTCTATATGACAATTTGTATGACAGAATTTTTCATCATAGTCAGACATACTATCGGTAATAGTTTCCTTAATGACTTCCTTAATTTCTGATGTGTCACCAATTTTCTTGTCAAGATACTCCTTTATCTGTTCGCATCTGGAAGAAAGAGGTATTTGGTCTAAGTAGCCATATTCTCTTAAATCATTCTTGATTTCCATCTATGTTTTAACTATATTAATTCTACCTATAAATAGTTTGCTTTTACAGTACACAATCATTAAAATCAACCTATTTATCAATAAGGGATTATATTAGTATAAATTTAAATGAAATTATTCGGTAATATATATCAGGGACACATAATAAGACTAACTGAGGAACAATGTCATTTATTAAAAGAAGCGTTGACTGAGGGTTATTATGATGATTCTGCAACACCACTTTTTTCAAGAGCAAAAACACAAAGAGAACTTGGAGTAAATCCATTAGCGGTTGATAATGGAAATCACACTCCGACTGATACGTTAAGACAACCTTCAACATATGACACCAATGGTGCAAATTTTAAAGGTGAAAACATAATAGTATCAGACAATAAGTTTATGTTTTACAAGCTGAAGAATTTTGGTAGTGATAAGATTAATGGAACACTTCAATTCTTTGGTAAAGGTGCAAGTGCGGAGAAAGGACTTAGAGCTGCTATTGATACTATTAATGGTGCAGCAAAAAGAAATGGAAAATATGTTACATACCGACATATAACATCTGAAAGCAACAAACAAAAATCAAAAAATAGCGGCTTTATGTCAAACACTTTCTGGGAATTTTCTCTTGATGATGGAAATACTTGGAATATACTGAGACCCAACCCAATAGATAGTATGCAAAAAAGCAAAGTCACTATTAAAACTCAGTAAAATTTTTTATTATTTAAATCATATTTATTATTATAATCTAAAATATTTTTATTATGAGGCAAACAGTTAATCTTACTGAAGCAGATTTACATAGAATTATCAATCAGTGCGTTAATGAAGCACTTGAAGATGAAGGCTTCTTTGGTAATATTGGTAGAGGCATTAAAAATGCCTTTGGCGGTGATGCAAGTAGAGCAGCAGCAGGTGCCAGAAGAATGGGCAACTCTATGGGGGGGGGCAATTAGACAAGCAGGTAATGCGGTTGCAAATGGCGCAAGACAAGCTGCTGGTGCAGTTAAACAAGGTGCAGAAAACTTTGGTAAAGGTGTATCGCAAAGATACAATGCCGCAAAGGCTGGCTTTGAAGCAGGACAGAAGAATGATAAGCTTGACGGAGTAATTAAGAGTTTACAGCAATTACAACAACAAGGTATTCTTCATGGTAAAGCTACTGACCAAGTTATTCAAGAACTTATGGGACAAATTGGTAAGCTCAAAGGCTCAAACAATTCAACAGCTTCTGCTTATAGAAATCAGATTGGACAATAATTTATACTCTATCCAAATATATGCGTCAAAATCCAAGGAAGTTTTGGCGCATTTTTTGTTTTCTTAAACTTCCTACAATCAACTTCTTCTGTAATATGAAAGTCAAAAGTCTTGTTTATCAGATTTGCGTATTTTTTAAACTCATCTCCATGAGTTAAGTTATTATCAATATGTTTATAAGCAAGATAATAATGTAACATTTCATGTGCTAACACATCATCTAAGTCTTTTTCATTCCAATCGTAATATGAAGAAATTTCAATCCTTTGCCCTTTTAGTCTTTGTTTCCCTATAACTTTTTTACAAGAAAATTTTCCGCAATAGCTATATGACTTTAATAGTTGAATATCAGGAAGAGGCAACTCTCTATTGAAAATTGCTTTATTCAACTCTCTAAATCGTTCTATTATATATTCTTTAGTAATTTCCATCTCTTAACTATTTTTTGCAAAGGTAGCAACTTTATTATAAATAAGCCACTTGTTATTCGTTAATAAAAGTAAAAGAAGAATTATTAACGTTTTTTAAGTAAATAAATTTGGAAACAAAAGCCATATACTTTATCTTTGCCAAGTCAAAATTTTTATCAAACAAACCTAAAACAAAAAGATGAAAACATTTCTAATTTGCTACGTTATTTTATCATTAATAGTAATAATTTTATCATTCATTGATATAACATACTATGACATCAAGTGGACGATAAAGCATTATGAAGAAATAGATAAAAAAGTTGATTATTACACTAATCTATTAAATGATAAAACTTTTGAAAGTAAAACTATAGAAGAGTTAGAAAGCATACTTGATAGTTATGATTTTTGGATGAATTTGCAGAATACTAAAAAGAAAATGAAATGGCTGTTGCATATTTAAAAGAAGCAGTACTACTTCGGCAAGGAGTAAGTTCAGTAAGGAAAGAATTGGAAACACTTGGTTATAAAGAGTTGTTTCCTTCAAATGGTGACTATACAATGGTTCACCATTCTTATTTTATGACAGTTAATAACATTAATCCAAATGTTATTGATTGTGGCAGAGACTATAATAAGTTTTTTAATTTAGTAAAACAAGGCGTTAATAAAGAAGATGGAATATTATAATGTTGAGAATATAGTAAGAGTCAGAGTACTTGATTCTATGGAAAGTCATAATTGGGTATTTTATTCGATAAAGTCTGCAACTAAATATGACTTTATATTAAATCATACGTTTTGGAAGTTAAACCAGAAAACTCCGATATATCACTATATGTGGGGAGAAGGCGATTATTATACGATAGACAGAATAAAAGAACACTTGTTAGAGGATGAGTATTTTGATGAAAGTACTAAGCAAGTAATGGTTTATCCAAGAGTTATTTTATTCTTAGCTGACGGCTCAAATACAACAATTAATTTCAAAAACTATCGATCTGCATTGGAATATGCAAATAAAATGGTTGGTAAAAGTAACAACTTTATTGAACTTGATAAAATCTGAACAAATGAAATACCTTGGAAATAAGCAAAGAATTGTAAAAGATATTCTTCCTACAATGTTGCAACACAATGAAAACAATATATTTGTTGATTTGTTTTGTGGCGGTTGTTCTGTTGTTCAAAATGTGCCTTCTTTTTATAAAAGAATTGCCAATGACAAAAATAAATATCTAATCGAAATGTTCAAAGGATTAGTCAGTATGGATACTGACAGAAATATTAGTCCACTTTCATTTCCAATATATATTAGTAAACAGTTGTATTCAGAGAATAGAGAGTTGTATAATAATGCGAAGAAAGGAATTTTACAACTATCAGATATAGATTACGCAAAAATTGGATGGATAGGATGGATGGCTTCATTTAATGGTAGATTTTTTAGTGGAGGCTACAGCGGTCATAATGTAATTCAGAAAAATGGAAAGCCAAGAGACTATATTACAGAACAAATACATAACACATTGAAGCAACTGCCATATTTGAAAGATGTAGAATTTCATAGTGGTGAATATTATAAATTAAAAATACCACACAATAGCATTGTTTACTGTGACATTCCTTACAAAGGAACTAAGCAATACGAAACAAGTAAGGATTTTGACTATGAGAAATTCTATCAATGGTGCAGATATAATAAGGATAATTATAAAATATTCATTTCTGAACATGAAATGCCTTCGGACTTTAAATGTATTTGGCAAAAAGAAGTAACCAACTCAATGAATCCGACAAAAACTTACAAACCAATAGAGAAATTATTTACAATTTAACATGGATTTTAATATGGATCAAAATTCAATGACAATAAGTGAAGAATCACAAAAAATGTATGATATTTTATTTAAAGAGATGGATGAAATGTACAATTATTTTTACACAAATCCACCACAAGATTGCCCAATATTAGAAAAAAGAGAATTGTTTGAACTGGGTGAATTAAGTTCTATGCTTTATTATAATCCAATAATAACAGCATTAAATATAAATGAAAGTAAGCTATTGAATGAAGCGGAATATTCAACATATCCTATAGAAACAACAATTCAATATGTCAGCGATGCTTTAAGTATTCCATTATGTTCATTTGGCATTATCAATAAGCGAGATAACGTTAAATTTATAAGAGTGATAATCCCAAATAAAAAGCCTAAAAATGAAAAAGAAGAACATGATAAAGACAAACTTGACAAAGCTATGCATCTATGTGGATATTATGTGGCAAAATGTAAATATTACAAAGGAGATGAAAGATTTTTAGATATAACGTATGAGCCAAAAATATATTGATGAAGCAAACTATATTGTTAGGACAAATAAAGTACTTTATCATTTATCTCCTTTACCTTATAAAGGAAAAATATTAAAAAAAGGCTTTATTCCAAGTTCAAAGAATACACAGTTCACCTATCCTGATAGATGTTACTTTTTACTTAGGCCCAAATTTAAAAGGTGGTTGCTATACGGCTGACAATATCAGCCCTTATACAATAATATCAGTTGAAGAAATAAAATAACAGTTACATATTTTAACACTAAAAATTTTGCGAAGACATATAAACTATATACCTTTGCACTTGTCAAACGACAAAGAGGTGATTTGTAGTGCTTGCAACCTCTATAAACAAATTGCTAAAATTCTAATCAATTGATTGCACTACATAAAATTATACATTAAAGTTTTAACAAAAAATTAATTTAATTTTATGAGTAAGAAAATTATTACAAGTGAGTTTGTAAGTAGTGGACATCCTGACAAGATTGCTGATGTAATTGGTGATGCACTTTTGGATGAATATCTGAAAGTTGACAAAGACACAAGGGCAGGAATTGAGGTAATGGTGAAAGACAATGTTGTTGTTCTTGGTGGAGAAGTCACTTCTTTGGCAAAAATTGATTATGACACTATTATCAGAAAGATATATGATAATTACAACTTCCCTTCTTCTCACAATCTTAATGGTAAGGATATAAAGATTGTCAACCTTATTGGCAAACAATCAACCGAAATTCATAGTGGCGTTGATAAGTCTGATACTGAAATTGGTGCAGGAGACCAAGGCTTTGTGGTAGGATTTGCTTCAAATGATACGGATGTATATATGCCACTTGGCCATTACTTGGCTAAGAAAATCTGTCAGTATGTTTCTTCACAGAGAAAATATGAGCTTGGCCCAGATACAAAGGCACAAGTTATTATTGAAAGAGATACTGAAACAAATGAGAATACTGTGAAGTCAATACTTGTTTCTACGATGCATCAGTGTGATTTGGAGACTTGCCGAAGCTTTGTGAAGAAAGCTATCCTTTTTAACAATGTTGGAATTGAGACCGACTTGTTTATTAAATATATTGCTGACAAGGAATTTAAAATTGATGTGAATCCTTGTGGTTCTTGGCAGATTGGTGGCCCAGTATCTGATTGTGGTGTGACAGGTAGAAAACTTGTTGTTGACCAATATGGAGGATACTGTAATATAGGTGGTGGTAATCTAAGTGCTAAAGATTATTCAAAGGTTGATAGGTCAGCAGCATATATGGCAAGATATATAGCCAAGAATATTGTGGCAGCAAATATTGCCAATACAGCTAAGGTTGAAATTTCATATATGATTGGTGTTTGCGAGCCTTGTTCTCTTAATATTGAACTTGATACAAACAAGGATAAAGTAAACGAAATTAAAGAATGGATTAAGGAAAACGTTGATTTAACACCTTATGGCATTATGCAAAGAATGAAGTATGCTTATCCAAGAAACGAAAAGGTTCAGTATATAGGATATTATGGCTATAAAGTTGAGAATGATGACAATTTGTCAAGAATGTTTCCTTGGGAAAAGCTTGATTTGGTAGAAGATTTGAAAGTAAAGTTTAATTAAAAATAAATTTATAAGCAATGAAAAAGTTTATTTCAGTTTCATTTATTGCAGTATTTGCAATGTTGTGTACATCTTGTCATTTTGTAAGTCCAAATGCTGATGAAGAGGCTGTGCTTATTGATAAGCCTTGGTTCTTTGGGCATGGTGGCGTTGATGATGATCCTGCTACAACTGGTTTGACTTGGTGTTGGTGGTCAACCTCATCTGAGA
>CAVGEZ010000094.1:0-33243 GCA_963628445.1 uncultured Eubacteriales bacterium
CTGGAGAATTAGCCAATAACTATCTTAATGTACTTTATAAATTAAAAGTAGCTAATTAGAATAAAACTAGATTTGATGAATCTATAAAAGAAGCTAAACAAAACGGTAGTCTTAGTGAAATAGCTATAGGTTTAGACGGAAATCTAATAGCATAGACTAAAAATGGAGGTATAACATCTGTTTCTATTGAAAATTATTAGAAAGATCCTAATTCTTATAAACTATTAACTAATTCTAACTTAGCATGGTTACGAAAATATGATCCTAAAACTGCTTTTACTTCTTCAGACTCAACTTTTGAAATTATTGAAAATGGAGTTGGATTTGAATCTTTTTAGAAAGCTATAGATACAGTTAAATAGGAGTTAGGTAATTATTAGTATAATGAGACTGGATTGCTAGGAAAAGAAGTTATAGCAGGATTAAAAGCTTTTTAGAATGCAAGTTCAGAATAGAAAAAACAATATATAAAAGAAGCTTTAGATGGTAAATATAAATATACTTCTGAAACAAGTAGTAATGCTAATAATGTTAGAGCATATTTAGATTATTTAACTAGAGTACTACCAAAACGTATGAAAGTATGGGCTTCCATAAAAACTGGTATTACTGATGAAAATGAGGCTACTTAGTTTTTAGTTAGTAAATGTCTTTCTGGAGGAATTTCAGAATCTTCAACTTTTAGAATTGATTATGTAGGAACTGATGCAAAATTAAAAGCAGCTGGTAGTGGTAATTCAGGTAGTAGTTCAGAACCTAAAAAGGGTTTCTGGCAATAGCTACAAACAGATCAAGGGGGAGATACCTAGAATTATAATCTTCTTGTAGGAAAAGGATAGATGTCTGTTACAGGTAAATATTATGGTACAACTCCAGGAATGGAAGAAAATACTTCATTAAGTAAATATATTGGTAATTCTAAAGTAGGTTATCTTATTAAAAATACTAGAGGTATTACATTTGGTGATTAGACTATATCTGTGGATAGTTTTGATGATGTAATGGTTAATTCATCAGGTGGAGCTATGGTAGCTACACTTCCTATTACAGCAGATGGAAAAGTAAACTTTGATATACTTAATACTTATACTAAAGTTGAAAATAAATTAAAATCTGCGGGATTAAAACCTGGAACAGACAAATATAATAAAGCAAAAGTTCAGGTATTAAAGAAAGTTGGATTGGGATATTTAGTAGATGCAGCTAATGGAAATGTTAATCCTAAATATTTTGGACATTTCTTAATATTAGAAGGAGTTGCAAGTAGTAAAACTAAATCTGTTAATAATAATGAAACAGGAAATATTACATTAGATGATTTTGTAAAAGATGCTTCAGGAGATAATCAATTATTTGATACGGTTAAAAGAGCTTTATCCGATAAGGATAAAGGCGAATATAAATTAGATAATAATTGGTTTAAGTTTAATAATGATAAACTTTATAAAGGCAATATTTATATTCCTCTGAATTAGAATGCTCTTAATGGTGCTAATGCAGATGAAAATGAGCTTAAAGTTTCTCAAGCATAGGATTATGAACACGATATGCAAATACAAGAAAGAAGATAGAATAATTGGGAAAAAGCTCAAAGAAAACAATCGACTAACTCTAATTTAATTAATTAATAAATAATGAATAAATAGAATGATTGGTTAGTAGCCTCTTTAAATAATCCAGATTTTACAGTCTCTGACTTTAAAAATATATCTGATTTATCTTTAGATAATACACAATTCTTAAATAAAGAATTATATAAAAGTAGTAATTTTATTAGAAATTAGAAGCAATTTCAAGATGAAGATGGTAATTTTTCAGAAAAGAAATTTGATGAGTTCTATAAAAATGCTGCTAGTTCTTTTAAAGATTTTAGTATAGAAGATACAATAGATGAATATTAGTATAGCATGTGGGATCCAAGTAGACCAAAAAATGGTAAAATTAAAAGTATTAATTTTAATATAGCTACTGTTAAAAATCCCGACCATTTTAAAATAGGAATTGAAGGTATTAATGTTACTACTCTATCAGATAAAACCAAACGAGAGTTGGCACAAGATAGTAAAATATTTGACCCTTCAACAGGATAGTTTTTAGATCATTCTGTAAATGACATATCTTTGTTTTCTAATCCAATTTTATACATTAAATCACTATTTGATGATCCTCTTGTGTATGCAACTTATGATAAAGACACTGTTGAAATAGACCCTATTACTGGAAATAAAATTGTTCATAAAGCAGGAGAATGGAAAGTAAATGAAGATGGGGAATACTATACTGAAAAACTAAATGGAAGAAACCTTAGAGGTAAATAGGTTGTTTCTACAGAAGATTATATAACTAGTGAAAATAGTGCATTAAATACTATTGACTTTTTTGATTCTGATGATAAAGAAAAATCTGTAGCAGGAACTATTGCAAAAAATGTAGCTGCAGTATTACCTATGTTTGTGCCTTATGTTGGTACTGCTTCTAAAGTTGGAAGTTTGTTAAAAACTATTCCCACTATCTATTCTGGGTTATTAGTTGGTAGAGAATTAGCAAAAACTTTACCAATGGCTTATGGTATGTTAAGCTCTTTAAGTGGTGACCCAAATCCTCAAGATAATAAATTAACAAATACTTTGGCTGCTTATGGGTAGAAATTCTCAGGATCTACTTCTGATTATGCTCAAGAACATACTTTTGCTTTTGAAAATATAGGTAATTTAATGTCTGATGTAGCCCTACAATGGGGACAATAGAAATTTATTGCAGATACTTTTAATAAATTAAGTAAGGGTGGTGAAACTGCCATAAAAGTAGCTCAAGATAAAGCTTCTGGTGAATATATGGAACAAGCTAATAAATATATTCAATAGTATATGAAAGGAGATTTATCTTCAGGAAAATTAGCTACTTATATAGGATTAGACAAAGCAAGTAATCCTTTAGAATTAGTTACATCTGGTAAATGGGCTGAATCTGCAGTAGGTAAAGCTGCCTTAAATAAATATATGCCTACAGCATAGAAAATATTTGAAAATAGAAACAAATTAGCTCAAGATCTATCTTTGGTATATATGGCTATGATTTCTAATACAGATGTTTATGATTCGATTCTAGAACATGGTGGTACAGCACAAGAAGCTGCGGCTATGGCATTTGGTTCAACTCTTGGAATGTTTGGAGTTGATAAATATCTAGGATTGGGTGAAATGTTTTTTGAGAAAGATCCTGCTAGGCAAGCTTTTAAGAAAATGGCTAGGGAAAATGCTGAACTCTATATGAGTGGTAAAAAAGCTATAGCTGCTACTGAAATGGATACCAAGACTGGAATTGTTAATAAAATTAAACATGGAATAGATCTTGGTAAGAAAATAACAAACGACTTTTTAAGTAAGTATAAAGATGGAACTATTGGAATAGTAGGTAAAGCTATTGGGGAAGGCGCAGAAGAAGTATCTGAAGAATTAGTAACAGATTTTACTAAATCTCTTGGAGAATTGGCAGGTAAATTTGGTTATGCCTCTTAGACTGATTATGGTGCTTGGGAAGATGCAGCTAATCGCTATGCAATGTCTTTCTTAGGAGGTGCTGCTGGTGGTGCTATGTTTGGAGGAGTTGAAGCCTGGAATAATAGAAATAAAAATTTCCAAGAATTTTAGAATGATTTAACTACTTTAATAAGACAGGGTAAAAAAGATGAAATTTTAAAAGAATTTGCATCTTTACGCGATAAAGGATAGTTGGGTGATACTAATTTATCTTATGATACTGTTACTAATTCTGATGGATCAGAGACAGCGTTAACTGCAGATGATGATCATATATCTCAAGCAGAATCTAACTATAGAGGACTTTCTAATATAGTAAATCAATTAGATGCTATTTTAAATAGTAATGATTTAAAATTAGATGATGATGAAGTATTTGATAAAATGGTTCAAGGTGAGTATAAAGTAAAAGCTCTATCCGATTTCTTAAAAGGTTATAATATTGCTGATGTTAAAGAAGCTTCTTTTATATCTAAATATCAAGAAGATTTCAATAAATTAACAGAGGAGATTATATAGACAGAATAGGCTATACAACAACTAAATGCTGAAACCACAGATCCTAAAAAACGAACAGAGTCTACATATTAGGAGAAATTACAAAAATTACAAAATAAAAAACAATAGCTTCTAGAACAAAAAGAATATTTATTTGGAGAAGGCTCTTTAGGGTATGTAGAAAAAACTTTATTTGCAATTGATCCTAAAATAAGTAGTAATTTTATTTCATTAAATATACATCAATATGCGAGAGAATTAACAGGCAAAACCTTTTCAGAATTGTCTAAAACTGAATAGGAGGCTATTCAAAAGAAGTATGAAGAATATAGTAAAGATTTACCTACAAATGTAGATGAAGCTTTCTAGCTTTATAAAAATATGGAGAATCAGCTTACTCCAGAGTTAGAATAGTTATCTAAAAATAAATTAGATTCTGATTTTAAAGAGTTAGAGCGTATTCGTAATGAAATAACTAAATTAAAGTTATTAAATGTAAATGATTAGTTACCCACTGAATCTAATGAAGATTTTGCTTCTTTAAAGTAGAAAAATGAGAATGAAACTGATGAATAGTTTAATGTTAGAATAAAAGCACATGAACAAGCAGTTCACGAATATAATATACAAGAATCTACTAGATGGATTCAAGAATTTACTAAAAAACCTATAACTTCTACTGATTTTCGCTTTTTAAAATCTCAAGTAGGTATTACTAAACATGAGTTGTTAAAATATTTTCTTGATAATATAGCAACTGAAGTTGATGGCTTTAAAAAACATTGGTGGGAATTAACTAGTGAGGATAAAATAAGTTCTAAATATTTGGATACTTAGAATAAAGATTTATATGATTTAGTTTTAAAAATGGGTGTAGATAATGAAACAGCACTTAGAGATGCAATTAAAGATAGAATAAAAAAAACTGCTAAATCTATTATAGCAGATAAATACAATATTCATCTTTTAAATACTATAGGAGAAAGTGATGTTTTTAATACATTAAAAAATATTCAAACGCTCTAGTATTATGATTTAAATGCTACTCCTGATGCTGATGGGAAATACCCACTTAAGGCAATTACTACTGATGATAAAATAAGATATGGAATTCCTATAGATTATGAATTTAATTCTAACAAACTTACATATAAAGATTTTGCAATATATTTAAAGTTGAATACTCTTCTAAATGGAGGATCCCCAGGAGATGTATTTGACGTCAGTGATTGGAGTTTATTAGAGGAATCGGATAAAAATAAATTATCTAACTTTCAAAAATTTTATGCTGAAACACTTACTAATCCAGAAATATTTAATTCGGAAATTGCAGATTAGGTAATTGATATTGCTAGTAGTGCTAAAGATATAGAAGAATCGGAACTTTCTGAAAAAATATCTAGCACTTACTTTGAATAGTTTGATAAATTTATAGAAGGATTTAATGATAATACACATGTAAAACAATTAAATGCCATAACTGCTAGTACTTTTGTAAATAATCCAGTTATACCTCTCTTAAATAAAATATCATCATTTCGTTCAGAAATTCCTACTAATATAGAAGAATTACTTAAAAATATCTATGAAATTTATGAATCTAAGGAATCTGATAAAGATTTTCAATTAAGTGAGTCTTAGGTGTAGTAGCTTGAATAGATATTAAAAGATATGCAAGTTGCTAAATCTTTTATATTAGGAGCTTCGGTAAAAACAACAGACAATCAACCTATAGGACATAATAAAGCTATTAATGATTTTGTCAAGAATCATTCAGATGTATTTAAAAATACAGAAGAATTAATTGAAATAGATTCTAATGATGCTAATATTTATTTAAATGAAATAGGTACTTATGAGAAAGAAATAAAATCTTGGCTCAATAAACATAAATTAAATTCAGGAACTAGAGAAATTAAATTTATAAAAGCAGATGAGGCTTTAACTAAAACTATTACTTAGTTCTTTAAATTAAACAGAGAAGGCTTTAAAATAGGTCATACTGATTTATTAGATGGTTATGAAGATTTAACTATAGAAGATAATCTATCTTCAGTTGTTGCATTATAGCAATTATTATATAAGAATTTTATTAATTCTGGATTAAAAATAGAAGATGTATTAGAGAAATTAAGTCCTAACACTTTAGTAGTAGAACAAATAATTAATCAAAAAACAGCTAAACTTGATGAAGATTTATCTTATGATAAATTTACATAGTATGATAAGTTTTAGTTAATTGTTAGTTCTTTAGCTGTAGATTCCGTTAAATTTTACAAATAGTTAAAATCATTCTTAGAAAGTAACGAATCTATAGCTCCTATTGCTATCTAGGAATATGTAGGTAAATTATCCTATGCTCAAAAAGAAAATCCAGAATTAATTAATAATGCATTAAAATGGTTAAAATCTAAATCTAAGTCTAAATTAGATATTGTTGAAAATACAACAACTATTACTGGACTTGGTGGTAGTGGTAAAACTTTTGCAGCAATACGTTTAAATCTTGGTAAAGGTGAAAATACTTGGGTATGTGGACCTACTAATAATCAAATAGATAACTTAAAAAAGAGTTTACCTTCGAGTACTGAAAAATCTAAAAAAGACTTAATGGATTTAGTGCTAGGAACACCTAATCCTAAGTTATCTGATTTATATAATATTGAAAAATTAGGAGAAAATCCATTTCCTATAATTAAAGATTCTGTTAAATTTACTAATATTGATAACGCTCCTAAATATATAGTAATAGATGAGGCAACTCATTTTAGTGCTCCAGAATTACTACTTATTTCTAAATGGTGCAAACAAAATGGTATCAAATTATTTTTACTGGGAGATGAGCATCAAGGTGGTATTTAGCTTAAAGATGGAATTGGAAATATAGAAAATAATTCAATACTAACATGGAGAACTCCAGATTTATATATATCTCTACGTAATGGTAATCAAGTTAAAGTAAAAAACTAGGAACCTCTTTTACAAATTATTAATAAGATTAATTCAGATACAGTAGATGTTCTTGGAGATACTTTATATAATGATTTATTTAAAAAATTAGATTTATAGTATTATAACCAAAATACATTTTCTGGAGAATTAATCACAGATACTTTATCTGATGAATTATTAGCTAAAATTCCTAAAACTATAAAAACAGATACAGGAGAGAAAAATATTAAAATAGGTTATATTGGAACAGCAGATGAAGTTTATGATAAACTTAAAGATGCTGGGTATGATGTAAGCGAAGCATTAACTCCTGAATAGGTACAAGGATAGGAATTTGATTATGTGATAGTTAATAAAGAATGGAAACTTGAATTAACACCAGATAATTGGAGAAATAATAATATAAGGATTCGTAATTTTACGAAAGACTTATATACAATGATTACTCGTAGTACAGAAGGAACTATTATTATAGATAATGGGTTATCTAGTTTAATACATTGTTCTGAAACTAAATTTAATGGTAAATATTCTTCTTTAGAAAGTTCAACTAAGAAATTTAGAGAAAAACATCTTCCAGAAATAGATAAAGCTATCACAGATAATCCTGAAATAGTTATAACCTCAAAAAAATCTACAAGCACTAGTGATTCAGCTGAAGATAATACAGATAATTCAACTGAAAATAATACAGATAATTCAACTGATTCTAATAATAATTCAACTGAGAATAATGGAGCTTCTAATAAAGATACTACATCGAATAAAAACGTATCTTTAGGAGATACATCTTTTAAAAAGGAAGATTTAGAAACTGAAATAGAACCCCAAAAAGAAGCTGAAAATAATGAAGAATTAAATATAGCTGAGAGTGATAATAATGATTTTTCTGTATATCCAGAAAATCCTATTACTTGTTATAGTAGTGTAAGTTTTTCTGGAATAAACACTGCTGAGGATATATGGATTAATGATAATAATAGTACTGAAGACTTAGGTATCTTTGTGCCTTCTGGCGAAAAAATAGAAAAAGGTTCTAAAATTAACGCTATGACTAAAGTACTATAGCTAAAATGTATATTTTAGTATGGTTACTCTGATTGGTCTAATATACCTATAGCAATACGTGAAAAATTTAGTAAAGATAGTATTGAAAATGCTAAATTTTTTATTAAAATAGAAACTCCATCTGATTCTAATCGGTTAATAGGATTGACTAAAGGCTTAGGATTGACTAATGAGGAAAGAGCTTATAAAGGAAAAATAATAAAACTCATTGCTAAAATACAGGGAAAAGATGGAGTAGAATATTCTGTATCTTTAGGAGGTTTAAATAAGCCATCTACTTGGGAAGAGAATAAAGACTTCCTTAAATCTATTATTAAAAATAAGATTAATGAAGGTAAAGGTGACGTTGAATCCTTATAGAAGCAGTATGATTCTTACGATGATTCTGTTAGTAAATATAAAAATCTTATAGATAGTTGGATTTCTAAAGATTAGGAAATAGAACTTATTAATCCTCCTAAATTTGGAAAATACACAAGATTAGAGAAATTATCTGATATATATAGATTAGAAGATTCTGTAACTTCAGTAAGCCCTTATAAAGAAAATGCACCTCTTCAAGTGTAGTCACAAGTACATATCATAACTGATTAGCCAGGACTTAAACCAGAATTAGTAGGTAAACCTGTAATGTATGTTAGCTCTAATTTACTTTTAGAACCTGGGCAATTAGAAGATCTGTATATACAACAATTAAAAGACCCAACTTTACCAAAACAAGTTCGTATGATAGCATTAGCTAATGTTGGAGTCTCTTTTGAATCTTTATATAATAAAAACTGGTCAATACTCTATAATATTACAGAAGGAAAACGTAAATTTACAACACCTATGAGATTACTCCCATTTGGTTTTAGAATGTATAAAGCCATGTGGAATTATAGAGCAGATTTAAATAGATTCATAGAACGATATACTACTTGGGCTAAAACTAATAATTTTGAGAATTATGATGTTGAAGAACTCTGTAAAAGAGATAATGAAACTTTTAAACAAATTAAAACAGATTTAGGTGTAGACACTCTTACAGAGGAAGAATATAGAACTAAAGTAGACCCAGAAAAAGCAAAAGAACTTAAAGTTTTATGGGATTTTAATGATAGTTTAGCATCTTATGTTAAAGAATTTAGATTAGGTTATAGTTCAAAACATGGAGCATATCTTCGTAAATTAACTAATATAGATACAAAGTTCTATGAAACTCCTGATAAAGCTGTAGGTATTTATATTAATCCTCAACTGGCATTTACATAGTAGACTTTACTTAATAATATTTTTGAAAATGTTATTGATAAGTTTATCCCTTCTTTTGGAGGTAGTGAAAAATCTTATATATCTATAGATGCTGACTCTTTAAATGAAGAAGGAGGTTCGTAGAAATTTAATGATTGGGTTAAAAAATTACAATCTACAAACAGTATAGATTTAGAATTTCAAGATGATGCTGAAAATACTAAAACTAAATTAACTTTAGCATCGGATGAAATTTAGAATAAACTAAGATCTTTACCAATAGTAATGATGAAGTTGGCACATTACATGAATATTGCAATGAATCGCGATATTGATGACTTCAAACAACAAATCCAAGAAGCTTTAGACGATGATGAAAATTATTATACTCTTAAAATTGATGATAAGCCGCTTAATTGGATTAAATTTATTGATGATTTAAATGACCATATATCTCCATCTCCTGTAGGTGAATTTAAGTTTTCAGTTCCTGGAATAATACCTTATAAAGAAATAAAAGATCCTAATAATGGAAAAATAATTTAGCAAATAGGTAAAATAGATTCTAGAATACGAGATATGTGGAATTTAATGTTTCATGGTGTTGTATCCACAGAAGTAGAAAATGATTTTACAAGAGACTTTATTAGGGCTTCTGCAGCTGAATTTAAATATGGTATTTTCTCAGACCCAATTCTTTGTGAAATGACTAAAGAAGAAAAAGGATTTTCAGATATTACATCAACATCAAATAAATTTTTTGGAACTAATTTAGCAACTTCAGGACCTTTAATTCAAATTGATTTTAAATTTAAGGAAGAAGAAAAAAAGAAAGCTCCTATTAAACAAGATTTAAGTTTTGAAGATGCAGTTAAACCATCAGAATAGGAAGAATACCATAATAATATTGCTCCAATTTTAACATTAAATGGTATAGATATAAACCCAACTGATTATGATAATTTAGATGAGTATAAAGAAAAAGTTAATGAACTAATTTTCGATCATCTTAAAGATTATCTTAACAGTAATAATAATGAGAATTTTAATAATATTATTACTGGTGTTGATGAAAATGGAGTTATATATCTTAAAAATAGACCTGAATTTAAAGGCACTGAATTTTTATCTAAAGGGGATGGATCTTCTGCATTTCCTGCTAATTAGATACTTATGTCTGATGGAAATTCATATTATATAAATATAAGTAGGACAGGAGATATTATAATAGAACCTGTTAAAGAAGAACCTGTCAAAGAATCTAATGGTGGGTTAGTTAGTCCTATTGATTTAGTGAAGGATGTTAACGAAACTATTTCTTCTATAGGATTTAATGAAGATATTATAGATTTATTTAATATAAATGAAATATTTCCAGATACTTGGTCTGATGGTACGGTATTTACAGAAGATAACTATTTAGATAAAGATACATATTCTAAATATATAGGAATGATAGGAAATAAAATAGGAGAAATAGTAGATAATGGAATAGAGGAATTAGCAGAAGTACAAGGAGTTTCAGAAGATGAATTTAGATAGTTAATTGACGAGACTTATGAGAAACTAAAGTCTTTACAAAAAACATGTTTTATTTAATATATGGCAATTTGCTTATCCGAAAATTTTAATAAAGAAAAACATTTATACGCTTTAGATTTTGTAAATAAATTACAAAGCGATAATGTTAATGATTTAATTGAGGAAATTTATAAAGTACTGGAGGGTGCACCCTTCAGTACTTCTATAAATGATTCATCTGATACAGATAATTATAAACATAGTATAGATGAGTTCGTTACTTGTTTAGGAGATATTTTACAAAAAAATGCATCTATAAAATTAGCAGTTAAAGATATTAATAGTATAAAAAGAGGATTAGCTCAAAGAATGCTTCCTGCTCCTTTAACTAAAGCAGAACAAGCTATTTCTGCTGTTATAGAAGGAACTGATTTAATTAAGTAGGAAGATATTGATAAAATGAGATATACTAAAGTAGTATAGTCATTTTATGGTCAATCTAATTTATCTATTGATAATTGGAGGCTTCGAAATTTTGAAGATGCCTTAGGAGGGGCAACTATTTTTGGAGAAAAAATAGGTATTGTGGATAATGATTTTGATTTAAATAATAACATTATAAATTATTAGGAATCACAATATTAGATAATAAGGAATTATTTACAAAAATACCATTTTGAAAATTTAGATAGTTCTATATTTCCACAACATTATTACACTAATAGCAGAATTGATCCCAGTGTTAAAGTACAAACTTCTAATTCTTAGAATACTTTTACAGCAATGTATAACATAATAAATCATTTAAAACAAACTAATGAATTTAAAGATTTATTAGAAAAAGGATGGAATGATGATATTATGCAAATTGCTAAAACAAGTAAAGAAAGAGAGTTCTTTAAAGCAGTATCTGCTTATTTAAATTTAACTTACTTTGATTAGACATTAAAGGGGGCTTAGACAAGTTTTGTGTCTATTACTAGATAGGATATGCCGATAGAAGTTACTGTAGGTGAAAATGGTAAAAGAAATTATACCTATAAGTATCATATTGAAGTAGGTAATAGTAATGCCATAAAGACTTGGGGAGTTGAAAATTCTGATGCAATTAAATAGATGTCTAATTTTAATAAATATTTAATTAATAGGATTCCTATTTATAATACTGAATAGATAGATAGCGGAACTAATTTACCAATAAGACAATTTGGCAGATTAGAAAGTAAGGATTTCATAGGAACTATGGTTAAATTAATAGAATTAGGTACAAATTTAAAAGGTTCTCAAGTTAAAGAACAATTTGCTAAAGATTGTACTTCTTTAATAAATAATCCTTCCTTAGTAAATGGACCTCTTTATCGAATTTTTAAAACTTTTTTTGGAAATACTGATGAAAAACATACTAGTGTAATTACTGCATTAAAAGAAAACGGTTTTGATATTAATAATATTAATATTCTATATTCTATATATCATACTGTATTTGATGTAAGCAATAAAGAATCTTGGTATAATTTGGAAAATAAATATCGTAAAACAGGAAAAGGATTTAGATCTCGATATAATCTCGTAGAAAATGCATATAATATAATTTGTTCTAATGCATCATTAAACTATTTAAGTACAACTTATAATTCAGAAACAGGAGAATATGAAACTCAGGTTAAAGAAAAATATAGTATTAACAGTACTAAATTTGATATAAAAAACAGTATTAATAATTATACTTTAAGTAGAGACGATAGAAAAACTTTATTAAAAACTTATAAGTTAATTTAGTAGGATGATAAATTAAGTTATTCTGTAAAAATAGATAAGTCTAATTATTTAATTAAAGTCAAATCTGATCCTAGAAAAGCAATTAATATACTTTCAAAGAAAAAAGCAACTTCTTCTGATTATATTATAGAAGAATTAGAAAAATTTAAATCTATTAATTTAAATAATTCAAATACTAGAGAAGAAATTATTAATGCTACAAACGGAATTAATTATGAATTTAAATAGTTATTAAATTTTATAGGAGATATGCTTGATATTAGATTTACTAATAGTGTTGCAGATTTAAATGAGTTAAATTTAGCAATGGCAGGTGATTCTAATTTTCTAAAGAATATGTTTATATCTGCTACTAGAGCATTAGTAGTTAATGATATTTATGATAAATTTTCTAAAGCAACAAAAGAAGGAGGCTCTCCCTATAGTAAAACTGAATTAATTTAGTACATGAAAGATATAGGTGATTGGCCTGCTATTGTATCTGCTAAAGGTTATGAAGCTAATGAGTATTTTGATTCTACAAAGATAGGAAGTCAATTAAATGTAGTTTATGTTAATGAACCTTGGGTAACTAAATTAGCTAGAGTTAAAGCTATATTAGCACAAGATACTGTAACTTCAGTGATTACTGACTTATAGGGTAATAAAAATCCTAATATGTCACCAACATATTTGAATAGTACTGAAGAAATTAAGAATCAAATCTCAATATCAAATGCTGCAGAACTTCCTACTGCTAATCTTTTATTCTCATAGAAAAGAGGAGCACTTTTAAGTTCAACAGTTAATCTTGACATTTAGACAAATAATTTTGCCACAAAGCAGGTTAAAAGTATGACTTAGCAAGAACTTATTTATGATGCTATCATAAATAAATTTTTTGTACCTCTGGCTAAAAATAATACTATTTTTACACAATGTACTACACAATCTGATAAAACAAAATTTATAGCAACTCATGTAGATATGGCTGCTTTAGGTTTTGATAGAAATTCAGTAAATAGTATAAATTTAGAAAGTCAAGTACTAGATAAATATATAAGTACTATAGGGGCAGCTTATAAAGGTATCTATAAAAATGTATTAGATGATTATAAAAAAGTATTTCCAGAATTAGATTCTATTGAAAAAATTAATGCTGCTTTACAAGGGCGTCTTATGGTATCAGTTAATGGACAACCGACTAAAATTAATAATGAAAAAGCACTAATACAAGCAGTAAACACACATAATAAAAATAATCCTAAAGATTAGGTAACTTTCTATAAAGATTTAACTTATAGAATTACTAATTCTGGATTAGCATTTAATGAACTACTCTACGATTTTGCAACAAATCTATATGCTAATACTACTAACTTAGCAGAAAGATTTAAATTAGAAAAAATTAGATTTTTAAATAATCTAATGGATAATTAGGTGTTCTTTAAAGTTACTCCACAACTTAAAAGTATTGTTACTAAATTATTTGGAGTAGATTACTCCTCTCAATGGATTAAACAAATAGGAGAAGGTAATGGACCTTATGCCCTAAAACAGGAATACTTAATACTTGCAAAAAAAGGTGCAACTGATATTTTATATGGTAATATAGGTGAAAATGAATCTATACAATTAAATCCATTATTAAATGCATATTTTTTATTAGATACTCTTGTAGGAAATAATTTACGATTTTAGTCAACAGGCAGTGAAATAAATCATAAAATTAAAGCTTTATCTATCTTAAATTTAAAAGATAGACTTTATAAATTAGTAAGTTCCTCTGATAATAGTGTAATTTTATAGAACTAGTTAAATAGTATAATTAATGGAATTGATAATTTAACATTCTATGATTTAAGTTCTGTTAAGAATAATCTTAAACAATTAGCCTCTACAAATCCAGAATATACTGAATTATATTAGATAGTAAATTCTTTATATAATGATTAGTTATATGCAATGGAGAATTTAGGACAAAATGCATAGTTTAAACGTAATGTGATTATGTCTGCAACTATGACTAAAATGGTTCCAAGTCTTGAGGGCATAACTAATACTATGAAAATTGCTTGTATAGATGATATAAAAGCAGAAGTATTTAATTTTAGTGGTAAACATGAAGGTGTTGACGCTCATGATGGTTCAGCTTTAGTAAGTGGATTGTGGTCTGTTTTAGAAAATAAATCATTAGGTTCTAATGAAGTAGGCAATATTAAAAAACCTATTCATCATGATTACAATAATAAATATATGACTGCTACATTATTAAAATATGCAACAGATGCTATTACAAATAATTGGATGCGTCAATCTGTAGGTAATGATTTAAATGAATCTAAACATGCTATTAATTTACATCATATTTTTAAAAAGATGCATAATGTTAGATGGCATGATTCTGCAAATAATTGGGTTGATGGGGAAATAGATCTTGTAAAAGGATGCGGTTTTAGAAAAGATGGAAAAATTAATTTTAAACGTGACATTCTTGAACAAGATATTAATGAAAATAATGAACTTTACTACAATAAAGGTGGTTAGCATATAAAAATATGTGATTTTGGAGTAGAAAATGGTGTTTACTACACTATGGAATAGGCTTTTAATACCAGTCCTACTGATATGTCAGGAAAACTTACTAAAGTATATCATTATTTTGATAATAATTCTCAACACTTTCCATCTGACCATATTTTAAGTGAAGCAGAGCGTATTACTAAAGACCACGTTTTACATACAATTGACTCTTTATTTGAGTTACATACAGCTTTAGGAGGTATTTGGTCTGAATAGTGGAATGGAGATAAATATGAATATTCTGAAGGTTCTATGATGGCAACTGTTAATTTTATTAACAATGTAGCCACCTTTAAGAAAATAGAAGGAGAAAATGCTAAGAGTGAAAAAGCTAGACGGGAGGATATAAGTATAGCTAATTATGATTAGCCTTTAAAAAGAGCTATGATACATATGCTAGCAAATAACTCTGCGGTTAAAAATGGAGTAGGAAATATTAATCCTAGTACTTCTTGGTATGATAATTCAGAATTTTCTTATATTACCATAAGTACAAATAATTATGGTATTTAGCAAGATTCAGACCATACCGCAGATGAAGCTCACATGACAGAGTTTTCATAGGTTATTAGTTCTCTTGATGCAGGAGGATAGCTTCATGATTATGTATCTCAAATATATGAACAATTAGGACAAACAGCTTTAGATTTAGCTGATATTGAATTGAGTGCAGTTAAAAATTTTAGAGAAACAGGAGATAAATCAATATTATATGATGTTCTTGGTAGAACTATAATGGCAAATCTTAGAACTGGAAATGGTTCTATAGGATTAGCAGATGCCATAATTGCTAATATTAAAAAAGCATTTAATTTAAATACAGATCATAGCTTAGATTCTCTAAAAATTCCATTTAGTGATCCTAATATATATAGTTAGATTATATCTACTTTTGTTTCTAATCTTAACAAAAAATCTATTAAACGTCAATATCCTGGTCTTGGTACAGTAATGGCTCCATCTTATAATATGTCTATGATATTTGATATTAATATTAATGGAACTTATTAGTAGTATCAATTTACAGATTTAATTAAATTAGCCAAACTTAGAAATATTACAAGTACTTTTAAGGATACAACTAAAGCTAATTAGGATATTGTTAAATAGTTATTAAGACAAGAATAGGATAAAATTGTACCAGAAAGTACTGTTGGAGGATTTCTTCCAACTGAAAATGTATTAGTTACATTTGATACAGTAGGCAAAACTGGAGATAGAATAAAAGCAGAAGCTCATATTTCATTTAAAGGTGCTCTAGATTATTATAAATTTTAGGATAATCCATTTTTATATTTACAAGAAAAAGGATATTCAGTTCTCCCAGATAGTAAACTTGGTTTTTCTAAAGATGTAACAGTTCCAAGAAATTTAGCTCCTGCCCGTATTGAGTTTGATATTGAAGTTAAAGATGGGACAAGTAGTAGAGTAATTCATACAAATGTATTTAATTCTTGGAGAGTTAAACGATAGATACTCGAACTTGAAGCTTTGGATAAGGATAAATCTATTAAAGGAGAAAAGAAAAAAGAATTAGAAAAAGCTATAAGGCAAAAGTATAACGTTGATTCTGTATTTATTAATCTTAAAAAAGGATTATTTGAGTTAGAAGATGGTACTATAGTTCCTGTAACTAATTTAAAAAATTAGGCAGCAGAAATTATAATGTCTAATTTATACCAAACTAAATTTGGCATAAAATCTGGAGATTCTTTAGTTGATGTATTGACAACAGGTAAAAAATATTTTAAAATACCTGAATTAGAAGTATTTTCAAATACTTATGATTTAGCATTTACTAGAGGTGATGGTGACCATTTATTTTTAACATTCAAACCTTTACAAAAAAATACGGATACCTTTAAATCTAAATCTAAAGATTGGATTAATAAGAGTAAAAAACCTTATACTAAAGAATATGAATTAGCTGCAGATTCTCCTGAAGTAGTAAATAAAATTTATGCTATTACTCCCGATAATATTAAATTATTTGAAGTTGGGCGTGAAATTATTAATGAAAATGTTACTTGGGATTCTGATTAGAATTGTTTTGTAAAAAATGGTAAAAAAGTTGATAATTAGAGCAACTTTAGACGTAGAGGAAATGATGTACTCGAATATGTTGAATTTTTAACATAGCATGAAGTTACAGAAACATTCGAGAAAGGAGTTAAAAAGACATATACTTTATATAATATAAATAGACAAAATATTGCTAGATGTTTGGAGTATAAAAAAGAACGTTCAGAAAAAGAATTAACTAGATATAGAAAAAATAAAGAAGGGGAAAAAGAAACGTACAAAATAACTGAGTAGAATGCACGAGATGAAGAAGTTAATGACTTTATTTCTAATCTACTACATGATATATATTGTACAGATTCATTTGCAGGTGTAGATGTAAATTCTTCTGTATCTGCAGGTTCTAGAGCTGTACTTAATAATACATTAAATGGTTTTGCAGAAAAAATTAATTTTGATCCAGATTTAAAAAATTATCTTAAAAAGATTTAGAGTAAAGTCCATGATGCTAAAATAAATAAAGAAACTGGAGTTTATGAATTAAAGAACACAAAAATAATAAGAGATTTGTTTTATTAGAAAATGAGAGATAAACAATATACATCTTTTAAGAAATCTTTAGAGTTTACAGTTGCTCGTATTCCAGCACAAACATTACAATCATTTATGAAGATGAAAAATGTAGGCTTTACTGGAACAAAAACTGGATAGTGCTTCGTAACCGCATGGTAGACGTGGTTACAAGGTTCAGATCTCTGATAACGTAGTCTGAACTAAAACTTATGTGAATCTGGGAAGAGCCTGAAGAGGTTAACCCTAATCCAAGCTTTGTAGAAATACATTGAAGGATCAACGACTAGGTAAAGTAACCTTAACAAGTGGAGTTGAAGGTAAAATATCCACGAGTGCATAACATATTAGGATGCCAACATCTTAACTAATATGAAGAGATAGTCTGAACTGTAAATATAACAATATGAAATTACAGAATTGGGAGATAAAGAGCTCTCAAGATAACAATTATAATGTACGATATAGATAAAGCATATGTTATGGGTTTATCATTTGATACAAATGGTAAATATATAGGTTGGAGTAATTTATTTGATTTTTCTTCTAATGCAACATTAGAAGCTTCTGAAAAACTGCCAATGCCTAAAGGAGTTACATATATTAGAATAAATGATATAGGATAGACAAAAATAAAAATATAGAACTTATTAGGCATGGCTATAGAAAATGAAGATGCTAAAAGTCAAAAAATGTATACTTCTTGGTTACAGTAGTTAGATAAAACTATAAATATAGATGAAGATATTTCTAAAATAGAAGAAGCAGAAAAAGCTAATAATAAAGTAGAAGTTTTAAATCTTTATGCCGACTTAATAAACAAACTTAATAGAAATGTATATGAAGATGGAGAAGAAAAGAAAATTAATATTCAATTTACAAATTCTTATGGATATGAAGTTGTAAAAAAATTAAAAAGTCATGAGGAAACTAAATTACCTCCTGCATTAGCACAAGAAGTTAGTAAGAACTTTATTTCTTCTCATATTTAGAATACTGTTTAGGATTTAACAAATATGACTCGTGCATATTCTCCTATAGAAATGGAATTATTTAGAGATGCCTCTGATTTAAGTACTAAAGGTGATTAGGCTTCTAAACTAACATTGTTAGACCCATATTGTAAATTTATTATGCAGTACCAAAATATGACTGGTAAGAATGTTATTGGTATATCAGCAAATGGTGAAAAAGGTTCTTTTATGTGGCATTATTACCTAAATGATTTAATCAAACATGGAGATACAGAAAAACGTAAAATGGGTCATTTTAGATTTGAAACTAATCGTATAGTAGGTAGAGCTGCATATAAATTAGGTACAGGAGAAATATAGCCTATGACTATAACAGGATTACCTGATTTAAATATGTAGGGAGTAAATCCTTAGATTTAGGAAGAATTTGGAAGTCGTATAACCGGAAATTTATATGTAGATTTGATGATTTCTTAGGTTTTATCGGCAGCCACTGATAATGCTAAGGAGTTAATACTTGCAAAAGTAAATGCAGGTTCTAAACTTGCAAAAATGTATTTATTTATGATAACTACTGGATTTAATATTAATGATATTGTTGCATTTATGACATCTCCAGTAGCCGAATTTATAGATAAAGTTACTGAACAAGATATATTTAATGATATTAATTTGTCTATTAAAGATGGTATAGAATTAGCAAAAGGTAATTTCTTAACTCCAGAAGGTTAGATAAGTAATAGGTGGATTTCTAGAGTTCATAGTAGAGTTAAGATGGAAATGATTAAAGATCTTTACTTTAGATTAGGATTAGGAGTTGAAAAATCAAAAATCCAAACGGATGAAGAAAAAATAGCTGCACAAAATTTGAAACAACAAGTTACTGAAGATATTGTAGAATTTGAAAACATTTTGGAAGGAGCTGATGAATTTAGTAATTTTGCTTCATTCTTAGGTATGAATCAAGGTATAAAAACCTCTAAACTAGAACTTCAAAAATTTGAAAATAAAGTAAAGAGTTATTTTACCGATAGACTTGATAAATATAAGGGATAGTTTACAGAAGAATAGTAGGCTATATTAAATGAAATCGGAAATTTTGATGTTAAACGTTGGTTCTCTGATGCCGATTATAGAGATAAAGTAGCTAAAATATATAATGTTATTAAGAAATGTATTAATTTATTTGATGCATTTACACATATACCACAATTTGATGCTATTAGAAAAATCTATGATACCGTTGCTGTAGTAGATAATCAAAGTTCTATAAAAGCAACTTCATTTAATAAATGTATTGATTCTCTTATAAATTCTAGCTACAAATATATCTCGGAAAATTATCAAAATAATATATTAAAATAGATTGATAATTGTATTATTTCTAAGTATATTCAAGAAGCCAATTTACTAATACCTGTTAAAACTAATTGGAAATTTTTGCAATCAGATGGAGCTTTAAAAAATATTGTTAAATCTGGAACTTTTAATATTAAGGATAGAGCTTCTATTGCAACCTTTAAGTACCTAATGGAATCTACAATTATTCCAAGACTTAAAAGAGGAGAAGTTACTAGTATTGATGCAGATGGCAAAGTTGAAACTAAAAAAGTTCTTTCTTTGCAAGAAAATAGTTTTATTACTAGTTTAAAACCAACAGAAGAACAAGGTAATAGTTTTTATAAAAATCAGTTAAATATGCTTACTGTTAAATAGAGTTTAGATTCTCAAAGAAAATATCAGCAAATGGTAGCAGGATTAAGAGAAATGAACTCCATTCAAATTACTCCAAATATGACTCTTACTGATATGTTTATGCTATATAATTTAATAGTACATAAAAATTAGTATGGAGCTAGTCGTATGACTTCTTTATTTGATCCTATTGTAGGTTCAAGTAATAATTCTCTTTTAGGTAAATATTTAAAATGGTTAGGAGAACTAGATTATAAAGGTAAACCTCATTTAAATACTGAAGAAGAATCTAAGGTTTCAGATGTTCTAGAATTAAATCTAGAAGATATTTATAGGTAGGCAGCACCTATAGTTAAATCCATAAATAATCAAACTGATCCTTATATAAAACTAATAAGTAAAAATAATGTAATAGAATTATGGAAAAATAACGGTGGTAAAGGTAAGTATTCTAAAATATCTGATTGGGTAGAAAGATACCCAAATGAAGATGAAACTTAGTATATAGAACGTTTAGAAAATCAGTCTAAATACTTTACATTAGGTGGATAGTATTCAGATATGATTGAACGTCAATTGAATATTCTTTAGAAATTATCTGATCCAGAAAAAGTAATATCTTGTTTAAATAGTTTTATAAAATAGGGATTAATACTTATAAAGAAAGTTTGTGAATGAGTAAATGTATTATAACCTTAACAATTAATGGTGAGGAGAGGGAGATAACTGTAGATAGTTCTCCCTCTACTCTCATTGATAAAAGTGTAATAGAAGCACTTTCAAAAAGTCCAGAAGTTTTAAAAGATTTAGTTAGTGATTTAAAGACAAAACTAAATAGTCAAAATAAAATAAAACCAATCACAGTAAAAGATATACTTAAAGAGGGTGTTTTAGCAAATTGTACTTTAAATTATTTAAGAAATTCTCCAGAATATTGTTACTTAAAATTTCCAGATGGAAATGCTAATATTCTTCTAATAGATAATCTTAAAATTAAAGGAGTCCCTATTTCAGGAAGAATAATTAAGAATAATGGGGAAGAAATTTATGTTGTTAAAAATAATGAAGAAGATTTACAAAGATTTGCTAATTATTTAAAGGAGAAAAATACAATCGAAGCAGGAGTTTCTATAACAGAAGATTCTATTTATTATCCAGAACTAATAGATATTCTTGGTAAGAGAAAAAAAGGTAGAGGAGGTAATAAAAATTTAGAAAGTATAGAAGATATGCTTTTAGATTATATTAACAATAAAAAAGCATTTACTAAAATATTTTTAGATAATGGTAAAAGTGCAATATAGGTTCTTGAAAAGTTCTTACGAAACTTAAAAGATTATGATACCCCTGTAGAATATAATGATTAGTTTGTAACAGCACTTAATTATAACAAATTTTATAAAGGTAATGGATAGATATTTGTTTCTTATGATACTCTTTATAATTTGTTTAGATAGTATTACCCTGCTATTTTAGATAACTTAGGTATTACTAAATAGTCTGATTTTTCTAAATCTTTAAAAACGGAGGATGTGGTTAATGCTATAGTTGCAACTATCCAAGACTCAAACCAATAGGAATAGATTAGACAAGAGTTGTCTCAATCTATTAATGGTCATAATGCTTTAACACAATTTGCTTTAAGTGCTGAACCTGATTTTACCTATACTTATAAACATTAGTCAAAAAAAGGAATTACTTTAGAATAGCAATATACTCCTATTAGTGATAAATATGGCATAAGTTTTGATACAATATCAAATATGCCTGAATCTAAGTATAAAGGATATAATATATACCAGGGAACTGATGGCTATTTTATTTCTAGAGGTACTCTAACTGAATCTAGTATATCAAAAAAATATAATTCAGAAGAAGAAGCTAAAAATAATATTGATGTTCTTATAAATAAGTAGCCTATTAATAAAAATTCATTAATAGAATTTAAATTTAGAGAATCTTATAAAGATAAGGATGGAAATATAAAATATATAGAATCTTTCTCTGAAAAAGTTCAATCTAAAACTAATTTTAGAAAAGGACAAATTATAGAATCTTTAAATGTACCTATAAATAGAGACACTGAAATTAGAGGAGATGAAATGTATCTAATATCAAATAAAAATACTACAATAGAAGATTTCTAGAATACAATTAATACTTATAAAATTGATTCTAAAACAAAAGAATCTATTAAAGAACATATAAATACTCCTGAAAAAGTTGCTTTATTTATATACAAAGTAAATGAAATGTTGGGTAATAATCCTAGAAAAGACAAAGATACCTTAAAAAATATTGTAGATTTAATAGAAAATGCCGAATATAATTATTATTATGTAGAAGATAGAAATTGGACAGGAGCTAAAGAATGGTCTTATAAGTTAATACCTCTCAATAAAGATGAAATGGTAGAAGCTAAAAAAGTTTAGAATAAGCCAATTCGTTTATGGTTAAATGCAATTTCAAAAGCTTTGTAGAATCAATTTGGAGTACAAATCCATATAGTAACTGCTAATGAAGTAGAAGAAATGGGAATTGCAGATCCTAACATTGATAAAGCTTTTATATATAATGGAGAAATTTATGTAAATTCTACAATAGCATCTACTAATGATTTACTACACGAGCACGTTCATTTAATATTAGGAATATTAAAATCTAATCCAGAACTTAGAAAAAATTATGAAGGTTTAGTTAATTTAGTAGCAAATACTAAAGAAGGAAGACAAGAAAAAGCTCGAATTACCGAAAGATATTCAAATTTATCTGAAATGGATTTAAGAGAAGAAGTTTTTGCAAATCTATTTAGTCATTATATAAGAAATCAAACCTCAATAGAAACAGAACAAGTTTTTAATTCTTCAGAGGAAGAATTAGAAAAACTTACTAAATCTGTATTTAATACTGATATATATGATATAAAATCTTTTTATAATGGTGGTTTAATCTCTATTTTTAATAAATTTAATAGAGAAGTATCTAAATATATGCAAAGTACTGAAGATATTGATTTTGGAAAAACTAAAGATTCTCGTATAATCTCTAATTGGATTTCTAAACAGATTGAAATGGGTTTAATAAAAGAAGACTGTTAATATGGAATATTGTCATTATACTTTAAATTTAGGAGGTGAATAGCATCCAACTTCATATTCTTCTCTATTTAAATTAATAGAAGATTTTATAGATAAAGGAGGAGATATAAATTTAGCTTCAATTACTGATATTGTTTTTAGTAAAAATTCTAAACAAGAAGCTATTAAAAATAAAATAAAAGAAAATATTATAGAAAATATTTCTGCTTCTAGAGCTTCTTCAATAGTAGACGGGGAAAGTGGAATAGAAGGTAAACTTGATATATTGCAATTTTTGGATTCAGAACAATGTAATATTAATGGAAATAGGTTAGTAACTGCTTATGATTTAAAGAACTATGAAACTTATGCTATTGCTGACTTATAGAAATCAGGTTATAGTATGGAAGAAGCTGAAAAAATAGTTAAATAGGAAATAGCTTCTTGGAATTTTTTAAATGAAGATGCTAAATATTTACATAAATTAGTAGATTCCAATTTATTTCATATTAAAGATGATGCAGAATACTTAGAAAAAATAAAAGATACTATGCCTGAAAGTTATTCTAATATAGCAGTATCTTTAAAAGACCAATTATCAGATGCTTGGAAAATAGCTAAAGGAGCTAATCCAAATTAGGAAGCATTTAAAAGTATATATCTTAGTGCTAAATTAAAAGGATTAGATAAAAAAATATTTGGACATATTGATTGGTTATTCATAGGAGAGGATGGCACTATTCATTTATATGTAGTAAAAGCTTCTACTTAGAATAGTAAAGAATGGATTACTGTAAAGAAAAATAAATATAAATATCAACTAGCATTTTTAGAACAAATGCTTAGATATAATGGTATTTCTACTAAGAATATAGAATTAAATATTTTACCTGTTAAATTTACTTATGATGAACAGGGTAAAATTAGAAAAGCTTTTGTACAAAATGTAGAGCACTATAGTTCTTTATCTAATAGTCCAGAATATGCTATGCATAAATACAGAAAAGCAGTTTCTTATTTTATTGAAGATAATTCTAATCCATTTCATATTTCTTCAGAACCTATTAATAGGGCAATGGAAGTAAATTGTGCTATCTTTCCTTCTGTAAATTTAAAAACAGATGGACTTGGAGAATCTGCTAAAGAATGGATTAAATGGGCTCCTAGTGAAAATATTAATAGTGTAGAACCTTTAGTAATTACTAAAGTATAGGCAAAAGATCATGCTTATGAAGTACTTATTAATGGAACTACTCATAATATAAAATCAGGAAAAGATAAAAATTCTAATATAGAAATTTTTAACTTAGTTACAGAACATTTAAAAGATTTAGAAGATTCTAAAGGATACTCAACTCAAAGACTAAAAGAAGCTATTAAAAATAGTTATGATAAAGGATTTATGACCTTCTCTTCTGTTAATGGTTTAAAGGGTAATGCTATTTAGTATGAGTCTGTACTTGGTAAATATCTTAATGATTATGAAGAAGATCAAAAAACAGGAGATAAAAAATATAAATGGAAATTACTCGATGATTTAATAGATGCTAATGTATTAGTATTTGAAAATCAAGAAGACCATACTATAGATGTAATCACTTTATCTACATTTGATACTAATGCAAAAGCTAGCACTCGTAGAGGGTAGACATTTATAATGTGGAACTATTTAAGAGATAGTGATTAGGATTCTATTAATATGATTGCTGATTATGGTAATATAGAAGCAGTTAGAACTATGGAATTACTAAATGAAATATTTCCAAAATTAGGATCTGATATAAAATTAGGTTCTTTAGGAGTTCTTAGTTCTGTAGGAAGTGGTTCTTATAGAAATTTTAATATAGGTGAATTTAATAAAAATTATTTTTCTAAAATAGTATAGATTACTAATAGAGAAAATCCTGAATTAAAAATTCATAATAATTTTAAAAATGCATCTTTTATAGACTCCGTTGAAGAACTTACTAAAGAATTTATATCTATTATTCAGGGTAAACCTATTTCATATACTAAAGATTATGATCAACTTGGCTTTTAGGATTTGAAAACTGCAGATAATACTCTAGCTTAGTTAAATGCTTTAGAAAATATACTTTTAAAAATTCAATCTAGTGGTTACGCTAATTTTGCAGATCCTAGAAACCTAGAAAAAGTATTATCTCAACCTGGAGAATCTAAATCTAAAAATATAGCTAGATTATATGAATTAACTGTAAAAGCATATCTTCAATTAAGAGGTGAAACACCTGTTAATACATCAGAATTTAATAAAATTAGTTCTAATTTTATGACTGCAGCTACTATAGATTCAGATAATATTAAAATAGTAGTAAATAACCTACAAATCACTCATGATGCCATAGCAGAAGAGTTCTTAAAAGAATATTAGCATAATATTCCTAAAATATTTGATACCTTTTACAAACAATCTGGATATTCCCAAGCACAAAATATGTTGATTGGAAATCAAGCTGCTCAATATTCAAATGTATTTAATTCAGATGATGAGATGTTTTCTTTTAAAAATCCTTATGATATGTCTAATAATTTAAAACCTCATGAACGTAAGATGTTAAAATAGGTTTTATATAATTTAGATAAAATAAATCGTAATGGAAATAGTTAGTTTTCTTCTGAAGAAGATCCTAAAATACAAGAATACATTAAAGCGCATCCAGAATATTTATGGGTACCATTAGAAAGAGCTTCCAAAGCTACTAAACGTCAAAGTAAAGAAGCCATTTTGGCAGGAATGAAGAATTTTATGAGAACAGTTTAGAATATAACAACTGCATTTGATGAATTTGCTCAAGGTATTACTCCTGAAGAACGTGAATTATATGGTCAAGATTCTGATTCTTTTTATAGGATGCATTTAAAAAATCCATTTAGTTTAAGTATTCCAACTAGTACATCTTCGGCTAATGATGTACGAGTAGCTCGTAAAAAAATGCTTAAAAAATATGGAAAAGCATTTTTTGAAACTAATGTTGAAAATATATTTGTAGATTTTCTAGCTAAACATATATCAACCACTTAGTACAATAAACTATTAGTTGCTTCAAAAGCATTAATGTTAGAATTACATTTGACAGGTAATTATAATGGTAATAGAGATGTAGTAGAAAAAGAAATTAAATGGATGCAAGATTATCTTAAAGTAAATGTATTCAATACATCTATTATGACTCCTACTGAAAAGTAGATAGTTGGAGTAATTTCTCCTATTAAAAGAGTTGTTACGCACATGTTACTTGGAGGTAATATTGTGGGAGCTCTACGAGATACTTTAGAAGGAGCTTAGTAGAATTTTATTCGTTCTGTTATTAAACTTAATACAGATATTACACCTCAAGAAGTTAGAAAAGCATATGCTTATGTATTTACTCATAGTTCTAGTAATGCTATGGCACAGAATTTACTTAGTCAACTTTGTTTAAAATATCGTATTTCTAATACTGATGTAGGACGTATTGCAGAACGTGCTAAGACAGGGCGTACTGGTATTCTTAATATGGAAAATATTATGTATAGTACTCTTAGATGTCCCGATTTTTTAAATAGAATGACTTTATTTGTTGCTAAATGTATACATGATGGAGTATGGGATGCTTTTAGTTTAGATTCCCAAGGAAATCTTAAGTATGATTGGACTAAAGATAAACGATTTACTGCTTTAAAAACCGCATCTGAAGATTCTGAGGCTTATAAAAAAGCATTATCTTTATATTATTCTACTATTAAAGAATATAATGAAGAACATCCAGAAAATCCTATAGAAAAACCAGATAATAGTTGGCCTAATTTACCAGAACCTTATTCTAGACGTAGTATTAATGCTATTCGTGCATTAGGTGACAATATATATGGATCTTATGACAAAGGTAAAAAAGCTATGGCTGAGCATGCTTCTTATGGTTTTTTATTTGGTTCTTTTTCTACTTGGATGAATGGTATTGTAAATAATTATTTTATGGGGCCTCAAAAAAATGGGGTATCTCAATTAAAACAAGAACAAGAAGTTGATGACCAAGGTAATAAATTATTTTTTACAAAAGACTTTCAAATTACTACAGAAGATACCGGGATGCCTGTTTTAAAACATATTCCAATTATAGTTCAGGGTATAATACCAACTATTGGAGAATTATATAATTTAGTATAGGATAAAGGATGGAAAGCTACTTTTGAATATATTAAGGGGAATAGTATGGTTAAATCTAATATATATAAATTAACTTCAGATGCTTTATTATGGGCTTTAATGGCTGGATTATTTGGACTTATTCTAGGACCAGCTTATAAAGAACATAAGAAAAATGCAAAGGATGACCCATTGTTGTCTAATATATTAACAGAATTGTTATATAAATCATCTTCTCGAGCTTATTCTCAATATGCGGGGCCTATTAATGTAATATAGTTTTTTGGAGAGAATATGAATCCTCCATATTATACAGCTCCTGTCCAAGTACTAAAAGAAGCTTGGCAAGGTTTAATTGGAGATAAATCTTTTAAATACTTAATGTTTGATAATACAGGTTTGACTAGATCTTTTAAAGATTCTGCATTTGCTTACATTAAAGCTCAACAATAAAAAAAAAATAAAACCCTATTACTTAAAAGCAATAGGGTAGTTTTCAATATGAATCCTTTACCAAGAAGTAATCTAAAAGGGAAATATCCTAGGTGTCATTATAACAGACTAGGAAAAGCTAAATAGATATTCTTCTCAGAAGAATCCGCAGAGAAATATCTTAGAAGAATGAATCTTAAAGATTATACTATTTATTAGTGTAAATACTGTAATTAGTATCACATAGCACATTAAAAAAAATAAGCCCAACACTCTCATAAAGAGAATGCTGGGCTTTGTTTCATGTTCTAAATAAACAACCGTCTTCAACAGTACAAATATAAATGGGTTTAATACCCTTATCTGATATAATATCTAATGCAACTTTATCATCTTCTATAAAAGCAATGGAAATATTTTTATCAAAAGCTTGTAATATCTGAGCTATAGTTTCACTTTCTAATGGAATATTTAATTTATATTCATTAATTTCTCCACTGATTAAAGCAGTTATTATATGTCCTAGCCCTGCTCCTAACATAAATAATCCAGATCTTATATCACTCTTTATATATTTATTCATTTAACATTTTAATTTTATCGTTTAAATACCAGACTGCTTTTCTTAAGTCTTCTATAGTTTTTTCTTTGTTAGTATAACCATTCTCCGATTTATGCCCGCAACGTAAAATATATTTAATAGCATTTCCAAGATCAAAATCAAGATGTCTAGTAATATCAATAACCTCTATTCCACACAAATCTTTCAACCAAGTATAATGAGATGGATGTGATACTCTATTGTTACCTTCAACTTCTATTGTTTCTTCTATCTCATCTATATCTCCAGCATCCTTGTCTAAAGGTTTTAAATGTGTAATAATATTATGAAGTATATCAATAGGAATCTCTTTCCCAGTTGTATTATTAATTACAGATTCTATTTTAACACTGTAATTTATACCTTCTGCTGTTTGTTGTTCAGCACCTTTTCTTATTGTAAGAATGTCACCATCAGATACAATAGTAGTATCATTTACTTCAAACTTATTACCTACGTATTTATACAACATACTGCTTAACAATAGAAGAAATTAATGATCCATCTGCTTGGGGATACTTAGATTTTGTAGCTTTAATAACTTTGCCCATTTCTTTCTTAGGAATTTCAACAACAAGATCAGAGCCATAAAGACAGTTATTTAAGCAGTATTCTATAATAAAAGAAGTTATCTGCGAGTCATTTACAGGCTCTGGAAGTAACTTTTTTAATATTTCTAATTCACTTGTATAGTCAGATACCAAGTCCTCTCTATGAGCCTTAGAAAAGTCTAAAATGGCTTCCTCCAAATTTTTGCACATTTTAGAGATAAGTTGAATTTCAGAAGCATCGGTGTAGGGTTTAGCGTTTTTTGCTGTTTTAACCTTTTGTATTTCTGCTTTCAGGTTCTTGTAAGCACGAAGGGATGCTTTATCACCTGATTTCATACTAATCATTATAAGATTGTTTATGTCTATCATATATCCAAATATAAAGGTTTAAATGCAGGGTTATATTGTTCATCTATATAACTTACATTATAATGTTTTGTATTTCCAATCATTGTTAATGAATGCTGGGCTGTGTGAATGTGCCCACTGAAATGCAGAATCGGTTTTTTCTCTAGGATAGCATCTCGTAACTCTATTGTTCCAAAGTGTTCATCTGTTCCCCACCCTATATCTTGCAAAGATTGATCTGCATACCCATAAGCCACATCATGAGTCATGAGAATATCAAGTTCCTTTGGGATTTCTGAGAATTTTTCTTTTAAAGTTTCATTTTCACGCATAAAAGCCCAATTTCCAAAAATTTTGCAGTATGGAGTTCCAAAAATCTTATATATTTTCCCCTCATTACTTAAATATTCATATTCTTCATGTATGAGTATAGTTGCTTTATATGAACGAGGAAACATATTTCTATATTCAATTTCATGTCCTTCTACTCCACATTCATGATTGCCAGGAATAAATAGAACTTTTTCACATGGAAGTTCTTCTATCCAAGGTTTAAAGTTCTTAATATACCATTTCTTACAACTCTGGTAATATTGTTGACATTTAAGACTGACAATATCACCACAAATTAAAAGTAATTCACATGGTTCTATCTTTGGAAGATAGCCATGTAAGTCACTTATTGCACATATCTTCATATTTCTACTGTATATTTAGTTATCCAATCACCACATTGTTCACAATTTCCAAGATCTTCAAATTCTCCTCTTGTTTCTACAAGATCTATTAAAATAGATTGAAGAGTTCCTAAATCAGATTCTTTATCTATTAATTTTTTAATAGTTTCTTGTATGTCTTCGATCTTCATTTCTGAAGTTTCTACATTATCAATGGTTAGGGAGTCACAAGTACAACCACTTACACTTATTATTTTCAT
Organism: uncultured Eubacteriales bacterium; assembly: GCA_963628445.1. Classification (GTDB taxonomy): domain Bacteria; phylum Bacillota_I; class Bacilli_A; order Acholeplasmatales; family Anaeroplasmataceae; genus JAEELC01. The sequence continues at coordinate 30,507 of CAVGEZ010000094.1, forward strand.
TTTTTGACTTATTATTGTTCAATAGTCCATCCGTCTTTATCGCAAGTATGAAAAGCGCAATAAAAACAACCCCATTCTACAGAGAGACATGTCATATCTATATCATCTTTATTAGGAAGTCCTTCATAAAGCTCTCTCATTAATTCTTCTGGAAAATCCCATTTAGAATCAAAATAACCTTCTAACATATTGGAGTCTACTTCCTCTAGATCACATTGAAAAGTATTGGACATAAACTTAACTATGTAATTCTTATTATCCTCATCATCAGTAAAGACTCTTAAAGTATTTTCACAAATATTAGCCATTAACTTTTTGTATTTGATTATTTATAATTTCTTTTATTTGTTCCCAAGATACTGGAGTATAATTATTATTGTCTACCCCTACATCGTACTGATACGGGAAGGTAATAGATAATCTGTCAGTATCTTTGCCTTCGCAATGTGGTCCAGAGTGAACATGCCCATATAATTGGATTACTGCTTGTCCAGAGTTACGATACACCCCACCATAACAAAGAAATGGGTAATGATTTAGGTATACATGACGATTATCTATTTTAAGAGCTAATTGAGTAGTAACTCCTTCAAATAAATCAAATACTTGATGTCCTGGATAACGAATCTCATCATGATTTCCAACAATTAAATATATATGACCTTTTAACTGTTGTATAATTTCCTTCCATCTACTATTAGTTGCAAATGCAAAGTCCCCTAAATGAAATACTATATCATCTGGTTTTACAACTGAGTTCCAACGTTTAATCAAGACTTCATCCATTTCTTCTATCGTTTCCCATGGACGCTTACAGAATTTAATGATATTAGTATGTCCAAAATGAGTATCAGACGTAAACCAGATTCCCTGCTTAGATGAATCTAAGTTTAGTGGTTTAATATATTCCATATTCAGTCTCGTTATAAAATTTTATTTTAGTGTTATAATATGAAATACATGCTTAGAATCAATCTCTTCAATCTCTTCTTGAGTAAACCAATACTTATCCTCTAGTGGTTTACATGAATTAAGCATATCCTCATATGAATGCTTATTTATTATCTTCTTAATAAGCTCTGCGTCTGGAGAGCACCTCTGGATGAGTTTAATACGATAAAACCATACAGCATCATTACGCTTTAATCTTTTGAGAGATTTATTAGCTTGTATAGCAGAGTACACCATACCAATTAGGCACACTACCAAAACCACTACCAAAACCACTATTAGGATTATGCATATAATATTTCTCATTACCATTTATCATAATTAGTTATAAACTTCTTAGCACTCTCTTCTTCTATTTTGTCCAATTTAAATTCTTTCATTTATATCTTCTCTTAAGAAACTCTTCATGAATTGGTTTAGCTATTTCCTGAGCCATAGGATGAGCATCTTTAGCATCTCTACGATAGAAGAAATTTTCCCATGCATCCCCAAATCCGCAAGATATAAGTTCAGACTTAACTCCTAGAGGGAGTACAGAACGCGCTTGTTGAGGAATCCAACCTTTAGCAAGTAAAGAAAAATAATATTTTTCTGCTGATTCCATAGCATTACTCCACTCTGAATCGGCAATAGAAGGACCCTCATTCTCTTTATTAGGACAGTGTGTATTTACCCAACAAGGAATAATAAAAGTTACTTCATTATCAAATTTGTCCTTAGAGTAGTTACAATAACGAGTACTTTCGGCTAGATGTGATAACCCTACATGAGTTCTAAACTCATCCATTACTCCCCGACTAAGAATCATATGGACTGTATATCTCTTAGGATATAATTCATCGTCTTGTGGGTCAAAGTACTCTTCTATGTTTGGGCATATTCTAAGGATAGTAAGATAGTACCTATAATTAGTAGTTACATAAGTAAGGTCTCCAGCATAATTATACTTAATCCACCAGTCATTCCACAACTTATTTATACAAAGAGTGTCTCTTAACTTATGAAAGTCTGAAATGTGCATTTGAAGATGTATAGTTCCAAATTCTAGTGGACGAGCATGGTTTCTATTCTCCAACATCCCCACGAATTTCTCATAAGAAGTATCAGTCATTTTATCTTCACTCTTATACGACACTCTGGCGCATCTTTCAATAAACTGTTTAATACCTTTAATAGTGAAATCCTTTTGTTCAAGAATTTCAAATGATTGCTGTATAAGTTTCATTGTAATTTAATTAATTATTCTTAAAAATACACATCTAAAGTAATGAGGAGAAATAGGATTGTAAAGGCGTCTATTGTGGCAGCCAAGAAGCCTATTACTCCCATTGTGGCTATGCAGACATTGACTATCTGTTGTGCAAGGTGTAGGGTCATTCCCCACCTTCTTTCTTTGGTAACAAGTCTGACTTATAACACCAAGCAACTGCTTCGTAAGATTCCATATACCCTTCCCAGTCTTCATACTTGGTAAGATAAAGCACGTTCTGAATGTTTCTATGTTTATCCAAGACATAAATGGAGTTATATCCGTCTTGTGACTTAGGTTCTTCACTTGCATCATGCCACAGGCTTTTGACAAACTCTTCCTGCGCCCATTGTGCACCTAATATAAAAGCATCTTTCTCTATTGAAGGGTTATTGTCTATGCCTTCAAAGACGAAGCTTGCAGTTCTCTCTATCTTCTTTTTGTCTATCATAATTCTATCGTTTTCGGTTGAAAATGCTTATGAGTGCCACCACGAAGGCGGCTATCACATAAATCTTGAATATCAGATTGCTCATG
>CAVGEZ010000095.1:0-31194 GCA_963628445.1 uncultured Eubacteriales bacterium
CTGTGATTTTAAGTTGCACATAGCTCTCCTTGTCAGCCTTGTTGGAGAGGGCTGTGTAAATAGCCTTGTTTTGGACAGGATTAGCAGATGTAGAGGAAAGTGCAGAATCTACTGTAATTTTAGTAGAATCTATATAATTAGAAACCCAACCTGTTGTTGGAATTGAATCATCATCTCCAGAGTCGGGACCGCTACTAAGCCTTACTTCTTTACTTAGTATATCATAAGTAGTCCAAGATACCTTTCCGTCACTATTCAATTTCAATAGCGAATTAGCTGTACCTGTAGTAGGTACTAAGTTGTATGCAGTTCCATTAAACGCTATTGTACCATCTCTCCCATAAACTATATCACCATCAGTTATACTGCCTGCTGTAATAGCATTTTTCATGGCAGTTAAATCTACATATTTTAAAAATCGTATTGAACTCATAAATTAATTAAATAAAAAATCCCCACTCGATTGTGGGTGGGGATTTATGTTATTAGGCTGTAACTTCAACCCATTCTAAAGAACCTGTAATTGATACAGCATTATTAGTTCTGCTTGCTGAAAGAGATAGAGAGCCTCCATCGCCCGAAGCAGAAACAGAATCTACTTTACCTAAACTATTAACATAGTCTACTACAGAAGCTCCAGTAGTCAAACTAGTAGAACCACCAAATGTAGTATAGTCAGTTGCTATAGCTGTAGACTTCATGCCAACTGTAACAGTTACTGCACCAGTAGTAGCCGTTGTAGGTGTGGCTGAAATATAAGAATCTCCTGTAGCCTTAACACTCTATACAGCTGCAGCAGCAGATCCACTAGCAGCAGCAACAGAAGTAGCCAAGCTCTTGATCTACGCCTCTACAGTACTACCTGTAACTGCAACCATTGATGATGTTGCTGTCACGGGGGTTGCTGCTACATTAGCTGCTTTTAAGTCTGTTGCTGTAGCAGAAATTTTACCATCTGTCTCTGATATGGTAGTGATAACTTTTCCAGTACCCCCAACAGCTGATACGTCTAAATTTCCAATAGCTGCTGTTAATTTGCCATCAAAAGCACTGTCTTGTATTGAAAAAGCGTCTGCTATAGTATTAGTACTATAACTACCTGAACCTCCTACTTTAATATCTGAGCCTGCTAATGTTATATCAGCTGTAAGGGCCTTGCTATTAATTGTTCTGGAAGTAGGTACTTTAGCATCTAAGGTAGTCTATAAATTTGTAATCTTACTAATAGCAAGACTAGGTATATCATTAGCTGTTAAAGCTCTATGAGATACTGTTAACGTTCCATTACTCTTAGTTACTGCAGAGACTACTTGATTGGTGACTGCAGCTCCTCCAGAAACTGCATTAACATAGCTAGAAAGATCTACTGTACCACCAAGAGCATCCCAATAACCTCCAGCAGTTTTAGAAGTGTCTGCAACCCAAACCCAGTTTGTTCCTGCAGGAGTTGTACCATAAGCAGCAGTTACATTCCAGACATCACCTTCTACATTTCCAGAAGTAGGAAGATCTGCATAAGTTGCTTTAGTACCTTTTACTTTATATACAGATGAAACTGCTGTAGCAATTTGTTCATCTGTATAGTCTTTTCCTAAACCATAATAATAAGAAATAGAGGATATTAAAGTATTGGCTGCATCCTCAACAGTTTTCTTTATAGACCCCTCTCCCTCACCTTGGATAGTGGCAATATTCTAAGTATTAGTAGTTACATTACCTACTAAAGTTGTATAATTCTTAGGAATTACATCTCCATCGCCTATAGTAATAGAACCATCTGCAGAACCCTGCTTTAATACTATGTTGTCAGAAATAGTTAAACCAGAACTACTTGCAGTAGCCGTTATGTGTTTACTGCCTTTTACAGTTAATGTTGAGTTATTATTTGAAGCACTGTATGTATTAGTACCATCAGAAATCTTGCTAAAAATTTTTAAATTAGAAATTGCAGTAGCAAAATCATTAAATTGTAATCCTTTTGCATAGAATTTCACACCTTCCTCAACAAAAACAATATCATTTGTATAATTTGCTTTATTTGCTTGGTATAAAGCATCAGTTTTTACATAAATAAATCTTATCATTTTGTTTTTTTTGAGAATTAAACGGACTACCACTCAAGGGTTTGTTTTATATTTTCTAAATCTGTTTTATCCTAAGCAGTCATTACTCCAGCCTTACCAACGCTACTTGTAGTAATTTGTTCAGCAGCTGGGATAGTAGTTACTAATTGATCCCCCTTAATTAAGGTATTGTTATCGGTAGTAGTGGTAGCGTTAGATTTTTTAACAAACTATTCAAACTTAATGTTTACTGATGTGGTAGCTTGCTCTACTTCTTCTACTTTTGTAAGTATAGCATCTAGATTTGGGTCTGTCTTAACGGCCTAAATCATTTTAGTAGTAAGAGCAGTTATAGAAGCACTAATATTATTAATATTAGTAGTGTTAGTACTAATTTGAGTAAGTTTGTCAGTAGGAATTAGTTCTTTTCCTTCTTCTTGTGCTACATATTTACTATCTAAAGCAGTTAATTTGGTATCTATGTCAGTAGTAATAGTTTCTTCTAAAGTATCTAAATCAGTTTCAGTAGCTAATTTTGTCGCAGTTCCATTATTATCCCAAATAGGCTAGGAGGCACTTTCTAATACTAAAGGAGCTTGGTTTTCGCCCACCGAAATCTGACCATTACCTGTAACCTATATAAGAGTTATAGTTGGAGCATCTTCAGAATCAGAGGTCTTTTGTATTAAAGCTTTGCCACTATCAAGAAGAATATTACCATTTCCATCAGTCTTGGCAAAATTTTTGTCTATTTCTGTTTTGGTATAATAAGCAGAAAGATCTACTGAACCACCAAGAGGATCCCATGAATCACTTGCAGCTACATAAGCTACGTTTGTTCCTGCAGGATAAACCTTGCCATCTATTGTAAAGGATTCCTCAATATTATAAACATCCCCAGTTTTTGGTTCAATCTATTCTTTGGATGCTATTAGCCCCTCATAAGTAGGAGAAGATCCTTTATAGGTATAAATAGCAGTTAACTTACTTTCTAAAGTAGTTATTTTATTATTTAAGACATAACCCTAATTAGCAGAAAGAGCCGCAGTAGAAGACTGACTTTCTAAATTATCTATAATTTCTACTACTTGCTATGCAGATACATCAAGTTGTTTCCAACCTGAATAATCTGTATTTAGAGCTTTAGTAGAATCTACAAGCATATACATTGCTTTATCTTCAGTAACAGCTACTACTAAACCATTATAAAGATACAAAGTATCCCCATCATAAGGCCAAGTATCTTTGGTAATAAGTTCTGATTTAGTAGCAACTACTATACGAGGGTCTAAAGCCTCTGCTGTCTTTACCTAAAAATTGGCAGCAAATGTAAACGTTCCTTTATTTCTAGCCATTAGAATGTAACTTTAATTTGTACAGCACCTCTCGTTGCTCCAGCATATACATACTTATAATAAGTATAAACATTACCATTTATGGATCTTGAAACTTCTGTTTTTGTCCAATCGCTTAAAGCAACAGTTTCATATTTATTTGATACTGTGTTAAACATCTATAAAGAAGTTGCTGCTCTAGGTAACACAAATAATTGACTACCACTTTCTACTGCTTTCAAAGTAAGATCTGTAGTTGTCATTTTTCCTGCTGTGGCATTCCAACTAATTAAAGCTTGTTTTGTTTCTACACCAGTAGTTACTGTACTTGCAAAATAAGGCATTGTTACATTTATAGTTTTTGTTGCCTTTATAGTTCCTGCTGCAAGAGGAGAGCCATAATTATTACCCTTATTATCTTTTGGTTGATCACCTTCGGCATAAATAACTGTTACCGTTATAGTTAAAGAGCCGGGATCTGCTGAGTAAGTGTAAGGGACTTCAGTATACCCCGTAAAAGTTACTGTGTGTGAAGTCTCTTTCCCGGCTCTAGCTATAGATGTAGCTTTTCCAGATAATGTATAATACCCCTAAGTATATTTGTAAGTTACACTACTTTGTGAAGTAAGTCCAGTACTAGACCCAACTTCAGCAATAGTTGTTGTAGGACTTGAAATACTTAATGTAGGAGCAACTGCAACTGGGTAAACAGTAGGAAATAGCAAATCATCAAACATTGCATCGTAAGTTTTGCCACTTAAATCTGAGGCTTTTGTACCTGATTTTATACCTCCTACATCATTAGGCATAGTTAACTCCCCATCTACAGCTGGAGTATATGTAGTTTTTCCTACTGAAACTTCTCTAGTACTATTATCCGAGTAAGTAATAACTATCTTAGATGCATCTCCTTCTTTAGCTGCGACATCTACAACTTTTTTAGTATCAGAATCACAGAATGGAATACCATTTAAGTATATTATACCTGCGTCTGTTGCAAAATATAGATTATCTTTAAATTTATTTGTTGGGTCCGATGCATCATAAGTATAGTTAGCTACAGGGCCTCTATAAAATTTTATCATACGTCTATAAATTCAAGCGTTTGTTCTATTTTGGTTAATCTATTTAATATTTGGGAATAATCTCCCGATACTCCTAGTGGCTTGTATTCTCCTTCGACATACAGGTATGATTCATAGTTATCATCCCCACTAGGAACTAAATAGATCACATTTGCCTGACCTACATCAGGCAATTTGTCTTCTATTACATAAAGACTTTGTGATCTATTCCAAAGGGTATCAAGCCTATTTAAAGTCATATACTATTCTAATTTACTACTACCCAGAAACATAAATTTATGGAACTAGGTAAATTAGTGAGATCGGTATCAGAAGCGTATGTAGTACTATTCATTATAGAACCATTTTTAACACCATAACCACCTTCCGCCGTAGTAATTCTAATTTCACCTTTAGTCTACCCACTCTCAGGATTATATCTAGAAATAGCAGGTTTATATAGAGTTCCGCCTGTTACAAAATTATCAGCATACCCAGTATTATATATAGTATAAGGAATGCCTAATAATTCTACCATTGAATTTTGTAAAGAAATTTCAGTTTTAGCTGTATTGTTACCTGAAGTAATAGTATTACCAAAATAAATTAAGCCATTATTTGTAAAGAAGGATTTAGTCTAGTAAGTACCCTCGGTGCTGGCTATATTTTCGTACTCATCAGAATTTTCAAAGCATCCTCCGTTCTTATCAAAATATATATGCTCAACAAAGGTACGTCCTGTATAGATATTCACAGTACCCGAAGATGTAAAACCACCTGCTGAGTTATAGGTAGGCATTGCTGCAATGAGCACCCTCTTTCCAATACATTCAGGATCATTTGGTAAATATACATTCAAATTTTCAGTAGTCCCTGTAAAAACAATGTTGTTATATTTTTCCACAATAGTAGAACCTGTAGCTGGAGAAGCCTCAATACCTACTTGATAATTTCCAAAATCATCTATTTTGAAGTTATTATTAATAGTAGTATAACCAGTTAAATTTATATTATTTGCGGTAAGTTTTATTTGATCTGCTACAGCATTAACTTGGGCAGCAGTAAGATTCATTTTTGAAGTATATGTACCATCTTCATTTTTCTATGCTATTAATTCTAATGTAGCTGCTGCTTTTTGATCAATAGTACCACCATCTTTAGTAATATTAGTTACTGAATTACTTACTTCAGAAATAGAACTACTTAATGTAGTTTTAGCACTGGATAAATCGCTTTTTAATGTAGTTTGACTATTAGTAAGGGTTGTGATATTATCTCCCTAAGTATTTACTGTATCAGACAAAGTAGAAGTAGATGCCTGTAAAGTTCCTAGTTCTTCATCAATGTCAAATACTACTTCAGTACTTATATTAGGATAGAGAACCTTACTATCTACTGTGGTATTATTATTAAGAAGTTCTACGTAAATCTTTGTATCTTCAGAATAAAGATATGTTCCAGTTACTCTCTTCTAAGTTTGAACTGATGTCCAACTTCCATTTCCAATTTTATATCTCCAAAATAAAGTACCTGATATATCAGGATGGGTTATAGTATCTCCTACTATTTTAGTTACTGTATATTGTAAAGCGTAAGATACTTTTTTATAATTACCATCCTTTATTACCTTTACACTTTCTTCTCCTGTAGTTAGCTTATATACTTCTGCATCCTCGCCTTTAGAACCTTTGGCCTCAACCCAAGAATCAGATCCCGCAGTAAAAAGAGTGCCGTCATATACATAATACAAGTCTCCTACAGAAGCAGCAACAGGCTATTGTGTATAAACACCGTCAGATACTGTACATACAGCGGTTTTGGTCCCATCGGAAGCAAGGTCTATTAAATAAAGTCCATCAACACTCCCCGAAACCAAAGCAGTATCACTAGTCTCGTGAGTTACAGCTTTACCAGAAATAACATTTACACCTTTTAAGGTTTCAATATCTTTCTTTGCAGTAGTCATATCTGACTCCAAGCTAGTAATATGGGCAGCGTGGTTTGTTACATTAGTTTCCACGCTCTTCACTCTGCTTGTAATAACTTTATTCTATACAGGATTAGTAGAAGTATCAGATACCCAAGAGTCAACGCTAACTCTATTATTCTCTATCTATTCTATTACCCAAGTTTTAATCTTAGATATTGCTGCTGAAAGTCCTGTTAAATCAATAAATTTCATAATTATTCTAATATTTTATCACATTCACTTTCTATATCAGATATATCTACAGCACTATTATCAGTTGATTCGTAAGCATTTCCGTCAATAGCCCAATACTTCTTGTCAGTATTACTGAAATTATACTAATAAATTTTACTTGCAGCCACATTTCCCACTGTTAATTTTGCAATAGAAACATCAGTATAAAGTCTTAAAGTACTCCCACTAATATATATAAATTGAATATTTTGGTCTTTTTGATAAAGAGGTGCAAAATAGACAACATCACTATACACTGCGGTTACAACTAACTTCTTTTTTGGGTCGGTTAATATAGTACTAGTAAACTCCACAATATCTCCGGGCTGTACATTAGAATTAAATAAATCCATATTTACAGTCTATCCAGTATATTTTTCAGGAAATCCGTTTAAAGTTAAAGTAGCATTATCTACAAATTCACTACAAATAATACTCCAAGACCTATTATACTCTGTAGCAGCTTCAAGGAATACTACATCTATTGCAGAATTACTATAAGACATAATAGGAGTTACTATTTTTGTGCCTAAAATAATATCCTGTAAAGTGAATAAGGTACCCATTCTACTAGCCAAAGCATATACTTTCTGAGTAGTAGTTGAACCATCTACCGCTTTAACAGGGATACTCAGTAATATTTTATAATATTTACTCTAAGTAGGATCTCCTGTATAAGTAGCTTTATAAGACACCTATTTATATCTAGTAGAAGTATAGGTAGAGCTAAAATCAATTGTATCTGTAATGTTAACTGACATTTCTACAGGTTGAGTACTTGATAAGTTAGACAACTATGCATAAATTTCAGTCAAATCTATAGTACTTTCTGAAACAGGAATAAATTGAATATAATAATCTAAAATAACTGGAAAATATATAGTTTCATTATAGATAATAGGAGAGAAAGTATATTGATCACCATCTTTATTTTTACAAGCTTGAACAGTAAACTATACTTCCTTATTATCTTTTACTATTTTTAATAGACCTTTTTCTTGAATTGTTCCATATAAATCATAATTATAATGTACCAATTCAATATTTCCAGTCACATCTACTTCTATTAAGAAACTACTACCATCACTAGTTTCTTCAGCTATACTAGTAATTGCACTTTGTTGAATAGAAGATTTATCTTCATATTGAGCAGCAACCTCCCAAGTAATTGTATCCGTAATTTTTTCTGACTGTACATAGTATGTATTATCAGAAGCGAAGCTAGTAATTTCCTAAGTCTTTCCTTGATACTTAATAATTATTTTGGTAAGTCCTTCTCCTTTTACAATTATCTTTGTAGTAACTACACTTCCGTCAAAAGCTTGCTTTGGGGCATCTATAGATATGTATTTATTATAAAATACAGCATCCATAATTTGCTGCAAGCTCATGTTACTAGGAAGCTAAGTGCCAATCTTAACAAAACCAACAGTACCATCAACAGGTTTACTGTTAGACCAGTTCTAACTACTTTGTAGCTATCTTAATGTAACAAGTTGATCTTCTGTTAACGCATCCAACCCTCCCTGTGGAGATAAGAATGGAGTAGTTCCATCATCCTTTACATAAGTACTACAAACTTTTTTAGGTGTAAATATATTGTCACTCATGATTTAAATAAAATTGTAATATATTAGGCTAATCAAAAAATTCTATGGCACTAATAGCTTCCAATACATATTCTAAATTTACATTTTTACCTCGTTTGAGATCACATATCATCTGTAAGAAATCCTTAGAAACTTTAAGTTTCAATTTATTTCTTAGAACATCCACATCCCCCATTACTATTAGAATTAGAATTGCTACATAACCCATTACAGCCATTAATAACAGATATAACTCTGTTAGCTTCTTCTAACATATTATTCTCTGTTAAATACTAAATAATATTTATAGCTGCCCAAACAAAATCTCTTTTGAAAATCAACTCACTATCTACCGATGCCTTATTGTAACATTTAGTAACTGCCTAACTTTCAAAAATCTATTTACATAGATTTATATAGCACTCTTTCATATTAACTACCGATACCTAATCGGAATCAATATATACTAAGTTAGTATCTACCAAGTTAGCTATTCCTAAAGCCGCAATATCAATTGGTTCTTCTACTCCCTGTTTGTATATTTTATCATCTTCATAATAATAAATATTTGTAGGAAGTTTCTCAGTAAAGGCCATATATTCCTCAAGATATTCTTTTTCAATCACATATATACGTCTTACTGTGAACCATGCATCAAACTCAATAGGCAATTCAAAGGAGAGACAAGTATGATCTTTTATAATATAATAAGGAGTGTCAGGAGTACTTCCTGAAGTGCTATAAATATATTTAGTAATGATATAAGCTGAAATAGATTTATCATACCATTTATATTCTTTTGGGTCTTCTGTAATTGTCATTATACTTGTCTTATTTTATCGTTGTATGGATTTCCATCTGAAAGTTGAGCTATTTCTACCTAAGTACGTTTCTTTTGTTCTTCGGTAGCAGCTTCTTTATAAGTTCTATCTGTGTCTGCTTTATACCATTCTAACTTATATTTCATTTCAAGTTCTTTCTATTCCAACTGCATCTTAGCATTATTAAGTTTCTATATCTAAGATTGAGATTGTTGTAATTGCTAAGAAGCTTGCTGCAATTGTTGTTGAAGCTATTGAACTTGTTGAGTTAGTTGCTATATCTAATTATTTTCATCTTTTTGTACTTGTATCGCCTTTTTAATTTTATATTTTAAATCAGGCAAACTTTTACTAGTGATTGCTTCTATAATAATATCGGCAGGTAATCCGCCAGATTTTACAAACTCTGGAATAATTTGCTTTATTTGTTCTAGATCTTTTACTATATCAGTACTAGTGATAATTCTAATATCATGATCTGATAATGTAAAATATTCTGGAAGTGCTGTAAACACCTTTTGGTATTTATCTCCAAGTATCAAAGTTCCCGTTAAGCCATTTTTGAATACTACTTTAGCTAAATTAAGGCAATCTAATAACATTTCATTTACAATTAAATCCATCTAATGATAATATTGTTTGGTAATTATAAAAGAGTTATTTTGACCAATCTTAATATTAGTTACAGCATCATGAGCCTCAATTCCGTTAAGTCTTTCTCTGAAGACTCCTGTTATAGAAGAGGTTGTCTATTCTACTGCATCTATAGCTATTTGAATAGCTTGGATAGCTTGTGCTTTTAATGTATTATCATAACCATTAAAAATTGTATTTAATGGAGCGGCACCTGCTGCAATTCTACCTTCCTAAGAAGAATCAATTACACCAAGACCTTGTTTCTTTAAAGCTTGATACTTTGTTAACCTTTCAGGAAGATTTACTCCTAGTTTATCGGGGAGTAATGCTAAATCCACCCAGTCTCCTACTGTTCCAGAATTAGCAATAAGATTATCTCGATAGAAGGTTAAAAGATCGTACTACAATGTTTTCGACATAGGTCGTTACTCTATATCCGTGTTTTTAACACTGCTCTGATTTTCATCAGAAGTTGAGACTATATCATATATTAAAATTTAATATCCCCATACCTCGAATCACTTGATTCTACATAATAGTCGTTGAACCACTTAACTGGCTGCTGATTGTCCTCGTCCTAACGTTAGGAGTTTCCAGCAATTCACGGGGTTTAAACAGGACTAGTATATCAATCCTGTAAATGGGCACAAGCGAGCACCATGGAGTAAGGTTTTGTACCCCTGTTTAAGAAGTATATACCATTTATAGACAATCCACAATAGTTAGGATTAGATTTACTACGGAGGGCTGTATCATCAATACCTTTTAATATGTAAATATCACTTCCAATTCTAATAGTTTTGTATCGCTACATGACAAAATTAGAATCAGCCTATAGCCATTCTACTTCATAAACAGGAATAAGTTCATGAGAAATACTATGAGTGTTGTCGGGATAGCCCGGAGTTACTTCATACCCAGCCTATAAGCCGTCTGTATTAGGAACTCCGTTAGTGTCTCCCATGTAAATATAATACATAGCATTGTCATAAATTGAATCCCATTTATCATCTAGAGTCTTTCGGTCAGATTCTTTCATATCTTTACCAAATTCATTTAGAATTTGATTTTTATTCATCCAAGTTCTTACCACTGCTCTATATGAATTTTTAATATAAGGGGATTCATAATTACGATCAATAAAAGTATTTAGAGGGCTTAACGCCTTTATCCGTATATTATTATTTTCACTAGTAGGAAGTACTCTATAAAATCCGTATCCAGTAATTAAGAGATCTAAGAGAATATCACGTAAAACCGTAATCATATCAGTATCTCTCGACTGCATTATATACTCTATTACATTCTAAGCAGCAATTTCATATTCCGATACAAATGTATTATTTATGTCGTCTACAATTCTCTTTAGTTGCTGCTCCACCAAACCATCATTAATATTCTTACCGCTAATAAAATTTAGCACAGAATTTTTAAGATGATCTTTAAGATACTTCTGTAACTCCTCTGCTATTTTAAGATGCTTTTCTCTATCTATATTAGCAATAGTTTCACTATCTTTACATGAAACCTTGGGAATTATAGGTGTTCCTAAATATTCTCCGATTAAAGCGTCTACATGCTTTCTAATCAAAGGAGTGAAATGTAATGTAGTAGGAGTATTAGTTCCATAAACTTCCTCTAAATATCTAAATTGGTCTGCATCCCTTATACCATTATAGTAATTATAAGCTTTCTATAAATCATACTTGGGATAAACCAATTCTCCTATTATTTTATCAGTTGTTTCTATTAATTCATTTCTAGTCATGACAACCGCATTTTCTACTTCTAGGCTAACAATCTGTAGGATATTTTAATTGTAATTCCCCAAAGTAAACTAAATTAAATCTTCTATCTTTAAGATCCTATTTTAAAAATTTAAGAAATTCATCATCCTCTAATTCTGCATATATAGTAATAGGCTGATCAGGAGTTTGCATTCCTAATTTAACACAATACCCAATAGGATCTAATTTTTTAATATCTATTTTACCTATATACTTACGATGATAAATATCCATTAAGTAATCTAGGATCACTTGTTCGAGGGCCTATATCGTCATATCCAAAAGTATTATTATTAATCTGTATCTAATTAATTATAGGTTTTGGTATTACTCCATAATGAGTTCTCCCATATTCATCTCTATAATAACCAAAATCCTGCCAAGTATCCTCTATCTTTTTAACAGTCTTTGGAAGAACTCCCTGTAGTTCTTCGTCTGCTAAGAGAGCCATTGCTACACTGGCTACAATATCAAACTTACGTTTATTTTCATCTGTATAACGATTGAACTCTTCAAGCATCTCTTCAAACCATATAAGATGGCTATAGTCATTTATATAATCAGCAATAAGATCTGTTTGATGATCAATGATTGCAGCGGTGGCAGGAGTTCCATATTGCTTATTAGTGTTTCTAACAGATTCAGCAAGAGTAGCTCTAGGTCTTTTCATAAATAAATTAAGAAGTTTCTTCTCACGAGCATAAGGAATGATACTCTGTCGGGTTGCTTCTATATTTATTATAGCACTATAATACTAAGCTAATTTGATTGCAATCTTATAAGCTTCTCTAATATCATTAGGTCTGTCTTTATAAAGGGCTACAAATTTAGGTTCTTCAATACCATAAACTCTTTTATAAACTACTAAACAAAAGTCTGAAGGAGATTTAGTATTTTCAGAAGTTTGAGCAGCTCCTATATCAATTCCGTCTATTCCTATTACATAAAGATTTTTAATAGGCTCACTTGGTGGTTGCCAAGTTACTTTACCACTTTCATCTTTAATAGGAGATAGTGTCCAAATAGGATGTTCTAATATCTATAGAGGACTATTTTTATTTTCTATCCATCTGAACCCACTAATATTTTCGGGAGTGTGCTAATTACCTTTATAGGTGTATTCTATATATCCTCGTTCAATTGGGGGTGTTTTCTTTAAGGCTCGTATCTAAACTAATTGCTCTGCTATGTTTACTTTGTTGAATTTATTCTCTCCTTCAAGATTAAAACATTCTTCGGGAGTATAACAATATTCTGCAGAATACGTTATTAAATCTTTAGGACTATTTACATATTTAGCTCTTTGTTTATCATAGTATTCCCGACCTTTCTAAGGATCTGTATATCCTCTAGAATCCATATACTCTCCTTTTACAATAGAAAAGGCAGGTAGAAAGAATCCTGTTAAAACTTCTTCCCCCGTTTGAGAATAGTTGTGCTTATAAGGTAACACATTAAAAGCTACAGGGTCATAGAATATAGTTCTAAGACCTTCAAGTTTAGACCCAGAATCACCACCAGTTCCTCCTATTACTTTATAACCAAACTACTCACCTTGTATATGTATTAAAGCGTCTCCCTGAATGAATGCTTTAGTAGAATTAATCCATGAACCTCCCTCTTCATATAAAAGCAAATCACAACGATCTCCTCGAATCTTATTAGGAGTATCTGCTACAATACCTCTAATAGTAGCCATACTTCCTGACTCTACTTTCATACCGTTACGATTTTCAATGTAAGAAGCTCTTCGAGATAAAGCATTATTTAATACTTGAGCCAACTATGAAAAACCATCATCTGTTTTATCATTTAAAAATGATAAAGCATTCCAAACTTTTTCAATAGTATTTTCTACATATTTTTGTAAGTTAGCTGCTATTAAGGTTGTGGAATTATCTCGGACTGTATACATATTAGCTGCTAGAGAAGCATTCATCTCCGAAAAACCTAACCCTCTGGCTTTCATCAAGGCTGCATTTTTTCTCAACTATTTACAAAGCTCTAAGTAATGAAACCATACATATTGAGCTACATAAAAATCCGGGAAATCAATAACACGCCCTACACCTGCTTTAGCAGTATGTAGATTAGGTAATTGATAGAAATTCAAGAAAAAATAATGATCTCCAGTAATAGTATATCCGTGAGAAGTCATGCCGTTTCTGCATCTGTCAAACTGAAGGTTCCAAAAATCAGAAAAGGCTTTAGATCCAAATCTATATTCGCAGTAGTGCCCTGTCCTTATAAAAGTTTCTCTAGTCTCCAGAAACCACTCGGGTTTAAAATCTAAACCATGAGTAGCATCTATAGGTTTGTATTTAGACAACTCATAAGTTTTTGTTGGGTCAAAAAAATCTATAGTATCTGTTAATTTGAAATCCCAATTTTCATTGGATTCTTCTATAGGTTTTTTTTCTATAATTGGCTATGTTATAGACTTTTCAGTAACTTCATCTATTAAAGTCTACACCTCTTTTGGGAGCTTTTTAGGTCTCCCTCTTTTTTTCTCAGCCATACTTAAGAAGGTCTATAACCGTTACGAGCACCAGCCCTAATTGTTGTTTGTGACTCAATCTGTTTTTTAACCTAATTTTCAAGTTGAACCATAGTTTCATGAACATCAATAAGATTTTTCATTTCAGCTTGAATGTCCTTTACTTTATAAATAGGTTTTCCTGTCTATTCATCTCTTTCCATAGGATCTGCGTTTTTAAAATAATCAATAAACTTATCAACCATTTCATTAGCAGCTTGTAGTAGTCTAATAGATTTATTAGATTCCTATATAGCTCTAAACTTTCTACAAGCAGCTCTAAATTCAGGATTATTAAATTCTTCTTCTGTAAGACCCGCGTCTGCCAGAGCTGCTTTATGCCTTTCCTATTCAGAGTAATCAGCATAAATAGATTTCCAGCAGATTGCTAACCAGATATAAGTAAATTCTCTAAAGGCTCGCAAGCCTTCTAACCCAGTAGGATCTCGTTTACACTTATTCCTGTTTGGTTCTAATAAAGCATTAAACTCTTTAATCAAGAGTATTTCAGGAATATTTAATTCAACCCTATTAAGTTGATTGTTATAAACAAATATATCCTAAATCATTAATTCATTTTCATTAAAAGCTTTTTAAAACTTTCTTAGTTTTTCTTTATTTTTCTACCACACTTAAAAGATTTAATAGGGTCAGTTATTTCTTTTTCTTTTTCAGCATTTTTCATACACTTCTTACAAAGTTTACCACCCACTTTATAATATTGCATTGAAAAACCATCAGGACATTGACCATTAAGTCTTTTAATATAATTTAGTTTAGCACCAAACTTAGCAGCTTGGACTTGTTGCTGTTGCATATCTTGTACAAATTGAGCATAAGCTTGCTTCAAACCATCTTGTCCAAGTTGCTTAATTACTTGTTGTAATTCTGATTCTGACTTAGCACCAGTTTTTTCTGCAAGATACTGCAAAAACAATTGTTGTAATTCCTGTTCGTTCATTTTTCCTCCTTGTTGTTTTTTAGTTAATAAACTAGAATTTACATTGAATTTTATATTAAATGGATTGGAAGTTGGTTTAGTGGTTATATCGGATTTTTCTCTAAGAGCATTTTCTCTACCCATCCAGCTTGCCATATTTCTTGACATATCACCAAAATCTCCACCACCAAAAGATCTATACTTACCTTTTACTCCTAAATCTCCTTCAATCTTTTTCTGATCCCAATTATCAAAATTAGAACCATATCTAGTAGTCATCGCTCTTGAAAAGTTGTTATTAGGATTATTTTTAATAGCATCTACCATTCCAGAGTAGGTATTGAATTTTAAACCACGTATATCATCCTTAGAAAACATAGTCAAAGGCTGATTGGCGGTTGTAGGAGTGGTAGGAACATAAGGCTTAGGAGTCCATTTTGGAGTCTAGGGAACATATTCATTACCATAGTCTATTGTACGCATGTGTTGGGGTGATTTATCCCATGTTTTATCCTATATAGTTGAGGCACTTCCTAGATAATAATCAAAATCTCCGTGCTTTGCCCTATAATCATCTCTATTTTCTCCTGCCACCATTGTATTGTAATGATTTCCCTTCCAAGTGAATACACCTCTACCAGCAGCTCTAGCAGCATTAAAAGCTTCCTATCTTGTTTTATAAGCATCTCCATTAAAGAAGGGATCACCATAGTTCCATTTTGGAACTGCTGGAGCAGATTTCTCTGGAGCAGATTTCTCTGGAGCAGATTTCTCTGGAGCAGATTTATCCCAACCTATCATACGATGTTTAGTAGTATCCCATGTACCTTTTCTGCCATCCGATGCAAATACTCGACCCCTACCATTGCTTCCTAAGTAATAGGTTACTTTTCTTACGCTATCATGTAAACCACCCTTTCCAGAAATATAAGAAGAACTCTCGTTTTTTCTAATATAGTCATAAAATGGATGACCTTTCTTTATAGTATGCTTAAGACCTTTATTGTCTGTATATTGGTATATAGGACTACTGTCAGAGGAATTATAGGCACGAGTTATTTTATATTTAATATTTAAGTTTTCAGCACTCATTTTAAATTAACTAAATATCTTTAGTATTGAAAATTGCTTCCTGTAACTATCCTGTAGTAGTAAACCATCTACATCTAATCCCCATAAGAATAGGCTTTTTACTGTTTCCATGTTTGAATATAGAGGTTTCTTTCTTTACCACTATCATTACAGGTTTATTTGGTATATCTTGTTTTAATGAGACTAACTAGCCTGCATTAAAAAATGTTTTATTTTCTTCACACATTTCTCTATTCTAAATTAAGTCCTACTTGAGCTATAATCTGAGATTCTCCAAGACTAACAAAGCCTTGTTTAAAGAATGGTACAGGTACAGCAGTATCTTTTCTATAATAAACTACATCTCCATTTCTAAGATATTTAACTTCAGGGCCTATTTCTACTACACAGCCTGTAATAATAAAAGGATCCTGTTCTTCATATTTGCCAGTAACTGAATTAAACTGTGCATGAGGATTATAACCTCCTAGCTCAGTAATAATGCCATTCTCATTTACTTTCATCTTTTGAAAAGGATTTACTTTAAATGGTTTGATAAGAACTCTATTAAACATTGGGCGTATATCTGCCTTTTCAATATCAAACTTTACTTCGTCCTAACTCTCCTTAAAGTCTGAATTATGTTTCTCAAGTTCTTCTTGTTTCTGCTCCATTTGAGCTTTAATCTTACTTGCTTTCTCATCTTTTATAACTGAGTTAGCATTATGCTCATTCATATTAAACATATCTCCATCTGAGACTGATTGAGCAAACTTTTCATTTTCCGTTGAATTAATTCTTACATTTTTCATAATTAAAATTACCATTTATCAAGGGGGCATTTAGCATTAACTAATCGTGCCTTCGCTTGTATTCTACATGAACAACCATTTTTATATCCTACCTTTTTGGTAGTACTTATATCTCCTGTATTTGGATTATACCATAACTTATCATTACATATTCCTCCTAATTTTTTTAAAAAAAGAGGACATCTATAACAGATCTCTAATCTACTTTCACTTAAACTCTGATTTAAATTCAAGAGTTCTTTTACATGACCATTGGCTATATCTAATATATTCATAATTAAAATAAAAGATAGAATATTATGATGAAGGTGTTAGCATTTAATCCGTAATGAGATTCAAAATGTTCTGAAATAAAAGTTAATATTCTATCCTTTTTCTTTTATTACGTTCTTGTTCTAATATTAAATTCTTTTTATAATGATAAAGCATTCTTTCAACATCATGTTTTCGATATTCACAATGATAGATTGTCTGATTGTCATTATGATCAAAATGAACTAATACCAAATCCTTAATAATAAAATTAGGATTAATTTTCTGAAGCATCCATGCATAAGTAGATAACTGCATAGTATAATGACTAAAGTTTACGTCATCTAAAGTATTTAAAGGATACTTCATCTTAGTTGTGGATTTAGTTAAAGCATTGTAAGCTGATTTTTGTTTAATTTCACGATTAGTCTTCCAATCGCATATAGTAATTTCATTACCCGATTTAACAATTAAATCGACTTGTCCTGCTAATCGTAGTATACCATCATCAGATTCTCTATAAATCAAATATTCTGGATATACTCCATATTCTAAATCTAAATCATTGTAACCTTTCCGACATTCAAACTTTCCACCAATACCAAACTTCTGCAAATTAACATTTTTACCTGCTTTGTAAAAACTATTCTCTAATTCAGAATGAATCCTTGTACCTCTCTCACATGCCTCTCTATTATTTTTATCCCACTCATCTAGTATATCTTGCTGAACTTTATTAAAATCATTCTCAGATATATTGTAAGTGTCTAAAATATCTTTATTAAATTTCTTAGAGGACAATAAAGATTTCTTTTCTAAATTCCATGCATCTTTTGGTAGTAGTTTTTCTAATGCCTTGTAAGCACTCCAGAAATCTTTTTGAAATTCTTGTTCATATTTCCCAATAAGAGTAGTTACAGAAATGTATCTCTTATTTTCATCATTTACATCGTAATAACAATGCAAAGCATCGTCAAAACACACATTACCATTTTGCTTATCAATATTCATATATTTATTACATTATTTCATCATCATGTTCTTTGATCTTGTTTGCCAGACCGTGCTTGTAAATCTTCCATTTATAGTTATAATCTATTCCAAGTAAAGCCGCTATAAAAGTACTTGTTTCTCCAAAGGCTACTAGCACTGAACCGTTAATCACGCCTACTGGAGGTACTATGAAGCCTGCAATTAAAAGACCACTTCCTACTATAGTTAGGATTACAGCAATAAGCAATCTAAGATTTAAACTTTTTTGATAATACATAAGTTTAATGAGTAATTAGTTAATCTTTTTGAATCTATAAAATCTGTGTAAATAATTCATTAGCAATGGTAAATTGTTTTAATTCTTCTATTATTTACATTAGTCAAATATAATTATTAAATTTGAATAGTCAAATAAGGTTATGTTTAATTTTAATAAAGTATATTATGAGGTTTACTAAAGAGTAGATTATGCAATTTACTAATTACTGGTAGAGAATTAATGTAGATTATAATGGGTTTTAGGAAGTAAATTTCTATAAACTCGGTAATAAGATAAAAATTAAGAAAGCTAATCAAGGAAAATTTACAGATTATTGTGGAGGTAAAGTAACAGATGAGTGTATTTAGAAAGGAAAAAATAGTTTAGATCCTAAAATTAGGAAGAGAGCTACCTTTGCAGCTAATGTTAGAAAGTGGAATAAGTCATGAATTACACATATTTATTAAAGTTATTAAGGACAAATAAAGAGTCTTAGAAAATTTTAAAATCTGTAGCTAATCTTGTTACAGACGTAATTACTCCAAGAACTAAAGGAGTAGGGACTTTCTTACCGCATACTTCTAGGTTATCTGTACGAGAATAGTTAGGATTATCTAAAGGGGCTTATGGTAGTCTCAATAAGTACTAGAAATAGGCTTTAGAGGATTACGCTTACTATGTACTTTCTGGAAAAAATAGAAATAAATTTATATGGAATCCTAAAGATAAAAAATATAGATTCGGGAGGGTAGTACAAGGATATGAAACTCCAGGAGTTAAGCATATAGCAGAAGATCCCAAAGCAACTATAAGAGATGTATTCGTTAGAACAGGAGATTAGAAGCTAGCTTTCTATCCTACGTTTTAGTAGGGAAGAGTTAATATTACTCCGGGGATTCATGGGGAGTTAATAGCTAGACCTGTTTCTACACGTTAGAAAGATATTATTCTCACAAGTCCCAAAGTGGATTATATAGACAGTGGTGGTAATGATTCAAAAACTATAGCAAAGCTGTCAGATAGAATACCAAAAGAATATATACGTGAATTTTGGGATCTAGTTCAATAGACAACAAAGCCGGGAACATACTTATCAGGAGATACTGGAAGAATGCCTTTAGGAGGGTATTTGTTGCAGGCTAAAACCCCTTCTGAAGTAGCAAGAGTACTATTAGCGGATGTAGCAGATGCTTCTACGAAATCAACGCGTGGGGGTTTAAGTCCTGATTCTTATAAAGCTATAGTAAAACAAGGGTTACGTCCAGAGCATCGTTTAAGATTTAGCAGAGATGGTTTTACCGTATTAAATTCCTCCGCTGTAGATAATAAGGCTTTATATGAGCAATGGAAAGCTGCTAAAACTCCACAACTAAAACAGAAATTTATAAGTGACTGGAATGAATAGATCTATCCAAGATCTGCTTTTATAAATGAGGCAGGTTAGATAGAATTTTTACATCCCTTTGCTTATTACATGAAAAAAGGAGGTAATCTATGAAAGAACTGTTCACAACTTATGAGGCGATACAGCCTCCTAAAATAGTAGCCCCAGAGGTACAATAGAATTACTAGGAAATTCAATCTCTAGCAACTCCTATAAATCTGGATGATGGTAATATTGATTGGAGCTTTTTAGATGTCAAAGACGAAGATTTAGATCCAGTAGAGTTTAAAACTACAAGTAACGATTCCTCTGCAGTTCAAAAAGTAATTGATACAGCTCGCTCCTTTGTTGGAAGTAAATATAGTTGGGGTGGTTCCAGTCCTACTACTGGGTTTGATTGTAGTGGATTAATACAGTATGTATTCAAGTAGTCAGGAATTAAATTACCTAGAACTGCAACGCAGTAGGGCAAAGTAGGAGAACAAATTGATATTTCTGAGGCTAAATCTGGAGATCTTATTTGGTTTGGTAGTAAAAATAGTCCTAGTGGCCAGCATATAGGATTAATTAGTAAAGTAGATAATGGGTAGATATACATTATAGATGCTGCAGGTAAGAAATTAGGAGTTACTGAAAGAGCATTACCTAACTTACAAATCAAAAGTGTTAGAAGAATATTTGGGACAGGAGAATCCTTTGCAAGTACAGTATTAAACTTCTTTATGAATAAAGGATTATCTGAAAATCATGCTAGAGGTATTTTGGGAAATTTAATGCAAGAAAGTAGAGGTAACCATACAGCTACTAATAGTAAAAGTGGTGCTTATGGAATTGCATAGTGGTTAGGTTCTCGTAAATAGAAGTTACAACAAAAATATGGAAAAAATCCTAGTTTACAAGACTAGTTAAACTTTATTTGGGAAGAATTAAACACTACTGAAAAAGATGCATTTCAGAGACTTTTAAATACTAAAACTATTTCAGATGCAACTAGAGTATTTGCTAATCATTTTGAAAGAGCAGGTAAACATGAGATGAATATGAACCAAAGAATTAATTATGCATACGTATGAGTTGGATAACAGAAAGTAATCGTGAAAAACATTTCTTATATGCAATTCCTATTGGATTAGTATTTACAATATTAGCAGTATTAGGATGTGCATTTGGAATGGAATTTAAAGATAAGATGTATGGAAATAAGTTTGATTGGTTAGATATTGCTGCTACTATGATGGGTGGGGCTGTCGGTCAAATAATTTAGTTGTTAATATTATGGTTATTAATTTTAGTAAATTAATTTAGATTGCGTTAAAGCAAGATGCTCTGAAATTAACAAAAAAAAGATTAGCTAACGGAGGGTTTGATCGAATAGCTAGGGCTACATTAGATGATATATCTACAAACAAAGCTCCACAATATTCTAAATTTTTGTTTACAAAACTTCTAAATCCAAAAATTAGAAAAGATTTATTAGAAAAGGAACCTATTATAGATTCTGTAAAAAATGTTAGTAAAAAATTAAATTAGAAAATACTTCCAGACGATGGAGGTGCTGGTAGTAATTTTTTGAATCGGGACGGTGGGTATTATTTTATTCTCAATGATGGGCCTTGGGCAAAAGTGTCCCTAAAAAATAATAATGGAGTAGCTCATGAATATGTTCATTACGTTTATGCCCCTAGTTCTTACGCCCCAGGATTTAACTATAATAAAGGTAACGAATATGATACATATTTTAGAAATGCAGGAGGTCTGTCAGGAGAGGTAGCTGCTAGAGGCACATAGCTAAAAAATTATTTTGGATTAGAAGAAGGACAACCTTTAACAGAAGATATGTTAGAGTATGCTAAGCATCATTATATAAAAGACACTGGATTAAACAATGGTATGTCCGATTTCTTTTCTAGAATAATTAATCCAAAAGAATTTCTACCTTGGATAAATAAACATGCACCAGTTATAATAGGAGGATATGCAACCCAAAATTAAATATTATATAGAAGATCTTCCTGCTAATATATATTTTTAGTCTGAAAAAACTAAATGGTATATGTATTTCTTTAAACTGTATCTATTTATATTTAGACCAAAAATAAGAAAAGATAAAAAAGATATAATTCCAACAACATTAAAACATATTTGGGGAATATGAAAGATTTTTTAAAGCAAATGATTACTGCACATTCTGGAATAAGCAGTAAAAGAGTGTGTGGTGTCATTGGTTTTTTAGTAATAATATTTGTTCTAATCTATTGTACGGTATTTGGTATGCAAGCTCCAGTAATAATAGAGCCTTTTATATATGCTGTATGCCTACTACTAGGAATAGACTCAGTAACAGGAATATTTAAAAAGTAATGCCTAAAATACCAAAATTTATTATTGATAATTTACTCCAATACACCGTTAAAATCCCTATGAGGTATGGTGTAAAAAAAGAAACAGAGTTTGGTGGTATACCAAAGATAGTAGGATAGGTAAAAGATTATATACTGGATAAGAATGGTGAGATTGTTCCGGGTGTTAGAGGAATTTATCCAGATACTATTAAAAGAGTAAAAGCGGTTAACGACATCTATAATAATTATGTAAAAGCAATGTCTAGACGTAGAGATTATAAATATGAAGGTTTAAAATATCATATTGATGATGGCTTTACTGCAATTAAAGATCCAGATTCTAATAGTCTTTTAATAGGATTCAAAGAAGGGCCTATATTTCATCCATCTCATTTTGCTCCAGAAACTCTTAGAGGAGGATAGAGAGTAGTACAGCAGGCTGCTGAAAGTAGAGATCCTGTAGTATTTACAGTAACTTCCGATCTATCTCCTATGTTAGAAAGAAGCGGTTTTATTAAAGTGGGATAGATACCCTAGACTTTTAATGGTTAGCTAGTAATGAAAGATATTATGGCTAATAAAGCTACTGCTAATGTTGAGGAGGAGCTTTCTAATCATCTTACACCTTATTTAAAGAAGTTTATAGATGTAAATAAAATAATGTAGACTATAAGAGATACTCCCTCGGTAAAGTCTCCCTATATGTCTACAAAAATAACTAATACCTTTCCTTTAGCAGATTTATTAAAGAGACTATAGCAAGGAGGGCTAATATTAAAAAGGGATAATACTAAAGTAATCCCCCCCCCTTGTAATTAAGAAAGCTTTTAGGAAACAACCAGTATAGGATAGAATTTATGATTTAAGGAAAGCCAAATATTATTAGAATATGTAGAATTTCTATAATAATAATTTCTTTGGAATTAAAACAAACTTTGATCCTACTACTGAGGAAGGTCAAAGGAAAATTCTATCCTCTTTTAATTATTCAAAAAGTAATGTAAAGAACTTAGGAACTTCTCTAATTGGAGAAGGGTTAATTGGTTCTTTACGAGGTATCTTACCATTAGTAAGTAAAAGAGCTACAATAGGTAACTTATCTTCTTTACTACCTTATAAGATAGGAGAAGGTTCAGAAGCTATAGTAATAAAGAACTCTCCTACTACTGTAGGTAAAATAACATAGGCAGGTAGTGGAGAAATGCTTAAAAGAAATTCTATTCCTAATACTTAGAAATTAAAATTTGTAGGATATGTAAGGGATAAAGAATTAAGATTACCTACTTTTATACAAAGAAAGTTAAAGGTGGTAAATGAGTAGACTTACCCTAAGTATATAAATAAGTTGGATAAGGCTATGTAGAAAAGTGGATTTAGAAAAGTTAGTGATCCTGATGTAAAAGCTTATACTAATGGAACTGTTGTCATAGATGATATAAGTCCTGATAACATAGGAGTAACTTGGGTAGGTAAACCAAAATTAATAGACTTTAATCTACAAAGTGTTCCCGAATGGTTAGAATAGGGGTATGTTCTAAGAAATGGTGGGAAATTTAAAATTTTTTAACATTTTTCTCTTTTGAAATAAAAAATAAAGTGTTATACTTGCAGCACTATGATACAGGATATTTTTAATTTGATTGATGCTCTTCCTGAGCATTTTGAACATGATGGTATGGAATACCATATTGAGAAAGGAGAGAACTCTATTAAAATAGAAGGACATTCTTCTGTTAAAGAGCTTGTTAAGAATTATAAAGATAATATTAAGGATCTAGATGATGAACTATTTTTGCAAGCGGTAGACTTGCTAAAAGAAAAGGTAGATTTGCAGAAATTTAATGATTTGCTAGATCTAGAACATTTTACTAGTGAGCAAGCATCGGAGGTAGAAGAAATGATGAAAGAATCTAATGGAATTATTCGTTATCTTTTGCAAAAACAGATTACAAGTCTTGTAGATCTCTATGAGAGATTCTAATAGTTAGTTACTCTTTTAAAGAGTAACTTTACAGTTCTGTGGTGTATGGTTGCACGGGTTGACTCTAAATCAATATTAGCCCTCTGAAGGCGGCGGAGTGGGTTCGATTCCTACCAGAACTACTATTTTGAAATTATATAATAAAAATCTTTCCCTCCGACTATGAAAAACAATTTATTTAAAGATAAATTAATAAACTTACTAAGTGCTGGACATTTTCCAAATAATAAGAATAGAGTTTGGACTATGTGTCAAGTAGTTATTAAGTTAATGTTAGCCACTGTCGAAGAAGCTGAAAAGAATGGACTAACTAATGAGCCTTTTTATATATCATTTGAAGATATTTTAAATAAGGCTAGTGTAAAAGATCACAACAGACAGGATACCGAGATAATTCATGACTTTAAAAAATTTAACGCCGACTCTGGAGTATAACTCTGGAATCGGCGTTTTTGTTTTTACAGTATGTATTCCTTACATTTTCTATTTTCTTTTAGAGCTTGGTTTTCTAATTTTAATTGTTCTAGTTCTTTTCTAAGTAAAGCAATATCATTTGTATTCTTTTCAATCTTCTCATCCTGCTCTTTAAATTTCCAAATGAATAATTGATCAA
The DNA here is from genome assembly GCA_963628445.1 of uncultured Eubacteriales bacterium. GTDB lineage: Bacteria > Bacillota_I > Bacilli_A > Acholeplasmatales > Anaeroplasmataceae > JAEELC01. The sequence goes on from CAVGEZ010000095.1 coordinate 24,681, forward strand.
GTTCTCTTAATTGAAATCGTTTAGTTAATTCGGAGGCTCCTTGTAAAAACCCTTTTCTTTCTAAGGAATGATTACATTTACTGATAGTAGTTTCTGGCATGTTAATTAAAGAAGATAATTCTTTATTTGTATATTCTATTCTACCTTCATTTTCATCTTTAAACATATATTGCTGGGAAGCTACTATATATGATTTTTCGGTAAAAGATAAGTCTGGTTTATCTAAAAATTCATAACTAAAGGGTTCAAATTGTTTTTTATTATTAAATGTGTATATTAATTTACGCCCCTCCCTTCTAGTTTGTAAATAGTTTTCTTTTACAAGATTGTCTACACATTTCTTAATAGTCTTGGCTGCTGCTCCAGTATCTTTTGTAATTATTGCATAACTAGGAAATGCTTCTAATGTAGACTTGTTCATATATCTTCTAATTGCTATATAAATTAATTTATCTTTTGGATCTAGGTCAGGTTGAATATCTTCATTAGCAGGGTGAGGATAAATTACAAATTGTTTATTATTTTCCATATTTAAAATATTTTTAATTGTAGTATAAATATAGTAATAATTTTGTAATTACCAAAATAATACTATGTTAAAATTTGTTAATGCACCAGCTACCAAGATGATGCACTAAATGCCAAGATCGATGCACCAGCTACCAAGATCGATGCACCAGCTACCAACTAACTATACTTACCTATACTTAATTAACTATACTTAAAAGGAAATTTCTGATTAAAATTTTATTGGAGGGGACTAAGTTTTAAACCTAATAGAGTTGTACAGACGAGATTTCACAACATCTCCCAGTCCCCCTAAGAAAAGGAACCTAGAAATTAGGTTCCTTTCAGAAATTGTTCATGTTATTATATAACAATTTTATTTGTTCTTTAAATTCTTCAATGGACATATCTAACTTCATTGTGTTGATTGCTCCTGTTGTTATTACGATGTTGTCCTCTACATATCCTCTGCTTGAGTCTATTCTATCTATTGAATATTCCTCATAGCTTTTAGGAACTACTCCTGTATAATAGTCCTTCATATCCTGTTTCAATAATTGCTTCTTAATTATTTCTGGAGTTAAGGCATATTCTATTATATTCTTTCTATGTTTAAATCCATGATAGCTCTTTTTATACAGAAAATTAGCAGTTTCATCCTCATATGTAACTTCCTCCTTCTTCTTACAGAAGACACCTGATCTATACCCATGTTTAGTATAGATAGCTTTCTCAGGAATTAATCCAGAAATTTCTTCCTCTTCTAAACTGAATATGGTACCCCCAATGCACTCTTCAATTTTATTTAAAATTCTATTTAGATTAGATAGGTTTTCTGAGTGCAATACTCTTCTACAAAATTCTTTTTTGGAAATATCGCCTGTAATGTTGTTGTCTCTACAAGCTAATAGAAAATTCTTTTGCTGTGTATTTAATCTGGAATCCAATACAAATTTCGGACAGGTGTAAGGTTTTAGAATTTTAAATCTCTTGAAATATCCATTTACTGTACAATTTTCTATATATCCTTCATCTTCCAATTGCTTAAAAATATCTGGAAGATTTCTCAAAGAAATCCCATACTTTGCGTTAAACTCACTTACTGAACAATGAGAAAATTCATCTGATTTATACGCATTTATCAATGCCAATACTACATTTTTAGAACTTTTTCCAATCATTTTATTTAATTTTTATTACATAGCAAATATACTCATTTATACCTACTGCTCAAAAAGATTACCCAAAAATTAAAAAATTTTAAGAGCTGTATATTTAAGACCCCACAACACCTCCCAGTCCCCCCTACACTCTTGACTAAAAACCAATAAACATATTAAAATTATGGCAAACAAAATTAACAAATCGCAAGTGTCTGTAAATGTAACATTTACCAATGATGTTAAGGGTGAATTGAATATGCCAATATATATTGTCGGCAATGTTATTCACTTCACCGTGGATGCAGCTTTCCAAGGCCGCAAATCAAACAATTTGTTTGAACCCAAAGAATTTGAAGGGCATAAATATGATGTCCTTCAAAGTGTTGAAGGCGAGGTTACCCTAAAACAGTTGGTACGCAAAAACAATGGTATACCCTTTAAGGGCAACACTATTGCCGAACGAGTTGCTGAAATTAAGAACAAAGTGTTTGACGGCTGGACACTTGAAATCACAGCTTTGAAAAGCCGCCCAATAAACGGGGCGACTCAGACTATTTGTGTGTTCAAAGAGCTGCAAGGTTAATACCTTGCACTCTTTTTTGGTGTAAATGTACACCACTGTGAAAGGACATCTCAGTTATAATGTTATTTTTGCAGATGATGGAGAAAACTATTGGCTATTACGAAATGTAAATTATTCGTGTAATGGTTATTTCCTCTTGAAATCTATTGGAACATATTATGAGATTGTCCGTGTCCTAAAAGAACCCTTAGTGTAAGGGTTCTTCTTTAAACCTACATCGTGCATATCCAAAGTAGCACACTCGTAAGAGAAAGGTGATGGAAGAAATAAAAATAATATGATGGATAAGGGATACTACGTTTATAAAGTAGTCTCTACCGAAAACATAGCGGAATTGAAAAAAGCCGTTTATAATGATGTCCAAAAAGAATGGAATCGTTATGAAATAAAGGCTCATTTCGCCGTTTATGACGATAGGGACACCCTTAAATTCGTCAGATATGGAAAATTTGCTTATTATATGGGCAAATATGGCCTAGCTGACGTAGCCACATTAAAAGGGTTTTATACAAATCCAAAGGATATACTCAGCAAAGTAGATGACTTATTAGATTCTTTGTTAGATAATCCCGAAAGTTTTGTACAAAACTCTTGGAGTAAGGAAGATGATGGAACTCCATTAACCTATAAGGATTTACAATACTTGACAGTTGATGTCAAATATTATAAAGTTCAAGGTTATAGTATAGTAGAGCTTCCAAATCTTTCAGGAGATTGTAAGGTTAAGGTTAACCTCACAGAATACAAATCAAAATATGTATTCTATGAGGATGATTTCTGCGAGAAGTTTAATAAAAAACATTCTTACGCAGAAACTGAGACCTTACAATATCCCCAATTCAGAGCAAAAGAAATATGCTCTGGATATGTGGATTTATCAAGGGAGGATTAAAAAAACTCTTAGAGCATAAGCTCTGAACCCTACAAGAGTTAGACCTATTAAGTTAGGTAGGAGTAGGGTAATTTTTGGTTATATGCACGTCCTGAGCATGACGTTAAACTGCTCATTTTTAAAAGGATTAAGAGATATGACATTCATAAATCTTACTCCACATACCATAACTCTTAATGATGGTACAAGTTATCCATCAGCAGGAGTTTGCAGAGTTAGTAATACATTTACTGACTTTGTAAATGGTGTGTGTGATGTGAAATTTGGCGATGTTCAGGGACTTCCTAATCCACAGAAAGATACTCTGTATATAGTGTCTGCACTTGTTCTCTCAGCAGCTAAAGCAGCTGGTAGAACTGATTGTGTAGCACCTGCAACAGGGCATCCTGACTGTGTAAGGAAAGATGGCTTTATAGTCAGTGTTCCTGGCTTTGTCAGATAACTACATGAAGAATAGTAGTGTAGTACCACGGAGTTTTTCAAAAGTTTTCTTGGCAACAGAATAAACTTAATTTTTAAAACCTTTTTAGTAGTATAGGTTAAACTAAAAATTTAAACTAAAAAGTAAAAAACATCACTAGAATAGATGATTTTTTCTCTCTTCTTACAAAAGAGTTCTTAACAGGATGTATTCTAGCAGTTATTCACAAATACTGAATGAAAATTAGTAAAGGGGATAGTAAGTGATAAAGGACTTTACATCGGCAACCGTCATCCAGTAGACGTTAAAATTCACACTGATGAGACTGGACGAAACACAGAGCGAAACTATTAATATAGGCTCTGTGTCTGTGAACAATTAGAAACCTCGCGATAGTATAAGGTAATCGCATAAAACAATGGAAATTAAACTTAACAACACAGTTATTACTATTGCATCATGTAATAACAATCCAGTAGTGGAAAATAAAGATTATCTTTTTGAGGTAGTCTGTGCTTGGAAAAGTGTCATCTATAGTCTTGTTCAAGGGAGATTGTCTGCATGCAAGAATAATCTTGCTAACAATCTTTCAAGAATAGATTCTGCAAATGAATATACTATTTGTTATCATACAGAAAGTGGTAATAGTAAGCATTATTCTGCACCTGCAGCTCAAGCAATGCAGATGATACTTGACAATATTCTTGAGCATCCAGAACATATTGTAAATGATCACATGTGTCTTTTACAGATTACAAAGGCTCTTTATTGGGCTTCAGACTTTAATAGAAGTTGTGTTAAAAATGGGTATTCATTTGACGATTTGTACTCATTGATTCTTTGTAAATTGACTCGATAAGATGACAAAGCAAGAATGCCTTAGCAAGTTGGATTCTATTATAGAGTCCACTTGCTCACAGGCTAAGTATATAACAGCCTGTAACTACTATGATACAGTATCAGAATTAACAGAGGAACAATTTGACACTGTAGCAGATTGGTATCAAGTAAATATAAATTTTTAAAACCCAAGAGTCGTATAGGTTAGACTTATAAAAACAATGATTATTAGAGATTTAGCCCAAGTCAAGAATGCAAAGTTGCATGATGCAATCTTGCTAATGTCTTATGCAGGATATAATTTTGAAAGGGTTTTTATTGACCCTTCAAAAGAATGCTCGATTATGTTTTCAGGAAATATTCCAGAACATATAATTAAATTATTCTTTGACTCTCTCACAGATACAGATAACTATCTTCCAAATGTGGAAATAGACTATTCATATCTGGAAAACCGAACTGAATTATTTACTCCTGAATTTTGGAAATATGAATAAATTTTTCAATTTTGTAAATGATGCTTTATTAGTATTCATTTTTCTTTGTCTGTGTCTTTTAGCATGGGCTTCTGTTTTTGTATGGCAGAATTTCTTATGTGCCTTTTTGTTCTTTTGTGGTATAGTAGCTTGTTTTTGGGCTTGGAATGGAAAGGATGAGATATGAGCACAGAAATACTAGAAATCGTAGCCCTTTTAGAAGAGTTTCCAGAAGGACTTATTCTCGGAAATAATACCAGAATCCATACAATAGTCTGGTTTAAAAAGAACTCAGACCAATACGAGTTCATTGACGAGAACAAACCATATATTCTTAAAAAGAAATAATTCTCTAATCCAAGTCTACGAGAAATGGACTTTAAACTGAACTTGGTTAATCATTAGGATTTCTCTAAATGTTGGCGACTCGGAACTAGACGAGTAATTTAGTATTAATTAAAATTAAATACACTATGTTACAGTATTTTTATATTGTAAGTCATTCTGGTGACGATGAACTTCGCATCAATGACAAAGTATTTCTCCAAGAGGAGAAAGCGATCAATTGGGGACGTAAGCAAGCTACTAAGTTTCCAGCTAATGATTATTGGCTTCAAAGATGTCCAATTACATCAACAGGAGTTGTAACTGATTACAAATCTTTATTACCTTTTAAAAGTAATAAATTACCAGCTACTCCTCCAATAATAACAATAGATTGGGATGAATAACTTTAATACTTACAAGAAATGGAAAAGAATAATTTTTGGAATAGAATATTTAAACCTAAGAAGATAAAAGAAAATCAAGCTGAGTATAAGAAGCTTAAGAGTCTCATAGGTCATGCTGACGAACTGGAAGCTTTAGCGCGAGCAGCTGGTAGCTTTGAAGATCTCATAGATGCTCATAAAAAAGTCTATGCAGCTGGTTTTACTAAGAATCTAGGCCCTGAGGAATTTGGAATGTTTCGTACAAAAGATATTTCTTCTATGAAGCCTGAAGAAGTGTTCTTAGGTGGAATCTATGGATTACATACGAAGAATATTCCTTTCTGGGAAAAACATAGTACTGAACTTTTTGGAGCTGAAGGTTGGGAGATAGATCCTAAGACACCTTTGTTTTGTATTGTATTTAAACAATATCAACTACATCTTATCCGAAATATCTTCTCAATCACAGTTGAAGCATCTAAAAAGATAAAGCAGTATGAAATATGCGGTTATAGATAACACTAATCATCATGTAAGAGTATTTGATAGTTGGGGGGAAGCTTTTAGCTATCAAGCTCTACATAATAGACCTGACTGGAAGATAGTAGGATATTATCCTGCTGACTTTTTCAGTACTCCTAAACAAAGAGCTGCCATAGAGTTCTGCAGAAGAGTTCTTAGTGTCAAGTTCTTTGGCGACATCAATTCAGGTAGGCAGTGTTCTAAGTTTCTAGAACAATATCTAGAAATTGCCAAACAACATTATACTGAGTTGAAGTGTGAATACGAAACTGAACGCGGTTATTAGTATTATTTTTATTTTCTGAGAGTAGGTTTGGTTAAATTTTTAAACTCTACAGCCAAACCTACTTTCTTTTCTTTTATATATTTTCTTTTCTTTAAAATATAGTAATTATTAATA
>CAVGEZ010000096.1:0-22724 GCA_963628445.1 uncultured Eubacteriales bacterium
CTTGGACAACACAGAATGGTGTAAATGGTAGGTTGTTTACTTCAAAGACAAATGGCAATTCAATCTTTGTTCCTGCTGCTGGTAGCGGTAACTATGGTTCGATGTACGATGTTGGTTCTGGCGGTGACTTATGGAGCAGTTCTTTGTATGAAGACAATACTAATTATGCTTGTCTCTTGTACTTCAGTAGTGGCGATGTTGACCTCTACAACTACAATCGTTGCTACGGTAGGTCTGTCAGGGGTGTTGTGAATTGTTAACCAAAAATTTAAGAAAGTTTAATAAAATATTTTTAATTATTTGGTTATGTTTCATTGAAGAGCATTAAACAAACAAAATCCAACTATTTTGATTCTAATCGAATTGATAATATATCAATCGCTTCTCTTTTGGATTATTTCAAATAAAACAATTTATAAAGGTTATAAATGATACATATAAAAGATATACAAGCACGGTTAAAAATAAATCCAGAGCCAAAAGAAGTAACAGAGATGAGGGAATTTATTCTCTCATCTTTTCAAGGTTTGGAATTTATTGAAGAAGGACATAGGTATAATCTACACAACCCAGATGGTACGATAATAGAAAAAATACCCTCAGCCTCAGCAATTATTGAAAGATTTGTACCAAAGGCTAATTGGGAAGACATTGCAAATAGATATGCAATGAAACATGGTATGGAAGTGGAAGTCGTAAAACGAATGTGGAAAGAGAAGAATATTAAATCAACAAATAACGGTTCATCAACCCATCTTTATGGCGAGTTTATGCAAAAATTTATAACTACTGGTGAACCTAATTTTTGTGAAGTGTTAAAGCCACAATATGAGAGAGGTTTTTTTATACCATACAGTCCAAAACAAGAAGCGATTTCAAAATATTGGGAAGATGCACTAAAAGTTAATGAGATATATCCACTTTTACCAGAGGTTAAAATGTATATGCCACTTGATAACAAATATGAAATCAATGAAGTATTTTGCGGTACTGCTGATATTACGTTTGCGTATAAGTACAATAATAAATGGTGCATATTGTTAGAAGACTATAAAACTAATGCTTCACTGTATAATGATTTCAATCGGAATAACGGTAATATGATGCTTCCACCATTTGATAATCTATTTGATGAAGCTTTATCACATTACATTATTCAACAAGGCTTATATTCAATGATGTTGGAAAATTTAGGCATTGACGTTATTAGCAGAAAACTTGTACATCTGAAAGATGATGGCACATACGAAAAAGTCAAGTTACCATATATAAAAGAACAACTTATTGAATGTTTCAAAGAAGAATATAAACAATCTGATAACAGCCATTAATTTGGTTGTTATTTTTTTTATACGGAACAAAAGTTCATTTGTTCTCATTTATATGATGAATTACTATTTAAATACAAACGAATGTTTTTAATAAAAAAAATGACCAAACCATTAACAACTGAAGAATATATAATAAAGGCAAAAAAGATACATGGAGACAAGTATGACTATTCAAAAGTCAAATATAAGAACCATTACACAAGCATCCATATTGGTTGCCCTATACATGGTGAATTTTGGCAAAAGCCATATACACACTTAACAAGCTGTGGATGCCCTAAATGTGGTAATGAAATTAGAATTAATAATATCAGAAAAAATAATGATACTTTTACCGAAAATGCTAAAAAAATACATGGAGATAAGTATGACTATTCAAAAGTTGAGTATATAAACGCAAAAACAAAAGTCTGCATTATATGCACAGTGCATGGTGAATTTTGGCAAAAGCCTAATAATCATCTAAATGGTTGCGGATGCCCTAAATGTGCTAATGAAGCAAGAAAGTTTGGATATAAAAAGAATAAAACAACAGAAGAATTCATAAATGAAGGTATCGAAAAATATGGCCATAGATACGATTTTTCTAACACAATATATAATGGTAGTCATAATAACATTACTGTTTTCGACAGATTAAAAAATTGTGAAATTATGATAACTCCAACTGCTTTTTTAAGTAGGAACTATTCAACAAAAATAAAAGTTTCAAAAGAGAATTTTATTAATAAAGCAAAAGAAAAATTTGGAGATAAATACGACTATAATAAAACCGAATATATAAATTCAAAAACAAAAATAAAATATATTTGCCCAGTACATGGGGAAATCGAACAATTGCCATTAAATCATTTAAGATATGGATGCCGATATTGTTCAAAAGAAATAATTTCATTAAAAATATGCTTAACGCTTAATGAGTTTATTGAAAAAGCAAGAGCGGTACATGGAGACAAGTATGACTATTCAAAAGTTGTTTACAAAAACAATAAGACAAAGGTATGCATAATATGCCCTCAACATGGAGAGTTTTGGCAAACACCAAATAAACATTTAGTTGGTCATGGTTGCCCTAAATGTAATAGAAGCCATTTAGAAGAAGAGATGTCACTTTTCTTATCTAAGAATAATATTGAATATATTGAGCAATATACAACTCCATTCTTAAAAAATGGAAATGGAGTACAAAAACTTGATTTTTATTTACCAAAATATAACATTGCGATTGAATGCCAAGGATTACAGCATTTCTTAAATAAATTCTACATAAATTCAAGAAAAATAAATAGTACATTTCAAAGAGATATTATAAAATATAAAAAATGCAATTCTAATGGAATCCATATATTATATTATACTACAAAAGAAAATTTCTTATTAAGAAATAATTGTGATATTTATACGGATGAAAATATATTCTCAGATAAGTTATTATTGTTGAGTAAAATAAAACAATTTGAATGTTTCAAAGATGAATATAAAAATAATAGCAGTCATTAATTTGACTGCTATTTTGCGTTATTGTTATAAAGAATAAAAATCTGCTGGGTCATCTACTTGGGTTCTTATATTATTAAGCCATCTTGAAAGGTTATATACATTTTCTAATGCTGTTTCACCTTGATAAAAACCATTTCCATTTTCATTGACAAATTCCTTGAAGATATCTGCTTCATCAGACGGCAGATTTTTACAATAATGTTCATAGTTACAAAATTCATTGAAAAACAATATAGATTGGTAAGAACTATATTTTTAAATGAGTAAAAAAGGAATTAAAGGAACAAAGTAATTAATTTACTATGTTCCTTTATTATGTTATTACATATCTTTTGCTTTAGTCTTCATCCTATTTACCTAATAAATAAAGTAATGCACGATGAGCAGCCTTATGCGGAATTTGATATTCATCACTAATTTGATCAGCCAATTCATCCATTTCAAAATAATCATAACTCATTCCTTCTAAGTCAGGGTATTCGTTTTCAATTCGTTTCATTAATTTTTTCATATATGGATGGTTAGGGTTATCGTATATATCACTAGCAATGTCTTCAAAATTATTATGCTGTACTTCCTTTCTAAAAGAGTTATACTTGCCATACGCACCTGGATATGATTTATAAGCAGCTGCCATCTTTGTTTGATCGCTGATTTCATTAACAGCCTCATTTACACACTTTCTGATAATCTTATGAAGTGTTGCCTCACTTAATCTAATTCTTTGTTTTGTCATTGTAATATAAAATAGTTGCTTACTAATTATTAGTAAGCAACTATCAAAAAGTTCCACGAAATAGATACTTTTTTTAAAAAATCCTCTCATGACATTCACATATAGCATGACCACCAATGCCATTTAACACTCTCATTTCAAGTCCTTCTATTGGATTTTTGCAAACATAACCAATAGGTACACCTTTTGAAATAATACCGTACCTATGCTTACAATTACAGCAGCAGTCTTTTCCATAGCCGAAACGACAATCTTTACTATTTTTATTCGGAATGAGCATTACAACAAAATTTTATATTCTCGCATTCGTCATCAGTAGGAAATTCAATAGACTTCCACATATTAGTAATTATCTTAGGATCAATTTGCCCAAGCCTCCTCTGTATAATGGTTTGCAAAGATGGTGGAACTATTACAATATACTGTATCTTTGGATTATACTCTGCAATGCTATTAACAAGGTATTCTCTACGACTACGATAGAGATTCATATTGTTAATAACACAAGATTGCTTATTCTTACAACATTCAATAAGTCTCTCATTGAATATCTCAGTTACCTTCTTCTCTTGTTCCTTAGTACCGAAAGGCTTTTCTCCTTTTATACCAATCTCTGCTCTAATAGTATCTCTACAAAGTATTACTTGCTTTGACAACTCTGTATCATTGGTAATGTATGTATCTTTTCCACTACCAGCGCAACCAATCATTATGGTTACTGTAAATTCATTTTTATTCTCCATAATCTATATCATTCTTGTAATTACGCTTTATCACACCATTCTCTTCACAAAAGGCTTTGTCATTAAAATCATTGATAACATCACAAAGAGTCAAGGAAAAATCCATATTTTCATCTAATGTTCTAAGTAATTTATCGCATTCCTTTTCAAATTGGCAATTCACACATTTTTGATGATTGAACCAATCTATGATATTTTTCTTTTCGTTAAAGTTTACCTTATAATCAATATTCATTACAGTTGCCAATTCTTGCAACTGCTCAACATATTTGTAAATCCCTATATAAACTGCATGTCCATCATCAGGCACATTATGAATATATACTTTATATCCGTCCTTAATATTGACATCTTTTACTACTGTTATTCCTTTGTAGTCACTTGACCAAAGGTCTTCATCCCAATTCGGGAGCATCCAATCAGTAATCTCAATCATTGTTCTTTTCCTCCATATAAGTTAATCCAAAAGTTAATGTAAACAGTGTAATAAACAGTCCGATTACCAATGAAATTACAAAAGTTGTACTGCAACTAATGCCAAAATATTGTAATCCGCTTACTATTAACGTTATAACTAAATAAAGTGATATAGTATAGCCACTTACAATAGAAGCAAACTTTAATCCTTCTTTAAACGCTTTTTTTATTATCTTTTTCTTTCCCATTTATTCTTCTCTGTTTACATCTAAAATTACGGAATCGTCAATTCCTATTACAGATAGTAAGTTCTGCAATTCATGAATATATCTAATCTTAATATTGTCACTATATAAAAGCATATTATCTGGATAAATTTCTAATTCAATACCCTTCTTTTGCCAGCACGGAATACAGTAGTCAACTTTTGTATTATTTTTAAAACCATTATCAACCATAAATTTATCAGTTATCTTAATAGGCTTAATGAAATCTATACTCTGTATAAGTTCTTTTGGCAGATTACCCAACCTTTTATTATAGTGCGGATTATAAATTTGTACTTCTTTTTCTGTCATTCCGCAGATTTGTGTAGGCTTATTCCTATACTCAACCCAGTTTCCAATTCTTAAATCTTTAAATTCCATGTTTTGAACTATTCTTTTAACTTTGTTAGTACTTCTTCAAAATTTTTATCAAACTCTTCCTTTGTTGATTGAACTGTTTTTTCTTTATGACTATCCCTTATCAGATTGGAGGTTTCAAGCATTTCTTTACTTATGGAATTACTTTCAACTTCTTCATTGTACCATCCTCTCCTATTTACAACTGTACAATTAAAGTATTCACCATCAGTGCTATTAACTTTAATATAATCAGTACACCAATTTTCCATTCGGTGATTTAGATTGTACCATTTACAATATATTGGGTGTTCTATTGAAGGTGGAATATTCGTAATAGGCAATTTATCTAACGGACATACTTGGTCAAGCCTTAATATAATGTATTCATTAACTAAGTTGTAAATATGTAATGAAAAAGTTTGTTTATCGTTATCTAAAATCTTCCAATTTTTCTTTGTATATGGTATGATTGCCACATAGGTACAATTTGTTAAGTTCTTTTTGTTCCCCCATTCTGCTTTTGTTTTAAATTCATCAATCTTAAAGAACTTTGTTCCATCTGGTACTATTACAAATGTTTCTTCATTACTATAAGCAAACCGTAATATTTTGTATTTCTCCATAGCTTAAATTGAATTGACTTTCTTTATTGAAGAGTTGCTATCTTTATCAATTGCAGAAAATAGTGTAATATATGTTATTGATTTTGGATTGAACATTTCTTTTATGGCATTACCAGAATCTGAAATGGTCTTTCCTGTTGTAATAGTATCGTCAAAAACCAAAACATCCTTTCCGTTAATATTTTCCGCATAGTTTAGTTCACAATGAGGATACTGCCTTATTTTCATAGACTGCATTATAATCTCCCTATAAGCAGCTCTTTGCAAGTATTTGTATGAGAAAATACCATTATTATGCTGTTGCATTTCTGAAAAAGCATCATCAATATCATCTCTTACTCTATCAGCAATATCTCCAAAGTTGCTATCAATATAATCATCATCTATCATACAATTATAGACATCACTCGCAGTCATCTTTTGAAAAAAATCCTCAATATGATAGTTGTGTCTTATTAACCTTATTAAATAGCCAAATACTATTTTATTCAATTGGTTATTAGAAGGTGTCATTATAATAGTATCATATTTTGGAAGTAGTTTTGCTGCTGAAACAAAGTTCCTTAAAAGTTTATGTAAATCTTCTTTTGCGTTATTAAACTTCCATCCTTTCCTTTGTTTCAGCGCATTAAGAAGAGGATTAGAATCTATTTTATCAATTGTTGATTTTCTTTGAAATATTGAAATTGTTTTGTATCCTCTCTTGTTATCTGTAAAGAGATATGGAGAATAATAGTCATTAGTATCAACAAAATCCTGATGACTATTATTTACTGAAACAGTTCTTCTTCTTGGTATATCTATCCCCTCAGAAAAGTACTTTTTTAGTTCCTCTCTAATAAATTCCCTTATCTTTTCTTCTGTGAGTATTTCCATACTAATCACTAATTTTAGTTATAAAAAGTTCTTGTAGGTAAACCATAAGTTTACATACAAGAAAAATATTAAACTATACTGCTTTTACCTCATATATTGTAAGTACTTCATCACCTTTAAGTGTCTTAATATATTCGTCATAAAAAGTGCTTGTCCACTCAATATCTCTAATTGTATCATCCACTTCCTTATACCAATCCTCAGTGGCAATTCCATAACACCAAAAAGAACAAGAGTGTTTAATATATTCATCCTTAGTCTTAAAGTTGTTTGTGAAATAATCCCTTTTGTCTTTCATAAAGGAATAAATCCTTTCCTCACTCTCATTCTTCGGTTTCCTTCCTTCAATCACTGTTTCCCAAGCAACTTCATAAGGTAGTGTATTTGACATATGCATCTTAGTCCAATCAATGTCTTCTACCTTTGCAGTATAACTGATAGTGCCATCTTTCAACACAAAAGGATTGGCAAAAGGACTTTCCTCTCCATACTTATCCAATGTTGTTTGCGGACATCTCTCATACTTGTAATAAGCATTTGGATTGGTCGTTGTATAGGCATCGCCAGTAGTCTCATCATAAGTACATCCTTCAGTTATTGTTGTGAAATACTCAAAATCATCCATTTCTTTCAAATCTAAATACATATTATTATAAATCTCTTTCTGTGCATCAGTAAGGAAACCGTCTTTCATTTCAATCATTCCTTTAATAATTTCCATTTTCTTCTCTTTCTGCTTTGCTGCGTCTTCTCTCTTCATAAAGAGATGCTTGTCAACCGTTGTGTCAGCAGAATATTTCTTTATAATTTCTTTGTGATTTTCTCCAACCACCAACACAATTCTAAATGTTTGCTGTGCCATATTTGCTGCTATTATATTTTATTTGCAAATATACTAATAATTCTCCAAAATGCCAAAAATGTGGCGAGATTTTAACAAACTTTATATTTGAAAAATATCACCACATAAAGGAAATATGACTTAAATTAAAACGTTACTTATTTGTGAACTTATCAAGGTTGCCAATGATATACTTTGCCTTAACATCCATAATAGCTTCAATTGTTTCCTTATTAAACTCACCACTAAATTCAGAAGACATATGGACAAACGGCTTTGTATGAGACCTTTTCTTTGCGATTGAAATACCAAGCTTTTCATTATACTCATCTGACGGATTGTATATTGAATAACCAATATTCAACTTCTTGCCCTTATGCCCTTTATAAGCATAGTCAAGCCTACCTTCTTTATCAATAAAGTCTTCCCATCCGTAATAATCATACCTCTCAGCAAGTGCAACCAAAGTTACTTTGTAACCGTTTGCTGCATCATATACCTTGATAAGGTACTTATTGGCAGTATTGTCGCATTTTTTAGGTGCTTTCTGCAATTCTCTACGATAGAATACCTTCCAATTAGAAAATCCATCACCAACCTTAACCATATACTGAATGGTAATGTGCTTCTTGTTACCATCATTGGCAGTTGTTACTTCCTTTGCCTTTACTACACCCTTTTCACCAGTAGCAATGACAATTACTTCGTCATTTACATTAAACTTTGACATAATTTTAAAATATTTTAAAAACTGTTAAACTTAAATTACCATCTCTTTGTTTTCTTTCATCTCTTGAGCATACTCTCCAAATAGCTTTCCATTTGTCTTTCCCTTGAAATAGTTGTAAAGTTGTTCCAAACTAACGAAATTAAACTTTGCAAGTTTTCCATCAATCCCAACATCAACCCTTAAATCTGTTGAGGCTTCATTGTAATCATCAAGTCTTCCATGAGAATGACCCATTAATTGACAAACTCCATAATGTTTTCTACTCCAAGTAATCATTGCATAATGACAACAGAAAACACCAAAGTCTTCTTCAAGGAAATCAAAGTTATCCTTCTTAAAGATAATCTCTTTCATCTGAGTAATCTGCTTAAAATACCCATTAAGTTTATCCGAACTTTTATCATGATTACCTAAAACAAGAAACTTATTACCATTAAGTTTTGAAAGTATTTTCTTTGTAGACTCAGCATTTGCAAAAGAGAAATCGCCTAATATATATACCATATCTTTCTTTGCAATAGTTTTATTCCAAAGCTTTATAAGATACTTGTCATGCTGTTCTACTTTTTCCTCATCAGTTATATCATTCGGTATTCCAAATGCCTCAAGCCTTGCTTCACAATGCTTTAAGATATTCTTATGCGAAAAATGCAAGTCCGAAGTAAACCATATATTTGCCATAGTTTTGTTTCTTTATTTCTTTAACTGTATGCAAAATTACTAATGATTTTTGAAAACACCAAATGATAACTGTTAAAATAATCTAAACCTTGTTATAGGGTATCGCCTCTTCTTTAAGAAAGTGGAAACCATTTCTCAACTCTTGCTGAACAAGGTCAAAGAAAATGTCATAAAACATTGTGTCAACCATTCCTCCATTACAATAGATTTTATCATCTATCACAGTGATTTCAGTTCCTTTCTTAATTTGTTGGTCAAGTCCTTTTATTCCAACATCCTTTATAACTTTGAATCTCCGATACATAATTTACTGTTTAATTATTATTATTCCCAAGTCTTTTCTGCCCAATCAAAGAAAGTTTCCTTGTCTTCAATATGCTTATTTACATCTTTGTTATTATTCAGCAACTTCTTTAGCTTTTTAGAAGTAATAAACCAAGCGAATTAAGATTGCTTGTCAGATAAGCATATAAGTATTTTACTAACGCTTTATTTTCAGAAACCATCTGTCTGTGAAAATTACCTGCCCAACTCTTTAAAGCTTGCTTTTCATATTTTACATCTTCTTTTAGCTTGTCAATTTGGTCATTTAACGCTTTTACGTCACTTCCCTCATACCTTTTCTTCATTTCCATCAGATTATCATGTTCTAAATTTTATTAAAAAATAAATTTATTATTAAAATTCTTTATAAGAATTAAGATTAAATAAATCTTTAATCCTTATTGGATTGAACAATAACCCACTATTGATTATCCTTGATATAATCGCAGAATTATCAACTACTTTTCGCATTATATTTAATGCACCATTTACGTCCGCATTGAGTAGCTTACCACTTGAAGATTGAAATAAGCCCCTTTTTACTCTTTTTCCAAGATAAACAGAATGTTTGCCAATCTCTTCCATTACAAGTGAATCACACTTGCTTGTATAGGATTCTTCATTTGTTATAAGCCTTATTCCACACATCTCACATTTATACTTCAAATACTCTATCAGTTTCATATATGGTATCTGCACAAATGTCTGATTGTTCTTGTGACTAAGACGAATGGAGTCTTTCCATCCTTTATTGTAACCTACAACAATGTCAGTTATACCATTAGATACTAATATCCTTACAATATGTCTGCTCAATTTGTGAAACACATCATTCAACACATTACTCCTCTTAGCATACATTCTATTAATTCTTTTACTTGTGTATTGTTTTTTCTTTACATTTAATTGTGATTTAAGTCTTGCGTATTCCTTATTGAAAGACTGATTTGATGCCTTTATTTGTTTTCCGTTATATATAATTGGCTTATTATTTTCAATTATCATTGTTACCAAATTATCTATACCTAAATCAATAGAAGCATACTTCCTTTCATTTGCATTATCAATTATAATATCATCTGCAAGATAATTTATGTTAATGCTAAACTTTCCGTCTTGCTTTGGATTAATTTGAACTTGCTGAAATCTATTCAGTTTCTCTTTATATTTATCCCATTGTGGTATATGTATCTTTACATTTTTTTCTAATACAAGTATGCCGTCTTTTATCTGACAGCATTGGTTTGTATAAACCAATTGGTTTTTATCAGTTTTCTTATATTTCGGTAGTTTCGGTTTTCCGTTAAATTTTCCTTTGTTTTTAGACCATTCTTTTATCGCTTTTATATAACACTTAATATCTTTATCTACTTGCTTTATACATTGTTGTGCAACTTGTGCTTTTAATAGTTTATAATTAATTGCTCCATCAAGATTTGCCGTTGTCTTCATTATTTTTTCTAAGTCATAATAAAACAGCCACCTATTATTTTTATTCAATTCTTGTTTTGCGATATAGAGTGTTTGGTTATACAAATTTTTAGAAATTTTGCATAATTCACTTAACGCTTTATTATTTTCTATTTCAAATTTATAAACCAATCTCATTTTCCAAGTCCTCTTTTATAAGAGTTATTTTCTTTTTTCGTCTTGATGAATACATTTTCATCGCAAAACAATGCAATAGTGAAATAATATCTTGAAATATCTCTTTTTCCTCATTTTCGTTTTGGCAAGAATCATTGTTTGCCACAATCAACTCACAATTGAATTTGTTAAATAATTGCTTCCAAAAGTCGAATGACACTCTTGTTAATCTGTCTTTGTTTGAAATGAATATACGTTTAACTTTCCTACTCATTACATCATTGACAAGCTCTTCAAAGTTACCTCTTGTGAAATTAAGCCCACTTGCAACATCTTGATATACTTTATCTATTACAAAACCTTGGCTGTTTGCGAATTGTCTTATCATTTCAATTTGGTTTACCAAATCATTTTTTTGTTTTTGTGTAGATACTCTTGCATATATAACAGAATTGTATTCCACATTTATATTTGCCAAACGAAATACATCATCATCGTCATAGTCATAAAAACCATTTGGAAGTTTTTTAACTTTTATTTTACCATTCTTAACATAATTTGTTAAAGTTGGTCTTGTTATTCTTAATATTTTTAATACTTCTTTACTTTTCATACATATATAAATAGTTTATTAGATTAAAAAGTTAGAATGGATGAAGGAAATTTTAACAAATTTTATATCATATTCTTCAAGAGGCAAAATTACAGTTCTACTATTAATATCCATAATCAAATAATTTATTTATTTATACTTTCCTTTGTGTTATTTGACATAATGTAAATTTTTGTATTCTTCGGATTTAAATCCTTTACATCAAAAATTCCAAGATAACTCATTGCTGACCTCAAATAGTCTTCCATATTATTAACCCACTTATCAATGTTTGTGGTACATTTGAATGTCTTGGCTTTCCCCTCAGATGTCTTTGTCTTTTCGCCATTCATATCAATCTGTCCTTCCCTACTTGCCATTCCATAAAATCTCTTATATACAGCAGTAGGTATATGGTCTTCATTATTTTCATCTGTGAAGAAGAAATAACCGCCTTCCTCTCTAAGTGTTTCCCATTCCTTATCTGACAGTTCATAAATATCATCAGTCTTTTCATTCCACAAGAAAGGCGGTGCTGCACTTTCAATTAGTTTTGAAAATTCTCCACCAATCATTACATAGTCTGCACCAAGAGCAAGTGCCTTAATTACATCAGCATATCCTCTAACTCCACCGTCCGCAACAATCTTTGGCAATGTATTAATATCAATTCCTCTACCCTCAGCAATCTTTACTTTTTCTTGATACATTTCATCAAGAAGTGAAGCGATAGGGTAGTGTACTGAAAGTTGTGTACTAGTGATACAACCACTGCCTGTACCAACGGAACACCTTATATAAGAAACGCCTGCTTTCCAACATTTCTCATATGTCAATGGATTTGCAACATTGCCCACCATTACGATAATGTCATTGCCATGTAATGTTTTTGCTTTTTTTACCAATTCATAAAGGTATGACATATGCCCATTAGCAATATCAATAAGCACCTTATACGGTGTAACACCTACTACCAATTCTTCATTACAAAAATATTGTTCAAATTCAGACAAAGAGAAAGCAGCCCACTTGCCTTGCGAAGCATATTCAAATCTCTCACTGAATGAATTGCACTGGCATCTAGGAAGAATTGGAATAATGCCATTATCCTCAAAGGTCTTAAAGTTTTTCTTATCAACAACTGTTGACATAGGTGAGGCAAAAATTGGTAGCTTCCCACCTTCAATAAAAGGGTTACACTCTTTACGATGCATTACCTCAGACAAAACAGCAGGGGTAATCGTTACATCATTATATGAATACTTTGTTTCCTTATAAAACATATTTTAAACAATTTTAATGTTATTTTTTAATATATCATTTAACATAATTTCTTTATCATGATAGACCTTTTCGCCTAAAAAATAGTCATATTGCATCAAATTTGTATAGTACATTATATTAATATTGTTTTGTTTACAAGCTAATAATTTCTTAGCGTCTCGGTGTATAATTTGACTATATAATTGTGAAGCTGTAAACTTTTTACTACCAAAATTAGATTCCTTAAAATGCTGCTTCCCTTGGCATTCTATAGCGACATTATATTGAGGTAAATAGAAGTCAAATGTTTGTTTATTAGTATGGTGTACTATGTTGTCAATAGTATATTGTTCAATATATTTGATATTATTTTTGTCTAAAAATAAAGCTATTTCTTCTTCCATATGACTTCTTTTGCATTTAGGACAGCCATGCCCAAGTAAATGTATATAAGGCTGTTGCCAAAACTCACCATGTTTTGGGCATATTATACATACCTTTTTATTACTTTGTATGTATTTTACCTTCGAATAATCATATTTTTCACCATGCTTTTCTTTTGATTTTTCTATAAATATTTCATTATTATAGGTGATATGATTTGCACATAAAGGGCAACCTTTTCCACTTAAATGGTCATTAGGTGTTTGCCAAAATTCGCCATGTTCTGGACAAATTATGCACATCTTCGTCTTACTATTTATATATTTTGCCCTTATGTAACTGTATTTCCTACTATGAATAGAATTGGCTTTTTTAACGAACTCATTAAATATTGCTGTTATTTGTTCTTTTTGCGGTTCTTTACCACATTTAGGACAGCCATGCCAAAGTAAATGTACATAAGGCTGTTGCCAAAACTCACCATGTTTTGGACATATTATACAAACTTTAGTATTGCTGTTTATATATTCAACATTTGTATAATCATACTTATCTGTATGTGTTTCATTCGCTTTTTCAATAAAATCAGTAAGCGAACAACGACTATTTAAAGATTTTGCTTCATTAGCACATTTAATACAGCCACAACCTTGTAAATGGCTATTTGGAGTTTGCCAAAAATCCCCATGCTTTGAACAAATTATACATACCTTTTCAAACACACTTCGATATTCAGTCTTTGAATAATCATATCTATCACCAAATACGGTTTTTGCCTCGTTTATAAAATTTTCTGTTGTTTTTGTTTTTTGTTTACTTACCTTGATGTATCCACATTTAGGACATCCACTACCATTTAAATGATGACTTGGAGTTTGCCAAAATTCGCCATGTTCTGGACATACTATACAAACTTTAGTATTATAGTTTTTGTATTCTACTTTACTATAGTTATATTTATCCTTATGTATCGTTTTAGCTTCTTTTACAAATTCTTCATTAGTCTTTCTTTTTGTCATTTTTTGAATAAATCTCTTCCTTGTTTATCTTTATAATTTTTCAATCTATCAATACTATATTGAACTTGTGCTTCTGACAATTCACATCCAATACATACTGTGGTATCGTCACCCCACTTTTCACAAGCAAGCCCTGTTGTACCAGTTCCCATAAATGGGTCAAACACCTTGTAGTTTTTCTGTCCATAAATTTCCAACAATTTAACACACAAATCGGAAGAATATGTTGCCTTGTTAAGTTTACAAGAACCGTCATTATTGCTTGTTTCTATAAAATTAAAAATATTCTCATAGTACTTCTGATGAGTATCCTCTCTGATAGACTTAACTTTCTTGTTTATGCGAAATGTCTTAAACTCTTCTTTTCTGCAAATTACAAATACAAATTCAGTAATTCTAGTAAGTTTGTTTCCAACATTATTAGGCAATGCACTTTTCTTTTTCCAAATAATAGTGTCTGCAATCATAAAGTTTGTCTTCTCAATTATAGCAGCAATTGAAAGCCACAATGCGGAAGGGTTTTCTGAACCATATGAAACATTGTAAAGAATAACTCCGTCTTTTTCCAACACATTATCAAAGTTATTGAACAAATCTACTGTCCATTCTCTATATTCATCAGCAGTCATATTGTCAAGACAAATATCATATCGGCAAATATGATTGTCAATAGACTTCTGCGTCTTACTTGTACTTCTACTTGTTGAATAAGGTGGTGAAGTTAAAACCAAATCTACCTTATAGTTGGCTTCTGCCATTTTCTTCATTGTATCAAAACAATTCTCATTTTTAAAATAAATCTTTGCCATTATTTTAATTATTTTTCATTAAATATTAAGCATTACTTGTTTTCCTTTATTATTAATTAGACTAAGAGCACTATCTGTATAAGGTGTCCAACAACCTTCTTTTATTGATTCTTGCAATCCGTCAGCCGTAATCTGAAATTCATCAATATTTTCTATATTGTAATCAATAGTTCCAACTTTCAATGAAATACATTGAAAAACCGTTTATAGTTTAACAACTAATGGGTTAACTACAAAACCCTCTATCCCATTCGCAAATGCGTTTGGGATTGCTTTTCGCATTATATTATACGAGCCATTAACATCCGCATTAATGTACTTACCAGTTGCGGACTTGAAAAGTCCTCTTTTTACTCTCCTACCCATATAAGCCTCATGTTTGCAGATTTCCTCACCATCAAGAAAACTACACTTGGAAGTATAACTTTCCTCTTGGAGTCTTACCTTTATTCCCACCTTTTCGCATTTATAAGACAACATATCTATAAATCTACTGTGGGGTATTTGAATGAAATTCTGATTGTTAGCCTTACCTATTTCATTAAATGCTCATTACATTCAACATAATATTCACTTTTTATCCTATCTGAATAAAGATAAATTTTATTGTTGGTTTGAATTTTTTCAAATGAAAGACACTCTTCATCCATTATTGGAGAACAAAAATTATTAATTTCCCAAAGAAATTCCTTTCTTTTTCCCTTGTTCTCAATTTTGAAACCTTCTTCTAACTTTGAAACTACTTTATCCCTTTTGTTTTCATTCCAAAACCATTCAATAAAGATTTCCTTTCCGTCTTTTACCGCTTTAAATCCGTAGTATGTCATTTTTTTAATTCCTCCGATTTTTTTGCATTTCCTGATATATTTCTTCCTCATATTTGTTTCTATGGCTTACGTTCATTCTAATAACGTCATTGTTAACGGATTTTAACTTCTTTTCGTATGTTGCCATTTCGTAATCATTCAACTTAATCCAATCTACATACTTGTTCATCCAAGTAATATATTGTAAGTCATTCTCAATTACATCAAGGATAAATTCTCCTTTATGTTTTCCAAAGAACAATTTTCTTTTATACATAAGAGCATCTTAATTATGATTCTTAGGATTTGTTGGGTCTTCAACGACAATTTTAGATATCAACTGATATGTTAGCATTGCAGCAATTACCATAAAGAACATAGTTAATATTGAAAATATATTAAAGTTTGTTATAATCCACCACAACTCAATAAACGTTATTGCATTGAACATTACAATTATAAAAGTAATTCCAAAGCCAAGCCCACTACCGCCATTAAGCCACCAAGCAGCTTTTTCTGTAAGCATTTTATAATTCTTCCATTTATTTGCCCTTTCAGTATTTACACAATAGAATAGCCATCCTACTACTGAAGATACAAATACTATTGCTATAAACAATAGTACAAACACATTATTAATTACGATTGAAGTTTCCATTTCCATTTAAAATTACTTTTCATTAAAACTGATGCAAAGATAGTAAATTAAAACAGTAATCCCAAATAAAATTAGTTAACATAACTTAAAAGCAGAACTACTTAGTGATTAAAGCCTTTGTAGTTCTGCAAAAAAAAAAAATGAATATATAATTCAAACTGTTTTATTTCAAATAATCTTTTATTATTTCTTCTTTTCCAATGATTTCGACCACATTTTCAAATCTGAGGTCACAATAATCATCAACCCAATCATCAATATAATATAGCTTGTTACTTCCAGTAATTACACCAAATAGAATTGGGTCTTTTGCTTTTTCTGCTTCCGCTTGTCTTTCTTTTAAAGTTCTTGCATAAGATTTACCATCTGGGCCATAGGACAAAATGACATAATTGTCAAAAACTTCCAATTTATCCAATTCAATTTTCTTTGCAATAATATTAGAAGGGATAATTCTTGTAAAGTTCTGAATATAGTTTAACGTAAGTGCCTTTGGTGCATTCTTAACTAACTTGACCAATGTTTCCTCTGTAATTAGTTTGCCATAACCATTTGAGAAAAGAATGGATTCGTACTTATTAATCACCAACTCGCTAAAAAGTTTTTCTTTCAATGCAAGTTGTCCTGTCTTCTCTGCCATTCCAATGCAGTTTACATATTCAGCAACTCTATCAACATATGTTTTTGCTGCTTTTTCTGACTCTATATGAACATCCGCAAAGAATTTTACTACGTCAAACTTGTCTGTTATCTCCTTTTCAATCTTGTCAATTTTTTTCTTTTGGAAATACTGCTTAATGGTATACCATAATGAAGGATTAATCGGATTAGGATTACTACTATATAACAAAGTTGGTCTACCATAACTAGTATATCCATTAGAGTAAGTTGTTTTTTCAGCAATATCCTTCATTTTTGAAGACATTGTAAGGTTGAAATCTGTGATAGCACTTCCATTGCTTGTCTTCGGTAGTTTCTCAGTAAAGTATTTCTTTAGTGTGTCATAATTCAGTTCTTTCAATGTAGAAAAATCATCCGCTGTTTGAATTGGGAACGCATTAATATTACTTAACGTACTTTTCCCACTTACATTATCACTGTTATTCTTAATTTTCTCTTCTTCCATTATAACATATTTAGGAAGCGTTTCATCAATCTTAATGCCTTCCGCAAAGATTTTTACATAATTTTCATCCTCAGTAAGGATTGTTGTTTTGTTACTATGTTTCATTTATATAAAGTTTTAATTGTCTCCTTTAAAAGTCATTGTCATCAATACTATAAAACCAATTAGATTTAATATTATCACTGTAATTGATACTCCTAACATTTGGTCATCTGTCAGTTCAATATCATCTTTTATATAATTAAAATCACTAAATTGTTTCCTGTTCCATAACTTAATGTTTTGCTGTAGCCATTTGGAGTATTTATTTACCGAAAATACACTGTCTTTCAGTAAGTCATTCTGGCATTTTACTTCCATTGTTGCGTCATCAATCCAAGAAAAACATCTTATCCATTGTAGCTTATTTGTCTTACTATTGATACCAACACAACAAATAAATTCATTTTTATTTCCACCTTGCCAGTAACATCTTTGGTCTTCTACTATTGAAGGTGAAGAATTTGGGTATATTAGTACAAATGTTCTTATTTGTTTCTTTTTTCCATAAATTGCATTAAACCATTGCAGTTCTTTTACATCGCTTTGCTTAATGAATTTTTTGTAGCCTATTATCGGATTTTGTTCTCCGTTTATTACTTTAGTATATTTGTATAATCTTATTGTCTTAGCTTCTTCATCAGAAATATCTCTTAATCTAAACTGAGTTTGGGAGTATTTTATATAGTTCTGATATTTATGTTCTTTTGAATAAGTTTCTATTGTCTCTTTCTTATTATTCCAAATGTAGTCTTGTGCGTCTCCGTCAGTACGATAATAATCCCTGTGCAGATATACAAAGATAGAAGGAACTTTCCATTTGTTCTTGATTTTTGTCCATTCATCTTCATCCATATAGATTTCATCCCCATTATTACTATAAGCAATCCATCTTTCTGGATGATCTTCCACATATGAACAATCGTATTCCTCTTCTCTATATATTGCATTGCCTTCACTGTCTTCACCAACTTTTACTCTTCTTGTGCAAGTTCTATGAATATACTCGTCCCACTTATCTGTATGCCTTAATTTTGTATAGTAATAGGACAGATATTCTGTATCTGAATTACCTACAGATTTCATTGTAGCTGACATTATTAGTATTAGTAACAATGTTCCTATTGTTGGTAAAGTAAGAAGAAATGCAAATTGCACCCCTTCTTCTTTGTTATCGAAATTAAACAATTCTTTTCCATCCTTATAATAGGATATTACCATATATAAAATTGTAAAAAGAATTGGTATTATAATCAAATAATACTCCATAATTAATCACTATTAGCTTTGTTTTTGCTTTCATTTGCCCACTCATTTATGTAATTAGTAATGCCTACAATTACCATTACAATGAGTAAAAATATTATGACTTGTTCTATTGATGAAAACATAATCAACTACTTCTTAGTTATAGTATCCTTCTTGGCAAATACGTCCGTTTCATCATCAAGTCTGGTCTCCATAACTTGCTTGCTTTGTGTTGATGATATTACTGTATATTCAAGTCTTTGGCATCCACTCAAAAACCATTTTGAAGGAATTACGTCTAACATATTGTTATGTATTCTCTGAATATCAACAGCCTTGGTCTGCGCATTGAGAAATCTACGTCTTTCTACCTCTATCGTTGTCGCAAGTTTGTCATACAGCCTAATATCAAAATTAGGATTTGACTCTTTAATCCAATTCATAAGCGTACCGTCATTCTTGTCATAGCGTTTATCCATAATCTGTACATATATTTCCTTGAACGACTCTTGGTACTTATCTGATACTTCTGCCGTTTGCTTTATGGTTTTCCACATATTATCGTAAACCATTTCAATCTTTTGCTGTTCAGCATCAAATTGATTCCGCAACCTAATCTCTGTGTTAGTAATGCTAACATATTGTGCAAAAATTATAACAGCAAAGAGTACAACTATAACAGCACTGCCAATTCCAAAAATAATCTTTTTCATCTATTGTAAAATATTAATTAGTTGTTTTATTTCTTTAATGGGGAAAATAGTGTTAAAAAGGTAATAGATTTTGGGTCATACATTTCCATAATGGCTTTCGCTGAATCCGATAACGTTTTACCTGATGTAACTGTATCATCTATAATCAATACTTTCTTGCCATTAATTCTATTAGCATAAGTAAATTCGTCTTGGTACTTGTCTGAAATC
The DNA here is from genome assembly GCA_963628445.1 of uncultured Eubacteriales bacterium. Classification (GTDB taxonomy): domain Bacteria; phylum Bacillota_I; class Bacilli_A; order Acholeplasmatales; family Anaeroplasmataceae; genus JAEELC01. Next base: position 19,883 of record CAVGEZ010000096.1, read on the forward strand.
CTCATAGTTTGCAATATTGCATTTCTAAGACTTGTTGGCTTAATGAATTTATAAGAAAAAATACCATCATTACCATTTGCAGATTTTGGCTTATTCATTTTACAAATTGCACTATACAATTGTCTATGTATTTTCTTTTGAAAGCTCTCATTTGAATAAGTCCTTTCAAGCCAATCACTGTCAATAAAGTTCTCATATACTTCATTAGCTGTATACTTCATAAAGAAATCAGCAAAAGAATCAGAATGAGGAATTAATCTTTCCACCTTATAAAGAATTTCTTTATTCAAACTATTAGAAGAAGGTGTTGTGATGATGACATCATAAGTGTCTTTTAACTCTTTTGTTACAGCAACGAATCTCCTAAGTAATGCCATTATATCATATTTAGGAGACTTAAACTTCCACTTATGACCCTTTAACGCATATATCAGTGGATTACCATCATTTCTATCTTCTGACGTTTCTCTTTCAAATATAGAGATTATCTTATTACCATTTATTTCATTGTATATTGGCTTTGGTTTCCAAGGGTCATTTGTATTAATATAATTCTGATGGTTTGGGTTGAATCCAACTGTCATATCATCTTTGTAAACATCAATACCCTCGCTAAGAATTCTTCTTACTGCTTCCTTTATTATTTTATCTAACTCCTCAGTCGTTAAAGTTATCTTTGCCATAATAATCTATCTTATAGTTTCAAAATCTAATTTTCCATACCTATCCATATCCAACAGACTAAACTTCACTTCATTAATGTAATCAACATTGTGGAAGTGAAAATGCCCGTAGCACCATTTTGATATTGGAAAGTTATTATCTTTGAGATAATTGAATATGTTATCCATTACCTGTCTTTCATTATCCAAATCTTTTTCAAGTTTACTGTCAAATCTCAACCATTCTTCTAATCCATTCTTCGTATATGGCTTACAGAATGAAGGTGCTGTATGAGTGCATACTATATCAATTGGTGTTTCATCTTTATCTAACAATTTCAATTGCTCTTCATCATATATTGGCTGCTCATTTTCCCAATAACATTTAGGAGTATATTTTTCAGCTTCTTCTATTGAACAATTATGGTATCTCTGATAAGCAATGACATTCCTATTATTACTTGCAATTCTTATTGTTCTATCAATAGAAGTCGCACCGCCAACACACAATATTGAATGGTTAAGAACATATTTTTCTTCATCTAAATAAGTGTTAATAACCGTATAGTCTGGTACTACCTTGACCCTTTTGTAATTAAACTTAAATGAATTAAAAATTGAATGGTCATCATGATTGCCAGCAATGAATACACAATAATCATTCTTCTTACTCAATAGTTTTGTTAATTTGGGAAATATTGTCTGTGTATAATGAGTATCACTTTCAAATCCGAAGCCACAATCGCCACAAAATATAAGCAATGAATTACAAATATTATATTGCTTAATAAAACCTCTAATTGCATTGAAGTTACCATGTATATCTCCAATGCAATAGATGCTTCCAACTGTAAATTTAATTAATTTATTGTACATCCTCTTCCAACGTTTCAATTGTTAAACGAATTTTCTTCCCAAGCAGTTTGTCAAACTTTGAGTGGTCTTGAAATACATTCGTTGACGTTACACAAATATCAATTATTTCGTCTTCCTCAGGTTTTATATTCGGCTCTAAACTGATAAGTCTTGTACATTTCATTGAGCCGTCACCGTTTACCATTAGTAAATCATCCGCATTTCCTTCAAGTTGTAAAAAAACATTGTAGTTCATTTTATATAAAAATATACTTTCTTATTTTCTCAATGCAAATGTACCACAATGTTTTTAGATGTACAAATTTTTAATGTTAATTAAATTTAAATTGTGCAGTTTGTAAACGGAACATCAAAACCTTGATATACTGCCTTGTCAATTTCGTTCTGTATTTCTACCTTGTTTTCGTTTAGCCACTGATTATATTCATTTATAACTTTATCATCATCAACAATATGGTATTTTCCTACGCAACTATCATAATGTATTTTCATATTTCTGTCAATAGAAACATAATAATAGTCTTCATCACTTGAAACCGCACAAATAAGCATACTTACATTATTATCTCCATCAAACGAAACTATTTTATATTTATCATCTTTCAGTTCTTCACTAATGAGTTTTGCGTTGTTTGTTTCTTTACTTTCAAGTGCTTCGTTAATACATTGGTGTATTTCCTTTCTTCGTAGATACTTCAAATCTATTTCATCTACCCACATAAATTCAATATATGGATGAAACTCTTTTCCAAAGTTAAGGAATGTGCCGCACTTTGCATTTTCATACTCGATATCCATTACATTAAATGACCCTCTGTATTCTTTCCAAGAGTTCTCATCTTTATAATAATGTATATAGTATCTGTCATCTGCTAACACAACCAAATAAGGTGTTTTCTCATTTATTTCAGTTCTGTTCAAGTAATGTTTAACTATCTCAAATATACTCATCGTGCTTCTTAAATTAAAGATTAAGATTAAATTCTGAAAAATCTAAGTCATCGTATGATGCAAAATCATTGATTGTGCCATCTGCTTCTATGCCGAAATCAAGATAATCTCCATATCCTTCTCTTTTTGGTATTAACCTATTTGGAACGTAACCTTCCATTTCCTTTATTAGCTTTTTATCACTATTATAAAGGGCATACTTTCCACTATCTACGATTTTCATAAAGAACGAAAAATAGCTACCGTCTTCATACCTTTTTTAATAAAAAATCGTAGTTTGTAGTAACTTTTGGAAAGTCACACTACTATTTATATTTAGTACTGCAAAGTTATGCGTTTTACGTTACACAACC
>CAVGEZ010000097.1:0-19431 GCA_963628445.1 uncultured Eubacteriales bacterium
TTACTATTGAAGATAAACCATAGCAACTACTGAAAGCACTACTACCAATTGAAGTTAAAACATTAGGCATTGTAATAAATAAATAATTATTCGCACTACTTAAACATTGACTACCTAACGCATTTACATATTCACTTAAATAAATATATCTAATAACATTATTTGAACTTGAAAAAGGACTTACAAAAGTAAAATTTGTTTTATTACTATCTATTGTAATTTCATAAGTTCCTTTTGTAGCATAAGTATGACTTGTTGTTCCTGTTGTTTCAGTTCCATCTCCCCAATTAACAGTGTATTTTGCTAAATTTGAATTTAATGTTAAACTTTGACTATCACTCGAAGTTTCAATTCCAATATATAATTTTCCATCTGTTGTTTTATACATTGGGAAAACTTGATGTGTAACACCATTTTTAATCTCTTCTAAACTAAAATTCCAACCAATAAAAGTTAAATTATCGTGTTCTACTCCACTAGGTAAAGCACTTAAATTTGCGACTTCTTCATTTGTATAAACATAAGCAAACGAATAATTATCATAATCATAAAAAATTACATTCTCTTCAAAAAAAGCAGGTGTAGCAGCAGTCGCAGTTTCTTCAATTCCTGTTCCAATTAAAGTTTCTCCGTGTCTATCGTGAAAAATGAAACCTTTTTTAACTGCTTCTACTTTAATTGTGTCTTGTGATAAATCAAATAAAACATTACCTTCTTTATCGATTAATTTGTTAATTCCCATATTTTGTATTCTCCTTTACTATTTGAATTGTTGTTCCATAATCGTTTTCAACTTCTCTAAAACCATCTAAAATAATTACTTTCCAACCCCAAGTGCTAGTTACTATCGCATAACCATATTTATTTAACCAACCTTTTAAAGAACTTTCTTGATAAATTCCAACGGCTACATTACCTAAATAAATCATAGTTAATATCTCCTAATAATAACACTTGTGCTATCAGCACTAACTACAATATCTCCACTTCCTAAAATAGAAGCACCATTAATAGTTTTAATTGTTTCTCCACTAACTAATACATCTTGTTTAGAAGTTTTTAAAGAATTGATAGAACTTGTATTATTAGCAATTTTAGTATCTTGAACTCCATTCGCACTTTGTAAATCACTAATATCGTTCGCATAAGTTGTTAATAAATTGTCTTGTTCTTTATCTTTATCTTGAATTGTAGTTATAGTTGTATTAATTGTGCTTAAAGAAGTATTTACAACTTTTAAATCATTTTCTAATAATGTTGTTCTATTTCCTATCGCAGTAATTGAACTTGAAAGTGTATCGACCTTTGTATTAGTGTTTGTAAGGCTTGTATTAAGCGATTTTATTGAATTAGTATTATTTTCTATATTTTGAGAATTTGTTTCAATATCGGCTTTTAAAGCACTTTCTTTTGTATTTATTTCTTCTTTTGTATAGTAATTAGTTAAATCAAGTTTTGTAGTTCCTAAACTTAACCATTTAGAATTTTCTAAAATGTATTGTGTGTAATTGTCTGTATCGCCATCGACTGGAACTAAATAAATTACACCTTCTTTTGCTTCACTAATATCAGGTAAAGTTTCGACTACTTGATATGTGTTTTTTCTTAAAGTTTCTAATAAACTATCAACAGAAGTTTTATTGTAATAATCACTTGCTAATTCTTCTTTTAAATCATTTAAAGAAAGATTAATATTATCTAAATCCGTTTTATCAGCAAACATATAAAAACGACCATTTAAAATCGATTCTCCTTTAATGAGATATAAAATATAATTTGCGTTTCCTTTATAACAACTCCAAATAAATAAATTATTTGAACTTCTTTCACGATTTAAGAAGAAATATAAATAATCAGTTGAGCCATTTTCTTGAACTTTTAATACTTGACTAGCATTAAAATTTAAAGTTGCTAACTCTTCATCAGTCAAAATTGTAGTTGTAATTTCTCCTTGGACAAATGGAGTAATAGTTATAGTTGCGACATTTAAGCCACTTCCACCACTAGAAGAAGTTAATTTTGTTAATTTACCATTTACAACTCTAAAAAATGAAAGTGTATCATTATAATAATTTAAAATAAATCTACCTTCGTTATAAGTAGTTTCTTGACCTTCTACCATTAAAGAAGTATCGCCAATAACTGAAATATCATTTAAACTTTGAATACTTGCGATAAGTTGTTTTAACATTTCGTATTCACTTTCAGTAATTTCAGTTGTAATATTTACATTATTATTCTCTATTGTGGTTAAAATTAAACCAGTAGCAAGTGTCGAACTATCATTTAATAATTCACAAGTAATTTGTAATAATCCATCTATTGATAACATTTCTTTTGTTAAGGTTAAAGAATACATATTATAAGAAGTTTCTTCTTTAAAATATTTTAAATCTCTACCTTCATAATCAATATAAACATTTTCTTCATAAGTTCCTGCTTGTGCTATGCTTGTTTCTTCGCCATTTCTTTTTACATAAAAATAACTAGAACTTTTGTCTATACCTTCAAAATAACAATATACTTTATTTACATTGTCGCTACCTTTTCTTAAAGGTGTATCATTAATGATTTCTTTTAATCTTCCTTGACTATCAAAATATACATACATAATCTATTCTCCTTTATTACCTTTTCTTTCATCATATCTTTTGAAAAAATAATCTATTGTATCATTCATTTGACCTTCGTTTTGGTCGCTAACCCATTTAGGTAATGGATTAATTGGAATTGCTATTGCTTCACTTACAACGCATACAGCAAGACTTTGTAAGAATAAATCTATACTATCTTTGATATTCACTAAAATTAAATAAATCGCAACTAATGGTAAAATAACTTTAACTACTCCATTAAGTATTTGTATAGGCATTGAGTATTTTTTACTTCCTTTTTTAATGTATTTACCAACTACAATTAAGAAAATAAAGATAATAATAACTGCTAACATTCCCCAACCACCAAATTGAACAGTGCTTATTCTTGTAAATAAGTCATATCTAAAAATGATAAAACCAACAGGAACAATTAAAGCAAAAATAACCCAAAAGACTAATCTTACAATAAACTTTTGCTTTTCGGTCATTTCTTTTTTTTCAGTTTCTTCTTTTTTAACTTCTTCACTCATTACCTATACCCCCACTACTTAATAATTTCATACTTTCTTCATTTTCCTTTTTAACTCTTTCGATAAAATCTGCTTTTGCTAATTCTTCTTCGTTTAAAGGAATAAATGTTTTATCAGCTAGATACATTTTTAATACTATCGTTTTTAATTCTAAAAAACTTGCGTCAATATCATTCATTTGACAACCGACTGAATAGCCCATAAATGCACTAGACAATAAAGTAAATAATCTTGAAAATAAAGTATAAAATTGATTTGCTACATTTGTATCGCCTTGTGCTTCGTTTGGAACTAAACTTGAAAACACCATTGCTACTAATATAGTCATTATTATTTTACTACCTAAACTCAACACTAACAAACTAGTTTTTTTATTACCTTCGCCACCACTTCTTTCACTTATTGTTTTTGTATTATCGTTATTTTTTGAAACTAAATAATAAATAGGTTCGACAAAATGAACTTTAATTTTTCCACTTTTAATTTTAATTAAAACTTCTATTTGTTCTTTTGTTAAAGACATATAAAAGTGGTCATTGAATTTTTGTGATTTATCTAATAATGCTTTAATTTGTGAAATTTCTAAATCTAAATAAGAATAATTTTCATAAATTGTTATTCCGTGAGATTTTAAAAGATTATTTTTAATATCGTTTAAATCGTTCTTTTGTAAAACTTTTCTAACCCATTGACTAAAATAATTATAATTTTTAATATTTTCTTTTGTGGATTCAAATTCTCTTTTAGATAATACAATTTTAGATGTTTCTTTTAATTCATTTGAACTTTGACCGATAATTACACAACTAATTGTTCCAAAAATACAAATAGCAATAGTAATCATTGTATTTGTTAAGAATTTTAAAGTTAAAAATTGTGTTGGGTCTAATAAAAGTGGTAAAAAAGAAGAAATACAAATAATAACAATTACAATTAATATACTTAAAATTGCTAATATTATTTTTTTATCTTTGTATTTTTTAAAATTTGAGTATTCCATAATTACATTTTACTATATTTTTCCCAAAGCCAATATATAAATAATCCAATTAAATAAATACCGACTAAAAAATAAACCCATATCGCATAAGGAGATTTAAACCAAGCAACGAAGTCCCAACCAGCAAAATAACCACCAACAACAAACAAAACAATGCCGACAACTATAATTATCGACATCGTAGTGTATAGTATTATGTTTTTCTTATTTTTCATTGATTATACTTTCTAATGTGTTATCTTTTTCTTCTTGTTTTTCTTGTTCGACTTTAACTTGTTCTTCAATTGCTTTCTTTTGTTCAGTTGTATCGACTACACCTAAACTAGCAATTAAATTAAGAATAGCAACTCGGCTTTCTGGTGTATTCTCTTGACTTAAAGCCATAATTTTTGAGAATACTTCTAAAATCTTTTGTTGATTATTGATAACATCAATCAATCCTGGAATATAACTTTCTAATTCTTTCTTTAAAGCAACATCGACTTTATCGCCTAATGTAGCATTTAATTCATCTCTTACTTTTTCAACTGTTAAAGAATTATTTAATTTAGCATTTCTTAATTTCATAATTAAAGCAATGATAGTTCCTAAATAAGTAATCCAAGAAGAAATAGTTGCTATTGTTGTAGGTTCTAACCATTTACTAGCCCATACTTTAAAATCTTCCCAAACTTGATTTACTTGTTCTTCAACTTTTTTGTCTTCGTCAGTCTTTGTTTCAGTTTCAGTAGTTGTTGTTTCTTCGGTTGTTGTAGTAGTTTCAGTAGTTGTTGTTTCTTCGGTTGTAGTATTTTCCATTAATGGACTTGCTACTAATAACGCACTTGCTAATAAAATTTTAATCATAATTTATTCCCCTTTTAAAATTTTTGCTATTTTTGTAATATTTTCTTTATTCAAATCGATTAATTTGTTTAATTCTTCGATTTTTAAAAGCAATTCATTGTATTTCTCGTTCATTTCTTCAAACTTTTTAGTGTTAATTGTGTTTAAAGTTTCAAGAGAAACACGCTCAAAAACTTTTGATTTTTCGTTATATCTAACTAAATCTCCGTTTTTTAATTCTTTTGTTTCAATTTCAATTAATGTTTTCATAAAATTACCTATTTTTCTTTATTATAAAACTTTTTTACAATCGTTTAAAGTATAAATGTTCTCAAAGTCAAGTATAAATTTAAGTTCGTATGTATCAACTTTCCATCTACAATAAAAATTAATAACATTTTCTTCACTAAAATATAAGTAATTATCTGTATTATAAACAGTTGTTGTATTCCATTTATAAACATAATAAGTAATATTATTTTTAGTATATTCACTCTTATAAGTATATGTATAATTATAATTGCTATCTCTATAATAAATTAAATCGTTTTCAAAGCCTATAATTGCTCTTAATTCAGTATTTACATAAATTTTATTATTTAAGTTATCAATAACATTATTATTTACATTATTACAACTACATAAAACGAATAGACTACTTAACAATATTATTCTTTTTTTCATTTCTACGCTCCTTTATTTTATTAAATATTCCTTTAACACCTATTGTTATACCTATAACGATTATCATAAATGGAGTTCCAGGACCTAGCCAAAATAACCGACAAGCACTACCAACTCCAAACATTGTATTTCTTAAAGTTTCGTTTCCATAACATATAAAGCCTATTAGATAAGGGACCCAAACTTCACTACTAACAACAAGAAATGTAATTCCAAATATTAAAGCAGTTCTCCAATCTCTAATATTTACCCAAACCCATTTAAATGGAAAGACAAGATAATACCAAACCCATTTCCAAAATCTTTTATGTTTATTTGGTTCTTGTCTTATCTTTGCTTTTTCTTCTTCTTGTTTTGCTTTGTAAGTATCTTCTAGTTCTTTAAACGCTTTCATTATTCGCATTCCCTTTCTTCACTATCGTTTATAATAACTGTTTTACTAGGACTTAACAATGGACTAAATTTTAAACCATTTTCATCTTTATAAGAAACATTATCTTCAAATACTTTTAATGTTCTTGTATCGTTTAATGAAACTTGAATTTTACTTATTCCATTTGTAATTTTCATTAAATTAATAACTTTACTTCCATATTGTGCTACTAACATAATTTCACTTGAAGTAATATTAGCCCAATTAATTGTAATTGAATTATCGCTATTTCTTGTAAATACATTCCAAGTTGGAGTTAAATTACTAGAATTAATACTATAAATTGTATCAAAATCTTTGTTATAACCTTTTAAAGCAATATAAATTTGTGATTTTGTTGTTGCTCCTAAAATTGTATTAAAATCGACTAAATGATTACCTATAACAATATTTTCATTGCCACTTACATACTCAAATTGTATTGTTTCGCTTAATACTTCATCACTTTGTTTATAGTAAGAGCATAATTCACTATCACTAGAATTATTATCGACTATTGCTAACATTGAACCTGTATAAGTTGATGGATTAAATAAACTTGTTCTAATTTTAGGAAGTTCAAGTGAAATTTCATAATAATTATCTAAATCAGCCATATCACCTAAAACATAATCAACATTAAAATTATTTTTTGGAATTAATCTATAATCAGCAAAAATTGTTCTATTGGTATCGCTATAATTATCTTCTCTCATATACCAACCTTGTGTATAGCCACCAAGTGCTTCAATTTTTTCTGGATTTTCAATATAAATTCCACCACTAACACTATCAAAATCACGATAAGTTAAAGCATAAGTGTTGCCATATTTAACAATGCTTAAATCGTTTTTAAATAATGTATAATCGCTACTTTCATTTGTTCCTTTAATGCTATAACCAAAATCTTCTATCGCATTATCTTCTACATAATTTAATGAATTTCCTATCATAAAATTTAAGAATAAAATATTTAAATTTGCTCTATTATTCTTTTCAGTATAATTACTTGTTAAAATTCTATCGTCGCCATTAAAATATTTATCACTTAAATAAACATAGAATTTTTTATTTTCTTTTCTTAAAGTAGTTGAATTATAATCGACATATTCAAATGCTCTATATTTCGTTGCAATACTTGTAAAATAAGTTTTCATTACATAATCTTTTGTTAAAGTATAATTTACATCAAAGAAATCGTCATATATGGCTATTTCTCGACTAAAAACAACATTTCCATTGTAAGAACTATTTAAAGGATTAATTTTATTTAAATCGGTTATTTGGCTTGCGTGTATTTTTAAAACATTATTCGCAATTCTATTAGTTTTTTCTTGTTCTCTACTTGTAAAAGAAGATAAAGCAGGAATAGAAGTTTCTTGATTATCTAATTGTGTAAGATTAAAATAACAATCTTTATTTTTATTAAAAACTAAATTTAAAGAATTAAAAGGTTTATAAGTAATATTAAAATAAATTAATGTATAAGGACTATAACTTGAACCCTTATCGTAAATATTGATAATAGGATTATTGCTTGTAAATGCGTCTTGAACAACATTATAATAACTAATTATTCTTACTTGACTTGTGTAATTTCCTAAACCTAAACAATTTAAAAATGTATCTTTCGTTAAATATGCTCCAAAAGGATATTTAGCAACTAAAATCTCTTTTAAATTAGTAATAAGAATTTCGCCATAAGTTCCATACCATTCAACCCATTCATATTTTTGAGAAAATCCATCTATTGTATTACTTCCGTATTCATATTCAAGAGTTGTGTAATAATATTGCGACATTTCTTCTATTGTTTTTGGACTACAAGTAATATCAGTTCTTAAACATTTTCTAGCTGATTTTTCATAGACTAAACTTTTAATATCATAAGCCCACATAAAAGGACAATCAAAACCAAAATAAGTTCCATTTGCGTATTGATTACCACCACTATCAGTCATTGCGTTTTCTTTGAAACCTATATCAACATAACAATTTCCACCAATGTATAAATAAATTTTACAATAATCATAATCAATATCGTTTAAAGAACCAAAGTTATCACTATAATAGTAATCTGTTGTTCCTTTTCCATAAAGATAGAAAGAACCACCACTTAAAGAATAAACAAGAGTTCCACCATTTGTGTTTAATGCTTTTTTAATTTTAACTTCGCCAAAAGCAATAATATCGTGTTCTATTGAAGAAATACCACCTTTATAATATTCGATTGTATAACTATCTATTTTTAAATTTCCTAATGTTGGATTAGCTGCTTTTTGAATATATTTAAATGTTCCATTACTATTTTTCATTAAATAGATTCCACCATAACCAGTATTATATTGGTAAAATGGAGTTAAAGATAACTGAATACCACAACAAGCATTAAAACACATATCGATTTTTTCGACACTTTCAATAGAATTTTCTAATGTAATTTTTAAGTTGTCGTCGTGTTTTAAAAATACATTTTCGCTATCTCTAAAACCGACAATTTCATTTTTAACTTTGTTATCATCTCCAATAACATTATCACAAATTGTAGTAATTGAATTTAAATAACTATCACTTGAATTGCTTTGTATAATATCATATTTTCTATTATCATAAATTTTAAATTCAGTTGTTGTTTGCCTTAAATCTAAATACGATAAAGTTTTATTTGTAATTGTAGGAATACAACCTACAACATTCATTAAACTTGTGATAACACTTCTTAATGTTTGATTATTAAAAGTCATTTCAGGACAAAGAACATCGAATTTACTATCATTGATAACACTTGTAAAATCGATTAAATAATTATAAGTCCAACTTTTAGTTAAATATTTTACTTTTACTTTTGGAATATATAAAGTTAAAAATTCTTTTAAATATTGTCGAATTGTTTTTCTTTTACTTTCAATTTTGCTTTGTCTAATAGTTCTATTTGGAAGTTGTATTTTTTCTAATAATTTTGTTTCACTAAAACAATTTATTTGATAATCATAATAAGGAGTATCGATATTAACATATTTTTCAATAAAGTTATCGACTAAAAAATATCTTTTAAAATCACTATCTAAATCATAAATATAAACACTTTGGTAAGGTTCTAATTCTAATTTTTCACTAGGTTCAACATTTGTAATATTTAATATACAACTATCTAGTGTTTCGTTGAATTGTTCTGTAAAAACTGAACCACTTTGAATTTTATAAGCATTCGAACCGACTTTTTGATTTTCGTATATCATTCTTAATCTCATAAATTTTCTCCAACACTTCCACTTGTTAAACTATAACCACTTCTAACTCTTGTATATTCTAATTGTTTATTTCTTTGTTTCATTGTAATACTTTGTTTATCATAACTTTGATAGATATTTATTGCTTCTCCAACAGTTGAACCAGTAAAGCCAATAACCCCACCAATAATAGCACCAACAGGACCAAAAGACGCACCAAGTTTTGCGCCTGCTGCTGTTGATACTGCTATTCCACCTACTTTTTTAGCAACACCAATAGCAATATTCAAATCTCTTTTAGTTTCATAATCGTCGGTTAAATCAAAATATTTATTAACTTCATAACTAACTTCATTCACAACAATAGATTTAGCATATTCATATGCTTGATTAATCATTACACTTGCTAATGAACTTCTTTGTAATGCTCCTGTTTCTTCTTCTGGTTGTTGTTCTTGACCTGTTTTAGGATTTATAGCAGTTCCATTACCACTATTTGTTTGATTTTTAATATAAACAATTACTTCGCCTTCCATAAATTACTCCACAAAAGATAAAACATAAGTAGGTATTCCACCTTGTGCTTGTTGATAATCACTACCAAGCAATTTCATTGATTTAGTATAAACTGTTCCATTTTTAGTTATTTCGATAGTAAAAATTGTATTAATGCTTTCACTACCTAACATAATTTTATCGATTAATTCTATTATTTCACTTTGTAAAGAAACACAATTCACAACAAAAGAAGCAGTAGCAAATTTCATAATAGAATTTACACGGCTATTATTTGCTCCTAAATTCGCACTATTTGGTGTGCTATCAATTCCAACTTTAACACTTGTATATAAAACATTTGTATTATTAATTTTAATATTTGAAATTCCATTTATTTGTTCGCCATAAACAATAGTTCCATTCATTGTAAATAATGCTTTATATTCGCCATTATCTTGATTAAAAGCACTTGAAACTTCTGGTGTAGTATAAACTTGTTGTATAAATACATTTTCTATTGATGGAACATTATAATTAAAATTTAAAGCATAGGTAAATAACATATTATAATCAAAATCAAAATCATCTACACTTGAAAAAACTTCAATTTGAATAGGAAGAATTGTTCCACCAAGCATTAAAGTTCCATTTTGAAAATGAATTACAACATAAATAGTATCAACATCGACTGAACCTAATAAATTAAAACTTCTTTCTTCTAAAACTTCTACTTTTTTATCTACACCAAAAGCATTTACTACTCTTGTAAATTGTTTTTTAAATAATTTCATTAAAGTTTCAATCATATTTTACTCCTAACCTTTTATTTTCATTTGATACCCTACTACTTGATACCTTTTACTTTTCATATAATGTTCTAATGTTTTTATTAATGCTTTTGAAACATAATTTTGATGGTTTCCAATATGCTTTTGTTGGATTCTACCTTTATAATAATATTCTATCATAGAACCATATTTATCTACAAAATTTGCGTAAGATATAGAACTATCTAAATATAATGCACCTGTTTGAATATATACTGCAATATCATAACTAGGTGGAGCAATTTTAACTATCGTTTCACCATAAGTAGTCATTACATAAATCGAACGCATTAAATTACCACTTAAATGTTTTTTCTTAAAATCGTCATTTACACGATAAGCAAAATAAGTTCCAAATCTTCTATCTACATTTTTCATTTAATCTTAAAATAGTCCTTTTCTTTGCGTATCTAATAGTTCCAAGTTCAATACTTTCATTATCATATTGAATTTGTATATCATCGATTATGTATTCTTTATTAACACTAGGAATTTTTATTTTACATAAAATACCATTACTTTTTAAATTAATTAAATTATCTAAATTATCGTAAGTTTCTATTGTAATATAAGTATTTGAACTCATAAAACCACTTCCATAATTAGATTTAACTGTTTGCTCAAAATTTACAAAACGAGCATAAAAACAACCACTCAATTTTGAACTATGAACTACTTTATTTGTTTGAGTTTCGTTTAACATATAGTAGCATAGCATTCTGCATTTCGAACGATTAGTATTTAAAATATCTAGCATATACCTACACCACTATTTGAACCAATATGAGAATTTGCTATTCCTAAAATAACAAAACAATCATAAGTAATAGGACTTATTCTAATAGCATTAATTGAACTTCTATCGAGTAATAATCCTTTTTCTTTTGAATAAGAACTATCTAATGAAATATCGCCATTTGAAAGCATATATAATGTTTGTTCTGCCATTGCTTGTTTATATTTTAATTTTTGTGTATCGTTAAAATTATCATAAACATAAGAAGAAGAATAAAAGAATCTACTTTCAAAATAAGTTTCTAAAATAAAATTAACTCTTCTTAAAAAGATATTTACTTCATTACTAGGATTATCACTTCCAACAAGTCTATTCTCTAATTTTTCACCTGTAAGTTCAAAAAATTCGTCACTTGTAATTAATCTACTCTTCAATTCCATCTTTTAACATTTCCTTTAAAACTAAAATATGAACTTCTTTTTCTTTAACAATTTTTTCTAATGGTTCTTTATTCTCAACTTCTTCTATTGCTTTTTTATATTCTTCAATAGCACTTTCTTCTATTTTAATTAAATCGACTATTGGATTATCTTTAATATCATTAAATCTATCAAGATAAGCATTTGCTTTTTCTTCTTCCATATCTCTAAAACCGAATAAAAAGTCTTTTGCTTCTTTATCTCCATTTTTAGCAAGTCTTTTAATTTGATTTAATTTTTTAGAATTTTGAATAAATTTCATTCTTTTAGGTTCAATGCTAGTAGTTTTACCACTCATAAATTTTCTTGTTTTTGGGTCCATAGGTTGTTGATAACCACCATTATTAATTTTTGTCGCCATAATTAATGCTCCTTTTATTTATTTTTATTATAAACTTTTTTATTGAAAATATATACAAAAAAGTTTAATATATATTTGTCCATATAGGACATTTGTGTTTTTTTGAAACTCATGGTGTATGTTTCATCGTGAACCTCCTTGTGATAAAGGTATATCGAGAAAATAATATTCTGGCGCAACGATATACCTTTTTTTCTTGCTTAATTTTAGATATAAAAAAAATAGGACCATTTCTAGTCCTATTTTTATTTTTACTTAATTAGTAATTAAGCACCTTTTGGAAGAGCAGCTCCAAGGTCTTTACTAATAGCAACGACTTTACCATCAACAGCAGCAACAATGTAATTGTGTGATGTGCCTTGTGTAAATTCTCCACCAATAGCAATTTCAGTTCCACTAGCAGTAGCACCAATTGCTAATGCGCTTGAACTTAAATACCATTTTTCAACTAACATTCCTGCTGGAACAGTTGTAGCATAATCAAGTTTTGTTTTGCCTGTTGAACCAGCACTTAAACTTGCTCTAACTAATGCGCCACATTCAGCACCTGTCTTTGTAGCACTTACAGAACAATAAACACCAACTAATTTATTTTCA
This sequence comes from uncultured Eubacteriales bacterium, assembly GCA_963628445.1. GTDB lineage: Bacteria > Bacillota_I > Bacilli_A > Acholeplasmatales > Anaeroplasmataceae > JAEELC01. The sequence goes on from CAVGEZ010000097.1 coordinate 12,777, forward strand.
GGAACAAAGATATCGTGGTAATAGACATTCATAAATCTATGACCTGCGAAACCTAAATCAACTTGGTCGCTAGAATAAACTTTTGTAAAGTCTAATTTCTTAACAACAGCAACACACTTTTTATCTACGCAAAGGAAGTTAATTGCTTTACTTGTTGAACTTGGAGCATAACCATCTCCAATAACAATATCAGTATAGAATTCATCACTTGGAACAACGATAATTTCCATTCCGTTATAGTTATAAATTTCGAAAGAAACTTTGCCTTTATATTCACTTTGAGATAATTTTTTGTAAAGTTCATCAGTTGAACGAATTTTATTCATAACATCTGGTGAAACATAGCAAAGTCTATCTCCCATAGGAACTTTACTTTCATCAAACCATTTTAAAGCAGCATTTAATGAAGCAATAACTTTATTATCAGCAATATCTTCTTCAACTCTATTTCCAAAAGTTGTTGATGTAGCACCTGCTAATTTTGAAAATCTATAAGCGTCAAATTCTGGAATAACTTTTGTTCTACCAATTTCAACACCTAATGTTCCAAAAATAGTATCACCATCATCTAATTCATCCATTTTATCAACATCAACGATAATACTTCTTTCTTGTGTTAAAGTAAAAGTTTCTAAATAACTTCTTACTCCACTTGCTTCGTTAGTAGCGCCGTGTCCACCACGATTATAATTTTTAAGATTTCCAACTTCTAATCTAAAAATCTTAACTGTTCTAGCACCTGTAAAATCAAGTTTGAATCCACCTTGAATTAAAGGTTCTGTTAAACTTTCTCTTGCGAATACTTTATCGATAATACCAGGTAAAGTCTTCTCAATATAAGCAATATTATTATTAGCCATTTTTATTTCTCCTTAAATTAATATTTTAAACCGAAAATTCTTTTTTCTTTCTCTTCTTCGGTTTCTTCTTTTTTATCTTCTAATTTTTCTTCAATTTCTTCTTTTAACTTTAAAAGTTCTTCTTTGATTTCTTCTTCTTTAAGTCCTTTTTCAGTTAAAGCAACGATTAAATCTTCTAATTTCATTTAACTTTTTTCTCCTAATAATCAATTCCAAAAATTCTTTTAATTCGTTCTTGTTCGCTTTCAACTTTATTTTTTTCGATATGCTCTACTCCTAATGGTTCAACGCTAGCATTTTTTTTGACCCATTCGTTGTGCGTTTCAAGTTCTTTTAATAAATTTTCTTCATTTAATTCTAACTCTTTGCCCTTAAAGTAAATTTTAATATCATCAATTCTACTTGGTTCAATGTTATTTTTAATAAAAGTAAGTTCTTGTTTTAATGAAGTATTTTCATTATTCAAATTATCGTATCTTTCTTTCATTTCATCATAACTTTGACACTTTCCAATAAGGTCATCAAGTTCATCACGATTACTTACACCATATCTTTTGAAAAAACTATTTTTAGTTTCATTAACTCTTTTAGCAACAAAATCATTAACTTCACTTTGAGATAATAATTTTTCTTCTACTTTTGGTTCAGTAATAGGTTCGTTTGTATCGGCTTCGTGAGTTTCGTTCTCATTAGTAGTTTGAGTATCTACATTTTGTTCCTCAATTTTAATTTCTTTGTTTTCTTCGTTCATTGAATATTACCCTTTCAATATTTAGTAATTTTATTATAATCTATCTAAAATTAGTTTTAAAGTATTTTTTAAAGCCATAGCAAAATGAAAACACATTTTATGATTAAATACTAGTCTTTATTAAAAATCGTTAAAATAAAGCCATTTAAATGAGTTATTGAACTTTTGTGTAATAACTAGATAAAAGTATAATATAGAAACCATTAAACCTTTATTATTTTCTTTAAGGGTTTTTCTTTATTAATTTCTTTTAAGTATTCTTTCTTACTAATTTAGATTACAAGAAACAATAATCAAATAACAAATAACAATAATCAATTAGCAATTGACAGGCAATACATTGTAATGCAATGCATATACAATGCACTGCAATGTAATTGCATTGTAAAAATTATTTAAAATTCTTTTTTATATATACAAAGTATATATTTTAATAGAGTTCATTATAGTATTTAGTCCATTTATCAATTAAAAACTTATCTTTTACAATAGAATTAGCAATATCAATGTTAGATTTATCTTTAATTCTTAAAAATTGATGATACATTAATCTTCTTTTGTAAGTGTTTATTATTCCATTAATATTATCTTGACTATACCAACCCTTATTTATAGCGTGTTTAATAGTTTTCATTCCTTGTTTTCCTTTGGAACTAATCATATTATATTTTTTTAATAAATCTTCATTTGTTTTACCTTCGATTTCTTGCCAAGTTAAAGCAATGAAATAGTGTCTGCAATTAGGTCGAGTAATAAGCCAAACAGGTTTAGAAGTAATAAACTGAATACTTAAATATGCGTTATGAAGTCTTTTTTGCTCCATTTCATCTCCGTTTAATTTTGCTTTTTCATCGTAATACATTCTTCCTTGATATTCTTTATGGTCAATAGCACTATCTCCGTGAGTAGAAACTAAATAAAAAATATGATTATCTTTTCTATTTTCTTTCATAAAATCTTTAATTTCTCTTATGATTTTATTTGAATATTCTTTTCTTAATGTAGCACTTATGATTTTATTTGTCTTTTCATAAACTTTTCTTTGGTTCATAAAAGCAAATGGAATTAAAATTGCTCCACTTCTTTTTATTTCTTGTGCTTTTTCTATCGTTCTAATCGATAATTTAAAGAAATTTTTTTTAATTGTAGTATCGATATTTTTTGAATTTAAAACACTAGCAATTTCTTTCATTGCTCTTTGAAGTTTTATATCATTTTTAAGACAACTATATAACTTTTGTAAAGTTTTACATTGGATTAGAAAATAATAATTTTCCTTAGTGTTCTTGTCTTGGTAATTCGAATCCAGTATCGTTCTTATCGTTTTCATGAATATCTAAAAAGTCATCTAAATGTAAATCATCTTGTTGTCTTAATTTATCTAAATAAGAAATTTCTTCTTCTTTTTCTTGTGCAGTTAATTTATCTCCCCATAAAGTTTCAACATATTTTTTAGAACTCATAGCACCACTTACGAAAGCACTTGCTAAATATTGTATTCTTTGTTCGAAAGTTGGAGAATAGAAATCATCATAAACAACACTAAAACTATCTTTGAATTTATCTTCTTGAATAACACCAGTATTCATATATTGTGTAATTTCTAATAATTTTGTAATAAATGATTTATTAAAAGAAACTTCCCTTTCTATAACATTTTTTCTTAAATATTGAGTAATCTTTTCTTTTTCTCTTTGAGCGTCTGCGTTATCTTTTCTTGAAATCTCAAAACCCATAGTAGCAGGAGAAAGAAGACCAATTAAAATCATATTTACAAGGAAGTTAATATATTCTTCGTATTGAGTTGTATTAATAGATGGTTGAGTTGTAAAAACACTTGCGCCATATAATTTACCATCTCCATTAGAATAATTTTCTTCTAATTCAACATAGTTTCTATCATATTGACTTGGTAAAGTTGCGTTTCCTTGACTATCTCTTCCAAGTGCTTCTCTTCTGTAATATTCAACTGGACTAGATGTTTTAATTGCTCTACCACTAATTGATAATGCTTGGTCGAGTTCATCAAATCTATCAATAGCACCATCAAAAATTGAACGACCTTTTCCCTTTAACTTACAATCATTAAAGAAAATAGATGGTTCGCCTAAAACTTTATGATAATTTTGAATTACAACATCTTTTAAATTAGCAGTAAATTCAATATCAGTTAATGGCACTCTATCAGCAATATTAGGTTCTTTATTATTAAGTTTAAATAATTCATAGTGAATATAAGAATTACCACCACGAATAAAACGACAATCGTATAAAACATAATTTTGATTATCGGCTTTGTAATAGTCAATAAAAATAATACCTACTAATTGATTATATTGATAAACTAATTTACAATCTTTTGCTGAATAAAATTCACATAAAGGGTATTTATAATTATTATCGATTATGATTTTCATTGCTCCTGTTCCAACAGCAAGAGTTAATGGAAGTTGTCTTTGATTTAATAAATTCGAGTAATTGTTATATTCTAATAAATCTTTAATTGCTAATTCTAAATCTTTATTATCACTTGTAATTTTAAAATCGCCAATATTATTTACGATAGTTTGAACTATTGCGTGTGGTAATCCACTATGAACTTTTTTAAAATTTGCTTCCTTTTGATTTATTGCTTGCGCCCAAAAATATTTTCTAATATTATCGAGATAAATAAAATCACTAGGAATATCAGCTAATCTTTCAGTTCTATAAAAATTGCCTAGTTCATTACTATCTCCAATATACCAAGTTTCATTTTGGTTTGCTTTAAATTCATTTATTTTTTCTTGGTTGTTAATAAATGTTAAACGAGTTCCATAAGGATTTTCATTTAAACGCTTTACATCAGTGTTTAAGATTTTTTGTTCTAATGCTTCTAAAATACTTGCCATAATCGTATATTCCTTTTATTTTAATTTTATTTTACTAATTTTTTAGTCATTTGTTAAGAATTAATGTTCTTTAAATGTTTTCCAATGTCGCATTTGTTGTATAATTGGTGTCCAAGCATACTCCCAAGCGTTAATTGTATGGTCGTCGAAGTCTTCTCTTGGTTCTCCATTTTCTCCCCTTTGCGAGTTTTTAATTTCTCTAATAAGGTTAGGACAATAAGAAGAAATTTTTAAACTGTCATAAGCCATAATTAAGTTTATAAAATCAACTCTTGTTTGTATTTTGATTTTAGTTGAACCAATGAAACGAATATTATAAAGTTGATATTCTCTTGCTTTTAGGTCTAAACCTTGTCTAAAACCAATATCAGCACAATCTACAAATACATTTATAGTGCTATTTTGTAAAAACCAATATTTATCTTTCCATTCGAGAATTTTTAAAATCATTTCATCCATAATTTGTGGTTCAGTTTTAGGAACTTTTAAGCCTTGATTACTCCAAAAATATTCATTGAAAGCAATTAAAGTATTACAATCTCTTGTTAATCCAACTAAAACCATTGTTGTAGCGCTTTTATATCGCATATTTTTATCGTAAACGATTTTACCTTCTCCATTTGATAAGCCAGTATCTATACCAATACAAAATCTATCTACTCTTTGAATAAAATAATTTTCGTCATTAGGTAAAGTAAATATACAACTATCACTGAAATGCTTATATGTAGCACCTGTTGTATTTCCCCAACATCCAAGACCTTCGACTAAATAAATATCGTAAGCCTTTTCTTTCATTGTTTTCATTGCTTCGTCGTAATCGTGATTTCTAAATTCATTTATTTTATAAGTCGAAGTGTGTAAATAAACACCTTTTCCATAACCACCAGTTATCGTATCATTTTCGTTTTTATAATCGATATATTGTGTAGTATCTAATTCTAATTTTTCGACATCGTCTTCTAATCTACCTTTAAAGAATAAATCATATAAGAAATGTTTTTTATTCCAAGCATTGAAACAAAAAGTAATTTGAATAAATAAATCACTTGGCGCATATTCAGGTAATCTTAAAGAACCATCGACTTTTCTAAAATCTTCCCAACTATCTAATTCGAATGCTTCTTCTACATATACATCAGTTAAAAAACCATTTTGAACTCTAATAGAAGTTAATTTCATAGGGTCGTCCATTCCACGAAATAAAATTACTTGACCTGTCTTTATTCTAGTTATCGTTAATTCAGTTTTATTTATTTTGAATAGAGATTGTAAAGAAACATAATATCGATTAGACATATCGTAATTATTAATTAATTGACATAGAGTATTAAATACAGAAGTTTTTAACGAAGAAAAAGTTTGTCGAATTACTAATATATTTCTTCGTTCGTCTTCTAATATTTTATCTAAAATTTCATAACCTTCGATTACAACAGATTTTTTGGTGTTTCTCGCACCTTTATAAGCACGATAACGACATTTACAATTTTTCCACCAACCCTTTTCATAACCTTTGCCAGTTAAAGAGTATAAACTAATTTTCATCGTTTGGAATATCGCTAGAAATAGAAATTTGTTCTTCTTGAACTTTTTGATTAAATTGTTGTGAATATCTTTCTTTTATCGTTCTTTCTAAAATCCAAGCAGAAGCAACCCAGTTTTTCGCACTTGCTTCTCGAATATTTTTTAAACATTCTAATTCCATTTCATTTTTTGCTTTTAAATATAAAATATAAAAATTTGCTTTTTTCGAATCGATTGCATTGTTAAAATCGTTTTCGCCTTCTTTTAGTTTCGCATTTAAGTAATTATACGAAATTCCTTCTAACTCGCAACTCTCTTTTAACTTTAAACCGACTTTTAAATTTTCAAAAACTTTAATCGCCTTTTTGTAATACGCACTACCTTTATCAAAAATATCCATAAACTTTACCTCTACTTTATAATAACACATTTTTTTATGATAGCGTAAAATTTTTTGTAGTAGCGCAAAATTTGGTGGTATATTTACGATAGTGGGGTCTTAAAAACAATTAAGAATTTTTAATATATTAGATGTTTTAAGAATGTAAAGAATAGTTTACATATCATTTAATTTAATTTTAAAGCCTATTATAGAACGATTTAATTAAAATGATATATTTATATAT
>CAVGEZ010000098.1:0-8814 GCA_963628445.1 uncultured Eubacteriales bacterium
AAATACTCGATATGACATGATTTAGATTTTATAAATCAAATATGCTTAATTGTTTTATGCTATGTTTAAACTTGTTAGGCTTTATAACAATTTCATATAAACTGCCTATTAAACATTTTCTTAACCAAACAGGTTCACCACGCATATTTTGATTAGGGTAAGATTTACATAATATTTCAGTTTCAGTTTCGTTTAATACTTCATCATAAAACTCTTTACCATTGTTTGCACCATATGTAGAATGAATACAATGTTCGTTCCAATACTCAATTTGCTTTTTAGTCATAATTACTCCTACTTATATTTATATGTGTCTCTTATTTTGCTTTCAATTTCACTATCAGTTAATCCTAATAGTTTACCAAATATACCGATTAGAACTGCACAACAAATGCTATCGCCTGCTAGATGATAATTGCTATTATCGGTTTGGTTTTCACTGATTTTGTCTATATCTTCATCAATTAAACCTTGCAATCTAAAGCATTCTCTTGGTGTTAATTTTCTAATTCCTAAATCAGTAATAGTTGCTTGAACAGAACCATGATTTTCCATTACAGTGCAAGCCACTCCGTTATTATCTATTACTTGTGTAGCATTATGGTCGCTTGGAGTATAATTCCCTAGTTTAATGATTTCATTAGTAACATAATATGGATTAAATGCAGTTGTTATAGCTACGCTATTATTCCCTTCATAAATTCTATCTTGCAAATGAAACTGATTAGTTGAACCTTTCTTTCCGACACCACCTACCACTCTAGTAACAACTCCAACATTATTACCACCAGCTGTAGTGATTGTTTGACTAGAGCCTTTTTGCACAGTTCCACGATGATATTTCATTCTTCCAGAAATATCAACTGCATCACCTTCTTCAGCTAATAAGTAACCTTGCTTTGTATTGTTCTTAATAGCGATTTTATCTTTTACCAAAATCATTCCTGCTGCAAATGCACTTGTTCTAGTGGTCAATGTAGGACTACATTGAGTTTTTTCAGTATTTTCCATTTTCTCTAAAGGTTTTTCAAAAGCATTCCACATTTTAACTTGTTCAATTTGCTTTTCGTTCAAGAAATACTTTTTCTCAACATTGTTTTCTAGTAAATCACGAAGAACATATTTTGGTTTTATCTTTTTAGGGAACTCATAATTATATTCGCCTAAAATTGATACCATAAATGTTCTATTTCGATTTTGTGGTATTCCATAATCTTTAGCGTTTAAATCTTGCCAATAATTAGAATAACCTAAATCTTCAAGGCTTCTAATCCATTCTTGAAAGAAATCTTTATTTTTAGCTCCGTGAACTTGAGTAACATTTTCCATCACCAATACTTGAGGCAAACAATTTTCATCTTTGCATTCTTTTAGAATTCTCTCAACTTGCCATAGCAGACTTGAACGAGTTTGGCTATCTCTTGCCATTCCTTTACAATCACCAGCTAGAGATAAATCTTGGCAAGGGAATGAATAACTCATTAAATAGCAATATTTATCTTCATCAGTTATTTCTAAATCTTTAGAGTGAACTCTTGATATATCTACTAGATTATTTGTTGCTTTGATATTATTGTAAATCTTTCTATAATCTCTATTTTTTAACTCTTTTCTAGTCATTGGCTTATTATAGTCATAAGATACTCCTAATTTTTCTAAAATATCTAACACTTCATCATCAGTTAATTCTTTAGAATAATCAGTATAATCTCTTGTATGCAAATCGTTGTAAGCTTGAATTGACTTGCTTGACCACTCAACCAATTTGTAGTGGCAACTTTTACCTGTAAGATATTTTAATGCTAGATTTTGTGAACCATAACCACCGAATAGTTCTATAAGTCTGATAGGCTTATCAATTATGAAATTGTCTAAACTATCAAATATTGAATATTGTTTCATATTCTTAATTCCTTTCATATTTCAATTCTACGAGCGTTTTACATTCAACTTGATAAATTAATCGTTCTTAATCAAGAAACGCAACACGGCTCAATTTTGTGCGATTTAGACTAGTGTAGCCATTAATGCTTTTTCGAACTCTTTTCTTTCAGTTCCTAAATAAACATATTTCATTATTCTTTTTTCATCTTCATAACTTATAATATAACTAGTTAGTGTTTTACTGCATTTAATACTGAAACAATATTCTTTTAAATCACTATTTCTATACATACAATAAGCAGTTGGGCGTGAACTAGCAAAAGTCCATTTGTCTATTACATCTAGTTTATATTTCTCAATTATTGCTTTTCTTATTTCTTCACTTTCAATTGTCATAATTAATCTTCCTTTCTATCATTTTGAAAAAATACAGACTTATCTTCAATTTGCCAAGCCAAATATCTATTATCGTTTAAGAATTCTTGTAGATTTTTACCAATGCTATCTAATAGTTCGATAGATATTTCCCAAGCGTCCATTTGTGCTACTGTATCATTCATAATCATAAAATTGTCATCAATATAAATAGGCTTCCATTTATAGCAACTTTTCTTGAACTTCTCTAATTTCTTACATAATTCTATTGCATAAGTTGTCGTTAAGTCGTGCTTATCATTAATTCTAATAAGCCTTTCTAATTCTTCTTGATTTTTTAATACCCAAGTAGTAAATGCAGCAGGTGATATTTTGCCTTCCTTGTTTACATTCTCTCTTGTAGGGTTTAATTTATTCACTTTTTTGTTTAAACTTGCCATTAATTTAGTTAAGTATAAATATATGCTTTTATTTTCTTGCTTTTCCATTTTGTATTCCTTCCTTTCTTAACTGCCTATAGTATACACGATTTTAATAGCCCTTATGTGAAATCAATGTGAAATCGTAAAAAAGTTAAAAATATTTTATTTTGAGAAGATAGGTGGGGGGTGGGGTATATAAGAGATAGCACTTTTATATATACTATTAGATTAATTTAAGCCTATATCTAGTTTTAAAAATTACATAAATTAGACTACTAGATTAGATAAAGCAAGGGGTGAAAAATTCTTCATAGGGGTATGAAAAAAATTTCAGGGGGGTATGAAAAAAATTTCAGGGGGGTATGAAAAAAATTTCACCCATAATAATAAAGTATAATAAATAAGTATAATAAGAAAATATAATAAATATAAAAGAAAAGTATATACACTAGTGTGTATATATAAAAGAAAGTTGAAAATAGCGCTAAGGCGCTTAAACGCTAAGGCGTTTTTAACCACCAAAATATTTTAAACAAAAAGTTTGACTATCGTATTTAAATTGTGTATACTATTTATAGGCTAGAAAGCGAGATGATAAAATGAAAGAATATGACAAGAAGAAATTCATAAACTTTAGATTAGAAGAAAGTTTAATTAAAAAATTAGATGAATACGCTAAATCTATAAATATGACTAAATCTGACGCATTAAGATTTTTAATTAAGAATGCTAAAATCAAAAAGAAAGGTGAATAATAATGAATAGATATTTAATCATAACTAGTTCAGTGTTTGATAGTGATATATCTAGTAGAGCTAAATTGCTGTTTGCTTTAATTAGTGGTTTGACTGAAGAAGAAGGTTATTGCTATGCTAGCAATAAATATTTAGCTGAAAAGATGAAAATAAGTGAAAGACAAGTTATTAATCTTATTAAAGAGCTAGAAAATCATAACTTCTTACATTCTAAAATAGTTAACTTTAAGAGACAACTATATATACATGTAGATGCACAAACAGGTAGGCAAAAATTAAAGACTATCGATAGAGCAATAAAAGAGAAAAATAAAAAGATTTAAAAAAGTTAAACAAAAGTGTTGACAAAATGTATACACTTGATTTATACTATAGACAGTCAAGGAGATATAGAAAAATGAAAGAGACATTAAAATTAGAACCACAACAAGTTATTGAGTTCATCAACTATGTTAAGAAATTAAAACTAGATGGATTAAATGAACTAACAAGTGAATTGACTTGCATTGAATATGAACTAGCTGAAGAAAAATCAACTAAAATCATACAAGCAAACTCAATTACAAGAATTGATTTATTAAGAAAAGCGTTAAATTCAGTGGTAGAATTACAACAAAGAATTAATATAATCAAGGTAAAATTAACAATCACAGATAGTGAAATTAAATCAAGATATAGAAAGTTAGAGGACTAAAAAAATGACAAGAGAGACAAAAAAAGATTATTTAATTAAAGAAGATGCAAAAGGTGATTTAATCGTTTATGCTTATATGGAAGAATTAAGCAAAAGAAAAGGTAAAGATGAATATAGTTTTGTAATGGGTTATTACAACTGTGTAGCATTCAAGTGTGAAAATTCAACTGATTACATGATTATAGCAGTAACTAACCCATCAAAATTAAATCATTATAGAAAATTAAGAAAAGTAATGACTGCAGAAGAATTAAGAAGAAAATATGCTTATGATAGTTATATTCATATCTCATATTTTGATACTAACTATTATGATTTTGAAAGAACTAATTTAGAAGGTGAATTAAATGAAAGATAATTACTATGAACTATCTGATATATGGGGTTATTTAAGATTTAATCAACATAATGATAAATTAGAAATAGCTGATTGTATTGAGTATGTTAAAGATAAATGCAAGCATTGCTATGAAAATGATATTAAGTGCAATAATTGTGAATATCATAAATTAATGAAAGACCATCTTAAATCAAGAGAATTTGCTAGATATGTTTACAAGAACCTAAACGAATTAGGCAATTGTTATATCAAGCAAGCAACACCACTAACTGAAGAACAATTGTTTGACTTAAAAGTTTTTGGCTTTATCGTAAAGACTAAACCTGCAGTGTTAAGTGGTGGGCAAATTATAGAAGTAGTAAGGAGACTAGACAACAATGGAAAATAAAGAATTAAGCGTATTTGAAGTATTAAATAATTTAAATGTAAGTGAGCATATCGAAAAGAAAAAAGATTTAAGCTATCTATCGTGGGCGTGGGCGTGGGCTAGTGTTAAGAAATATTACCCTAACGCAACATATACAATTTATGAAAGAGATATGATTATTGATGATAGGGGAAATATCTGCCCTGTAAACTATTTCACTGATGGTAAAACTGCGTGGGTTAAAACAGGTGTTACAATCGAAGGACTTGAATATATTGAAGAACTATATATTATGGACCTTAAGAATGAAGCAGTTCCTTTAGAAAAAATTGATAGTAAAATCGTAAATAAGACAATTCAAAGAAGTTTAACTAAAGCACTTGCTAGACACGGATTAGGATTATACATTTATGCAGGTGAAGATTTACCTGAAGAAGATAAAAAACAAGTAGCTGAAGAAAAAGCAAAAGCTGATAAAGAGCAAAAAGAAAAAGAAGAAAGAGCGTTCTTAAAAGATTTTATCTTAAAACATTTACCACAAATTACTGAATTATATAAGCAAAATGGTAAAGAGTTTGAAGTAAATACAGAACACGATGATTTAACTAAATTAAAGAATATTTATGCTTTATGCAAAAAATACAATATTAAATAAGGAGCAAGACTATGAAAGAGACAAAAGAATTTGACATTAAACCACAAGGAAGATACAACATTGTATTAGAAGAAGAAACACATGCGTATATGATTACTGATTTAGAAACAGGTGATACAATGTGTGCTGATTTGTCAATAACTGAACTACAAAGAGAGTTAGGCTTTAGCCCTAACTACTCTAATGTAGATGAAGAAGTATTAAAGAAAGCAGCTGTTAGGGGAACTGAATGCCACAAGGCTTTAGAAGAATTGAGAACACCAAACTCAACTAAAACATTATTTGATTACATTGATAGCCCATATTATGAATTAATTGATAATGCTTATACAGGTTTATCTAAATTAGATTTAGTTCCTTTAAAGTTAGAGCAAAAGATAGTTTGGCAATTACCTGATGGGCGTGTAGTATGCGGTTCTATTGATGAAATAGGTTTAGACAACAACAATGCTTTATATGTATTAGACAATAAGTTTACTTATGAAATGCACGATACTCAAGTTCAAACTCAAACTGCACTATATAAAGCAATAGTAAATCTATTAGCTTATAGTGAGATAACAGTAAATGATTTTGAATTTGGATTATATTACAATGATGAATTAGTAGACAACTATGGTGAATATGCTTGTATTAAGAGATATTGCAACCATAAAGGTTCTGTATATGAACTATCAACAAGTGATAATATCTTAAAGAATTATTTAGGTGATATATTAGAAATTGAAAATGGTGGTATTTATTTAGATATTAAAGTTGAGGCTATTGAAAGTAGCTTAACTAAAACATTAGTAAATAATCAATTGGAATTATCACAAGTGAATACATTAACATTACTAGCACAAGAGAAAGAACTTGTTCAGTATGAGAATAAAGTAAAAGAGATTAAGAAATTAATTGCTATCAATAGAGCCAAAATACAAAAGGCTATGGAAGAACAAGGTATTAAATCTTATGAATTAGGTAATGTTAAATATACATTAGTTGCTCCAACAACAACTAAAACATTTAGTGCAGATAAAGCAAAAGAATTCTTAACCGATGAAGAGCTAGAACAATGCTATGAAGAAAAAGAAAAAGCAGGTTATTTAAGAATTAAAGTTAGTGAATAACTAACACAAGCCGTTTAAGGCGCTAAATCAAGCCGTATAGAGCGTTTTAAGTTAAACTTGATAAAATATTCATTCTTAATCTAAAACGCTTATATACGCAAAATATGAAAGAAATTAGAGGTATAAAGAATTATGGAAAAAATATTAGATGATTTTATTGAAAAGATTGTAGAGAAAACTAGCACAGGTTGTAAAGTTATGTGGGCTATCACTAAAGGTATAAGTGATAAGAATGACCACTTGTTAGGTTGTGATGAAAAAACTGAAAGATTAGAAAAATATAATGAATATAAACTATCATTACTTGATACTGATACATTCAATAAAGTTAAAATCTCTGTAAGATTTTGGGAAGAAAAAGAAGAAGATATGTATTCAATATCTATTAGTGATATAAAAGAAAACACAGTAGGTGTATTAGATGATATTGACGCTGCAATAGATAATGCATTATATGTATTAGAACATGGTGTTATTAAACCTATGGAGCAAGAAGAAAAGAAAGAAAAAGAACTTGATAATCAAGAATTAATCAAAGCTTTAGAAATAATATTAAAATCATTAAAGGAAGGTAATAGATAATGCTAAATATGGTTCAGTTTATAGGTAATCTTACAAAAGACCCTGTTTCAAAAGTTATTAGTGAAAATTGTGCAATAGTTGAAATGACTGTTGCAGTTAAAAGAGATTTTAAAAATAAAAATGGTGAATATGAAACTGATTTCATCAATGTTGAATTATTTAATGGAGCAGCTACATTTGCTAGTAATTATTGTAAAAAAGGCGATTTAGTCTATGTAGCAGGTGGAGTTAGGCAAGATAAATACACTGATAAAGATGGCAAAACAAAGTGGAGTAATCATTATGTTATGCAAACAATTCAAAAGCTATCTAAAAGTGATAAGAACAATTCACAAGAGCAATCTAATAACAATCCACAAGTAGATAGTAAGCCAAAGACAGTTCCACTTCACGATATGGAAGAAATATCTGATGAAGATTTACCATTTTAATGAAAATAGAGATTTATAAAGATAAGTTATATATTACAACGGCTAGTGGTTCAATAATCGCTAGCCTGCATAATATAGAGATAAAGAGATTAAATAACATACTAGAGTGCTTTAGAGATAATAAGCTAGTAATGTATATAGATTTAAGAGAATTTGAAATAACTGATATGGAGTGATAATATGAGATATGGTTTACCTTATATGGGTTCTAAAAATAAAATAGCAGAGTTGATAGTAAATAAACTGCCACGAACTGATAATCTATATGATTTGTTTTGCGGTGGTTGCGCTATAACTCATTGTGCTTTATTGCAAAATAAATATAACAACTATTACATAAACGATATACAGCAAGGGCAAGCACAATTCTTTTTAGATTGTATAAATGGTAAATATAAAGATGAAACAAGATGGATTAGTAGAGAAGAATTTAAAGAAAAACATAGAATAGATCCATATATTGCATGCGTATGGTCATTCGGTAATAAAGGTTATACTTACTTATACGGTGAAGATATAGAAGAAAGCAAAAGATTAATGTGGAACGCCATTATGTTAGATGATTTTGAGCCATTAGAAAAATACATGGGTTTTTCAATAAGAGATAGCGTTAAGCAAATAAAAGATAAACATAAAAGAAGAATAGCAATTAAAAAAGATATTAAAAAGATAGCAGAGCTTCACCCTGAACTAACAAGGTTAGAGCCTTTAGAACGATTGCAAAGCCTTGAGAAATTACAATCATTGCAAAGCCTTGAGAGATTAACCCAAAAGAAAATTATTGCTAGTTGTAAATCTTATGATGAAGTAGAGATAAAGCCCAATTCAGTAATATATTGTGATATACCATATAAAGATACATCTGTGTATCTTACAAATGGTGGTGGAAATTCCAAAAGAGAATGCAATACATTTGATTATGAAAAGTTTTATAAATGGTGTAGTAAGCAAACCGAATTAGTTGTTATATCTAGTTATGAGATTAAAGATGATAGATTAATTGAAGTGTGGAATATAGAAAAGACTTGCACTTTAAGCGCTACAAACAATTCTAAAAAGAGTATAGAAAGATTATATGTTCCTGTTCATCAATTAGAGCTGTGGAAGAAATACAATGAGAAATATACTCAAACAACAATATTTGATATGTAAAAGAAAGCCTTATTAATTAGGGCTTTTTATTTTGCGTTTAAATTG
>CAVGEZ010000099.1:0-8518 GCA_963628445.1 uncultured Eubacteriales bacterium
CTTCAATCATTAGAGTTTGATTTGTTAATTCTCCGTTTTCAATCTTGTATGCTATTTTATCATCATTAGTTGCGTATTCGTTTCCGTTATAGTCAAATACATACCATTGCTCGCCTTTTATGTCCTTTATATCAGTAATATTATTCTGATATTCGGCTTTCTTAATAGAAGGCTTACGAATAATGTCAATCTTTTCATTTTGGCTTTTACTTACTCCACCTTTACTTTTTACTCTATATGCCGTTTTTAATCCGTCATTTGAAGCAAATTTTACTCCATCAACGACAAAAGTCTGATATTGTTGCTTGTTAATTACTTCGGTTGTAACATTATTTACTATGTCTTCATAGTTCACAGAAGTTAATTTAGCGGATTTTGCTTCTTCCTTATGTCTTTGCAACAATAATTTTTCTCTTTCAATATTATCAGCAATTGGTTCTAATACAGAGTTTACTTCTTGTGTAGTAGCGTTCATTATAATTTTTCCACCAATAGAAGCGTTTATCGTAATATTACCTAATAAATTCTCCAAATCATTAGCATTAAATGTTGTTTTCTTGTGGCTTTCAACTAAATTAGCAAAGTTTTCAAACTTAACAATATCATCTTCATTGGACGTATAAAGTCTGCTCTCAAATACAACTATATCTGTTTTAGACGGATTATTTTTAAGCCTTCTACCTTTATCATCTAAAATTATAGAGATATAGCATTGAAAACCGACATTATTCGTTTCATTGATGCTAAAATCATTTGTATGGTCATCAACCCTTATGAGACAAGGTATTTTTGTTCCGTTTACATCAAAATATGTCCTTACATTTTTTATATAAGTTCCATTCTTTGCAAGATACACTGACCGTTTATACGCTTCTTCTGGGGAGACACTATTTTTGTTTTTTAGTAACTCTTTATAATCTTGGTCAACGCTACTAATCAATCTATATTTTAGTCCTCTTTCTTTAAACTTTTGTTCAAATGTTCTCCAATTTTTTAAACTGGCTACATTACCTTGTTGCCTAACATCGTTTTCATCCTTATAGTAGAAATGCTGAGAGTCTGTTTTCTCATCTTTAAAGTTTGTATATGAGCCTTCCGTAATCTTAATCATCTGATTATGTTTGTTTTAACATT
Source organism: uncultured Eubacteriales bacterium (assembly GCA_963628445.1). Taxonomy (GTDB): domain Bacteria; phylum Bacillota_I; class Bacilli_A; order Acholeplasmatales; family Anaeroplasmataceae; genus JAEELC01. The sequence continues at coordinate 1,135 of CAVGEZ010000099.1, forward strand.
CTTTATATTAAATAATTATTTTATATGGGTATAAAGTACTATCTTTGCAGTCAAATAAAATAATGAATAATAAGACCTTTGATAATTAAATCAATTAATTAATAAAGCAATGGAAATAGCGTATAAAGTAACAAAAAGTTTTGGAGAAACTTACTGCACAAAAGGAAGTTTTACAAACACTGAGGACTTTGTAGATTATATTACAGAAATAAACACTATTAGATTGGGAGACCATAAAGTATGGGTATGGGACGAAAATAGTAATTGTGTTAGTTGTGTGGATGAAGACGGAAAGATTTTTAATTCTCTTGGAGAGGCTATTACGTTTGCTATTGAATGTTTACAAAAAGGAAATAAGTACTTTGTATTCTACAATATTTATGACCATAATGTGATATATGAATTTATAAATCTTGAAGCAGAATGTGGAATGGATTTATATTATAGGTTATTCAATGACAATGTTACATTATATTATAATGAAAGCTTTAATGAGGACGGTACGCATAGTGCTGTATTAATGCTTAATCCTTGCACTGCATTGAAACATTACAATGAATATAAAGACAAGTACAATAAGGTAAAAAAGTTTGTATTGCATAACTCAGAGAATACTATTAGTCTGATAAATAATAAAAAGCATTTCCATATAGTAAGTAATTATAATGCTAAAAATAATGTAAACGAATATTTACTTGTAGCTGAAGGTGATAATATTGAAAAAAATGAAGACACTGTTGTATTTGCAATTGATGTAGTTAGGATTGATTAAAGTGAAATTTTCAACTATATATAATAAGGTAGATATGGTGAAAATAAAATTATGGAACAGTTAAGGCTTTTAGGATACAAATATTTGGAAAGTTGCTTTATGTATAACATATTCATGATGAATGCTGTGTTATTAATAATAAGTTTACTTTAAAAGAATACATAATAGTGAATAATATAGGAAATCATTTTAACATTGAATACTACTGGGATTTAAATAAATTTACAGACGAACAACTTAAGCAGTTAAATGTGGATTTATCGCAATATTTAAATAAAGAAGATAAAGAACTTTTATTAAAAAACAATGAAAACTAATTTATTTAGTATGATTTTAGGACGGCTGTTTGGCTTGAAGTGTAAAGATTATTCTGATAAGCACTACACATTTTATCCTTCAACATCTGAATTTTTACCAGCAACGGTAGATGCAATTACAGATAAGGAAGAACAGCAAGAGGCAACAAGTGTATTTAATTCACAAACAGTAGGTTTTAACAGTGATTATAAACTTCACAGAGTAGTAGGTAAAGTACTTTGGTCTGATGAAGACGTACTTGATGGTAATGGCAATGTTTCAGCAGCATATACCGTAACACCAGTACATGCCTTTGATGACCAAGCAGGACATGGTGACTATTATTTGGTTAATGCAACTTACACTATTGCAAATGCTAATATGTATCATCCCAATCATAAGAATTGGCATGGAGGCGTACAAGTAAGAATTGGAGGTTTCTGTTTATCTCAATGTGATATTGAAACTTCAATTTATAGTGGAGACACAAAGATTGACGAAGTTAAACTATTCTCTTCTTCTCCAAAACCAGAAACAACAATTGATACTCATACTTATACCGTAAGTGACTCTTGGAATATTGGTGGTAGTGTAACTGGTGGTGTTAAGGGTAGTGCTTCTGAAAAAGGTACAACTATTGAAGGCAATGGTTCTGTAACTTTCAACTGGGGTGTTGCACATACAAAGAGTGATAGTTATACTGTTAGCGACCTTAACGTAAGGAATAACTCTGATGGTAATACTGTAAGGTTTACACTTGGTAACAGAAATGTGGTTGATTACGATTGGAATTGTGAAAATGGCTTGAAAGATTGTGCAGAATTTGCAAAGAGTAGCCTTATATTCCATGCAACTTGGATATGGTATATTCCAAAAGCAGTTGATGCAGATGGTAGAACACAATTCAATATTAAAACTACTATTAAACCAACTTATAAGTCTTGCAGATTCTACTCTACAAAAGCAGACTATGATGAATGGTTTGACACATTGGACAATACTGGCGTTTGTAAATTGGAACTTCCTAATAGACAGCCAAGTGGCTATGTTGAAATCAAGAATGATACCAATGAGACTATTACCAATGTAACATTGTATGAAAATGGAATAGAGGGAAAACCTGTATATAGGTCACAAAGTTCATTTGCAAGTGGTAGTGTTGCTAAATTCTGTATGCCTACAGGTAATTTCTTCATAGAGTTTGAAAGAGGAAAGACTGCATCTGAAAAGAAAGCATACCGATATAAGAATGGAGACCACTTTGAGTTAACAAGAGGGAATACCTTGAATTTGGTTGCAAGTTTTGATTTTGAAGAGTTAAAGGATGTCTAAATTATATTGATATTTTTCCAAATCTCTACTATATTTATTAGTAGAGATTTTTTATTTAGATACTTCATTATGAGAAAGAAGCAAATTAGATTAAGCGAAGCAAGGCTTCGTCAGATTATCAAAGAAAATATTAAGAAGGCGTTAAAAGAGGGAATGACTTCTGATAATCCTGCATTTGACAAGTGGGAACAGATTAAGGAAACACTTGGTGCTGAAACTATGGTTGATAACATTTTCCAATATCTTGACTCTTCGACACTTGAACAACTTGTAGAGTGGTTTAACCAAGACTATGATTTGTTTGACGATTATGAGGATGAGGAAGAAGATGATTATTAAGGTTGATTAACTTTAATTAACTTTGAATCTTTGCGAAAACAATTTATTGTGTTTACCTTTGCAACAGTTATAAACTGAATTGTAATGGTAAGCACAAAATTTATATATGGAGAAACAGAATAATAAAAAAGAAACAAAAGAGACTTCATCAATAATACCTATTGATAAGGTAAAGCCTTTGGAAAGTGATATTCAAGAATTTGTAGATAAACATTTTTGGGAGTTAGTTTGACAAATTAAATGACAATTATGACAACAATTGAAGAGTTAAAAGAAAAACTTTCATATTATGAAAGCCAATATGATGAGGCTTACAAAGAAGCCGAAAAATTCAGAAAACTTAAATACGAAGCTGAAAAAGAGTTAGAGAAAGTTGAAGCTGAATTTGGCATTGATAAATTAAAATATTTGTGCGGTAAATATTGGAAATGTTCTAAGATAGAAAAAGATTGCATTATTAACTTATATTTCAAAGCCAATAGAGTTTATTTTGATGATGAATATTATGGTACAACCGTTGTTGATTGCACGCCAATTGAGATTTGTAAAGATACAAATGGAAAATTGAAATGGTATTCATACATGGAACATTGCGATTATCAAGTTGATGAAGATTTTCAAGTAAGCAATAGCTTTAATCCTTCTGAATTGGAAGAGATTACTGAGGAAGAATTTTTGAATAATAAAAAAGTTTAAGTAATATGTACAGAGTAGAATGGGAATGTGGTAATTGTTGTGGCAATATGAGCTTTGAAACAATTGAAGAAGCTAATGAGTTTGTAGATGAAATTGGTGGATAAACGACTATAACAGAAGAATAATGAAACAGACAGATATTAGGGTTGGAGATTGGTTTGATTTTAATGGTAAACCTCGCAAAATCAGTTATATTAACGGAGAACATGTGTCCGTTATAGGTGAAGAACATTTTGTTGCCATTACTGATATAACACCTATTTGTCTTAGCATAGAAATTCTTAAAAAGAACAAATTTTACTTATGGAAACATTATAAAGATAAAAACAATATAGGATATGAGTTCTTTGAATATTCACATCCATCTTTTGACAATTTGATTTTAAGATGTTTTCCTGCGGAAAACAATAATACATTTTATATGTATGATAACAATGAAGAACCTATTAAGGTTAATTTTGTTTATGTTCATCAACTCCAACATTTATTGTGGGGATTACAGTTGGATGATATAGAAATATAAGCAATCTTACAAAAATCTAATAGAATGAAGCTTAACGATTACGAATATATAATTGACTTTGTTACACCTTCTTTTTGGTATGAAGAAGGAAAGGATAAAGAAGAATACTTTGTTGATTCTCAAAATCTTTACTGTATAAAGTTTGCTAACTTTCCGAATAACGAAGGTAAAGAAGATGATAGGAAATGGTGGATAATATCACCTTACAAACCAAAAGGTATGAAAATTAATGAAACTAATAAACACCTTATTAAATGGCTTGTTGAAGATTGCTATAAAGAAGATATGTGTGGTGATGATTGTGAATATGAGTTTTATGAATGGGACTTCAAAAATCATTGTATAAAAGAAGATTGAATGTATGGAAAATATTTTACCAAAAGTAGGTAATACCTATAAATTTTACGATGATGGAAAAATTACACCATCAAGGAAATATGATGCAACTGTTCTAAGAATTATTCCAAAAGAGGAAGCAAAAAGTATAATGTTTCCAATGTATTGTTGTGAGGACTCTGACTATGAAGAAACTACGTTTGTTTTTAAGGATGAAACTCCAATGACGGAAAAATCATTATATGACATATGGGAAAAAGAAGTAAAGCATTATGATTGGCTATATACTACTGATACTGACTATTTTATTGAGTGTTCGATACCAAAATATGATAAATTTCCTATATGGTTTGTAAAAACGCAAGATGGAGGTTGGTTTTCAATAGATATACAATTTTTTTGGCAAAGCGGTAAACTTGACGTTGACGGGCATTTAACTGAAAATCTTAAACAGTGGCTTGAGGAATATGAAGATACGCTTGGGAATAAATAATTGTAGAGAAAGTTAAATAGATGACAATTTCATTTTTAGAAACTATTATAAAAAAATAAACATAATAACAAATGTGTTTATAAATTCAATGAAAATAGAGGATGGATTTATAGCTTCGATACTAACTATATGTACAGTTACATAAAAGGGACAAATGGTAGATTTAAATTATAATATTTTTGTTTGAAGATGGAAACCAACAAAGAAAAGCTAACTAAGTTATGCATTATGTTTTGTAACAACACTTATTTTTCGACTAGTGTTAACGATAATGGAATATCTTTAATTGGTCAAGTGACTGTTGAAGAAATGGAGAAGCTCGTTAAGAGTAAATTATTTGAAATTGAAGATATTTTAAATCGGAACGGATATAAAATCATAAAGAAATGAATAATAATAATAAAAACGATATTATTGCGGTTTTCACACTTCTTGATATGGCAGAATATTATGATGTATTGGAAACTGCAATAAACAATATCAAAGATAGAATAGTTGATTTTGATAATACTTATTTTATGCTTTGGGGAGAGCCTTATGAAGATGTTGATTGTTTTAACTCAGAGAAAGAAGCAAATGACTATCTACTTTACACAATGGAAGGAAAAAAGAAATTCACTAAATATAGCGGAGAATATACGCTAACTAAAGGAGAAAAATATCTTGTTGTTATGAGTTAATTTTATAAAAAATAGAAATTATGTTTTGGATTGCTGTTAACGGTAGTGGTGAAGGGAAGATTTTTCAGACTATGCCGATAAGGAATTGTGTTTACTCATATTGGTACACTCCAATGGTTGAATCTTTTGATATTTCAAACGAATGCATTGAAAAACTTAACGGTAAAGGATTAAGATGGGAAGATGAGCCGATATGCATTGTTTATTCAGAAAGCCAAAGAATTAATATTGGCGAATTGGTAGAAACTTGTCAAATGCTTCCTGGTATTGTTACTGAAGTCAATGGTGATGATGTAACGATATTCACAATAGGAAAACATACAAAGGAAGATGGCTTAGGAATCTGTCACTCAATTAAGCATTGTGGCGTACATAAGATTACAGATTCATACGCAATAAAGTTACTTGAAATTGGAGAGAAAAAGCTAAACAAACTATTTGAAAAAAACAAAAGATACAAATTGCCTTGGAGTGAAATTGTTGAACGTTTTTATATTGAACACATAAATTAGGTTTTGTTATGAAAACTACTGAGTTAAAAATTGGAGATATTGTAGATTATATGGGAATGCCATGTAAGGTAACTTCTATTTATGAAAATGATGTTATCGGAATAGAAGGGGATATAAAAGTTTTTAGTAGTGATGTAGTTCCAATTTATCTTACTAAAAAAATTCTTGAAAAGAATGGTTGGGAATTAAAAGAAGGAGAATACACTAAAGATTTAGGATGTGCTAATGGTTTATATCTAATTCAAAATTATTATGACTTTAGTACTTTTAAAAGTTGGACTGTGACAGTAGGTGAAGAATTTGTTAATACAATATTTTACGTCCATGAAATTCAACATTTCCTATGGGCATTAGGATTAAACGATGAAATGAAAATCTAAAATATATAACCAATTACTCGCTTACTTTAAGAATACGCCAAAAGAGCAATTAGATAAAGATTGGGAGGAAGTAAAGCGTTGGAATGAAATTGGCCCTGACGTAGAAGAATGGGCTAATGTAGCAATAGAGATTTATAAGAAATGTTATAAAAAAGATGAAACACATGGAACTTTATAAGGATTACCATCTCATAGATTTAGGTTTGCCAAGTGGCACATTGTGGATGGATAGGAATGTTGGCGCAAGTAGTCCAGAGGATGCAGGTTTATATTTTGCTTGGGGCGAAATTCAAGGCTATACCGCTGATGAAGTTGGTAAAACAAAACAGTTCAGTTGGGATGACTATAAGTTTGGAAAAGAAAAAGCTCTAAACAAGTACAATTCAACTGATGGTTTGACCACCTTGGAAATGACTGATGATGCGGCAAATAGATATACAAATGGTAAATGTAAAATGCCTACTAAGGAGCAGATGCAGGAATTAATTGATGGAACGACTTCTACTTGGACAACACAGAATGGCGTAAATGGTAGATTGTTTACTTCAAAGACAAATGGTAATTCAATTTTTGTTCCTGCTTCTGGTTACGGTTACTATGGTTCGATGGTCAATGTTGGTTCTAGCGGTAGCTTATGGAGCAGTTCTTTGTATGGAGACTATACTGATAGTGCTTGGCACTTGAGCTTCAATAGTGGCCGTGTTGGCCTCTACTACTACTATCGTTGCTACGGTATATCTGTCAGAGGTGTTGTTTCGGCTTCTAAGTAATTACAAACCTCACCCTTTTCTCCCCATTGGAACACATAAGGAAGAACAGAAGGGAGAAAAGATTATTAAAAATCAATTAATTTATGTTGTTATGGAAAATAATAAAATAATCAAGCCTCTTTACCAAGAGATGTACTTTGCTTGGCGATTATGTAATCTTTTGCAACAAGCCGAAGATGAAACTCATTATGTTTATAGTGTATCATAACCGTTTATAAATTTTAAAGCAATTCATTGAAATACTTATGAAAACT
>CAVGEZ010000100.1:0-8312 GCA_963628445.1 uncultured Eubacteriales bacterium
TGATATTTCCATTGAATAAGAATATTCTTTATTTCCATACATTGCTAAATTTCTCATATAACCTGTTTCAGTTCCTACTTTATTTAAAAATGTAGCATTACAACCACATTTTAAACTATTCTTTGCAGGTTGAGAGAATTGTGTATTTCTAACTTGAATTTTAGAAAATTTCTTTGTATTTTGCACGAATTCTAAAGTGTGCTTATAACATTCAGGGTTTTTCGATGCAATTTCTACTGTATCACTCATAACAACAAAGTTATAAGTTTCATCATCAACAATAGTTAAATCGGTCATTGGTTTAATTGGATCTTTTTGTTCCATAAAAACAAGTTCAATTTTACCACTATCTAGTGTTTCATCTTTTTGAATTGAGAAAGTAGCACCATTTAATACTTTAACTTCAACTTCATTTAAATAAAATTTCATACTTAATTACTTGCTTTCCCCCCATAATTATTAATAATCGAATTACCTGTTAAGGCTCTTTGTTGTTCGATTTTAAGTCTTTCTTGATATAATTCCATTTGCTTTGTTGCATAATTTAAACCTGTCCCTATTGGATTTAAAATCGCACTAATTGCACTCTTAAAGTTTGCATAATTAACACTAACTGATGTGTCGCCAGTATAACCTGTATAAAATGGAATTGTAGCACCTACTACACTATCAATGATTTTAGCAGTTGCAATACCAACTGCAATAGGTGCGAATGCTTTAGAAGCACTACCAACTAATGCAGACATTGGATTTCTTGCAGTTCTTACAAAACCATTAATATTAGTAGTTCCATTGCTGACACTTTCTTCTTTTTCACTTGCAACTTTTAAAGAGTTATCAACATTTGGAATTACTTTATTATTTGTTGCGTCAGGTTTGCATTTATTATTACTTGCTTGACTTGGATATTTAATAAAAATTGAATAACTTTGAACTGCCATAAATTAACCCTCCAAAAAGAATTTTTTTGCAAATGTTAAAGTAAAAGTTAACGCACTACCATATTCGATAGGCTCGGAGCAACTTGTTAATACTGCATTTCGTGCATATTCTTTTCTACCTTCATTTCCTTTCTCATCGTGCAATGTATATCTTTTCATAATCGTAAAAATAACATTTTGTAATCCACCTGTTTCGAATAATTCAATAAACTTTCTGCCAAATTCATTATCTTTAATGTAGATTTGCATACTATCACCATAACTTGAATTCTTGTTAATTGCTTTAGTTTCTAAATCGCCCATTAATTGTTGGCTCATTGGATCACTTACATAGTTTCTTGCACTTGATGTTACGACAACATCTTCAGTATAAATAGTTTTATCTTCTAAAGTCATACCTAAAACATAACTAATTTGATTGCCTAAAAAGAAACCACCTTGCTTACCTAATCCATTTATTTGATGCAAATATAAAGTAAAATTATAAGCACCCCACATTTCAGTTCTTGTAGTAGGCAATTTATAATGATTTGTTAAATAATCTTGAAATTGTACGAATTCTTGTTCGCCTATTTCACTAAAACTAGGAATTGAAATATTGCATAAAGCAACACCCGAATTATTGCTAAAATCTATGAATCTACCTGCGAATACATCAATAAAATAATTCATTAATTTAAAGAAAGTATCTTTTAATGTAATTGGAAAATATAAAGTAATGTTATATTCCATATTAATTTCGCCTAATGTAGGGACAGGCTCAACTGTTCCACTTGGCTCACTAATATAAACAGGTATCATATTCTTATTTGTTTTGGTGTTATAAATGCTATCTAAATATTGAGCGTATGAAAGAACAATAAACTCATAATCGCTTATATAATCGCTTATTTTGACATTATTAGGATTATCTAGTCTATTTAACATCTTGCTTAATTTTGCTTGTAAATCTTGAATATCTATCATAATTTAAACTCCTTTCCACCCTTTGTGATTTTTACAACATCGTAATAATTAACAAAGTATTTAATGCAGTCTTTAACTAAAACATTTTCGATAAAATTTTTATGCTTTGTAGAACCTGGATGAAATTTACCTTCAAATTTTCCACCTATACCAAATGATTGCCCACGACCAAATGCATTAGGTATATCGTGTGGACTTGTTCCTTCTTGTAAATAAACAGCATAACGAACTTTACTACCACTTAAAAATACTTTTATTTGGTTATTTTTTGGCGTAACCATAATGTGTCTTTTTAACCAACCCGTGTCGACAGGTAAGACAGGATCATATTTAATAAAATAGTTGATTCTTTTAGCATCAGTCAAAATATCAAACATCATTTTAAAGTAATTCCTTTAGGTGCAGTTTTAATCAATTCTTCATTGCTAAACGCATAAGCACCAATATTTCTAGTTTTTGTTAAATAATAACCGACACTTTCAACTAGTTTCATTTCGCCATTAAATAAAATATGATCATCGTTTTTAATTTCGCCATTAATTCTTGTTGCATAAAGTAATAAACTATCGCCTTTAGTGATTAATCCATTTGAAACATATTGTTTCTTTTCTTGATTGCTTGCAGGTCGACACATAAAACTAAATGAAGGATAGTCGTAATACTCTGCACTATTTGGTTTTCTTTTATAAACTTGTGCGACAAAGCACTCTCCACGACTAACTAACATTTTATTCAACTCCTTCTAATTCAGGTAAAAAGTAAGGATATGGATTTATTACACTATAACCACATAAATCGGCTTTAGAATTAACGATTAATTCTTCAGCATTAACACTTACTAAATTTTGTCTTATTTTCTCTCTATCAATGATACTTCCATTTGATAAATCAACTAAATTTTCACTTCCTAAATCATTATAACCACTCTTGCTATCAGCAATTAATTGAGTAGTTAAAACACTTAAAATGAAATTTCTACCTTGCTCCGTTCTATTTAAAATAACTCTAGTATATTTCTTGTTATTTGTGTTTCCGTGATTATAAATGTAGTTATAAACTATCATTGAATTTAATTTGATTCTTCTTTTTAATTCGTTATCATCCTTATAAACATTGCCTACATAAGTTTTAGCAATAGATAAGGTTAATTCATACATTTTATTAACTTTATCATATTCTAAACACTCATCGTTATAAGTTTCTATTAATTTTAAACTTGCCATATTTGTCGCTCCTTTTCTAATATTTTAACATTTTTACAATAAAAAAAGCACCCTTTTAATAGGATGCCTTTATTTTAGTTTAATTAAGCAGCTTTAACGCTAATTAATTCACAAGTTCCATCTGCAGCAAGTGCTAAAACTTTAACAATGTTGCCTGATTTTACACTTGATAATGAAACTGCTGTTCCACTAGTTGCTGTGTTTGATTTTGCAGTTGATGCTGATGATGCAAATAAAGTAGCAAAGTCTGAAACACCTTTGACTTTATCTTCAGTATCTAAAACGATTGCAATTTTAATTGCTTTAGGTGATGTAACAGTAACTGAGCCTGCACTTGCAACTGCTGTTGTGCCTAATTCAATTCTTGAGCCTTCAGGAACAACACTAAACATTGAATAGTCGCTTAAACCAAATAATGTTTTTAAACTTGCGTATGGAGAAACATAATCTTTCTTCATAATGAAGGAATTACCTTTTTCATAACCTGGTAAGACTGTAAAGCCTAATCTTGTTAATGGTTGAACTCTTAAACCTTGTCCCATTGGAGAATCAATGATTTTAATTTGATTTGGAGCAGCAATACCACGAACATTTGCTAAATGTGAAGAAATACAACCGACTGCTTCTTCAACATCGCCTTTAGGTAAACCTAAATATTTACTTGCTTCTTTATAAACAACACTTGAAACAGTATGACATGGAACACCATCAACGATACCAATATAACCATTTTCAAGTTTTGTAGGAACTGCACCTGCGCTAACTGTTCCACTTTCGATAATTTCATAACCTAAATTAGCACCACCAAGGACTAAAACGCCTTGATCTAATAATGTTGGTCTATATTTTGCTTGAATTGTGAAACATCTACCTTCCATTGGGAAAGCGTCAACATCCATTTCTTCAATACCTTCATCGAGTAATGAGTTAGCATTAACAATAGCAGTTCTAAAGTTGTCGCCATCATCATATTTTGTAATGTTGACTTCTTCGCCTTTAGCATCTTTTAATGCTGTTGCATAGAATTTACCTGCTAAAGTCATACCATTAATAGCACGATTAACTTTGCCTGTATATGATTCAATGTATGCGCTTAATAAATCAACAGGAATCATTTCTCTTGTGACATTTGCTAAATCAAATGGTGTATCTAATACATCGAGAACATCTAATCCAAATGAATCAGTTGAGCCTTCGTATGCACTAATAGGGAAGTTTCCGCCATTAACTGCAGCACCTAATCTTCTTGCAAATTGTTTAACAGGATTAACCTTGATAATTCTAATTTGAGCGCCACTTACATCAGTTGAAAATCTTTGAGTAACACCCCTTTCATCTCTTTCAATAATTCCTTGAAAGATGTTTTTAAATACTGTGTTTGATAAAACCCTATTTGCAGCAATTTCATTAATTGTTGGGGCTTTGAAATCAGATAATACACTTTCGTTCATATTTTAAAATCTCCTTATTTTTTGCCATTTAATAAATCGGCATAATTAATACCTTGACTAGAACTTGCAATATTTGTAGCAGTGTCAACTCCTAAAGGTGTATCAACAGGTGCTTTACCTTGTGCTTGTAAAATCTCATAAGATTTATCAACCTTTGCTTGTTGTCCATTTAATAATGCTTTCAAATCTTCAAGTCCTTTAGTAAGGCTTTTAATTTGTTCTTCATAGTTGTTTGTAGGTTTAACATCAGGTGCTTTTGCATCTTCCTTTTTACCTTCATCAACTTTTGGTGTATCAGCTACATTTGGAACACTTTCGGCTTTCTTTGGTTCATCTACTTGTTTTGGTGTAGCATCAACATTTTGGTCGGTTAAATCATCTTCTTTTTCGACATCATTTGCGATTTCGTTGGATTTTTCTTCGCTAAAACCCATTTTCATTAATTTTTTAACCATTTTTTCTTTTGTCATTTTGTGAATTCTCCTTTCCATTGAATTAATCAATGCATATTTCGAATAGGACATCGCACTCTTTGAATTTGACAACCTGCATAAAATTAATTTTAAAAAGTGGCAGTTTAATGTTTATCTTCACAATTAATAAATCACAACTTACCACTAATATAATACACTATTTATTTTTACAGTGTCAAATATTACATTATTCTATAATTTTGAATAATTAATTTATGTTTTTTACAAAAGATTTTATATTCTCTTTCTAATTCAGCAATTTCTATGCCTAATTTCTTTGATTTTTTCTTATCAACCATAGAAACAACATATAAATCACTTTTTTTCTTTCTTATTGCTCTTTCTAACTCTCTTTGTATGCTTTCATATTTGCGAGTTTCGGCAATTTCTTTATTATCAATGAATTCAGGTTTCTTTCCTTCGATATATTCAATTAAAAAGTGTCTACAATTAAAACCATTAATAATATTGTTTTTGTATCCGTATTTATCTACTTGATTTTCAATAGCAGTAAATGAATAGATTTTATTATTATGAATAGTTTTACCAGTCCAAAAAGTGTTATCTATTGCAGGTAAAGTTAAAGAAACTAGTTTACCCTGCCATTTTTCACATCTTTTAGAACAATTAGAATGAGCACTTAACCAAAATAAATCTCTACCACTTTTATAACATTTGTCTAGCATTTCCATTTGTGCGTTATATCTTAAATCTAATTCAACCTTACTCCATAAATTAATCGGTTTTTTGCCTTCTTCGTGGATGCAAAATTGAGATTTATTGATTTTAGCAACTGCACTTTTGATGTATTCAGGTATATCGCCTTTCTTTTTAATGTAATCGAGTGGTTTTTCAAAACCTGATTTTGCAACAAAGTTATAAACTAAAGGATTATACGCAACTTTTATCATTTCTAAAGCACTATAATATGCACTATTTGAATAATTTTCCTTATCAATTAAATCTTTTGGGAGTTTCTTATCATACTTTTGAATTCTTTTTATGATTTCTAATTCTAAAAAGTATCTAGGAATTAAACGCAAAGCACAATATAAAATTAATGCTTTAATATCTCTTTCAAGTTCTAATGTTTCTTTTTGTGCCTTTTCATTATTCTTCATAATCGCCAAACTCATTTATTTTAATTTCTTGTCTTGCTTTGATTTCTTCTTGTCGTGCTTGTGCTTTTTGTTCTAATACATCAAGTTCTTGTTCTGTTATGGTTGGATTCATTTCTCTTAATGCTTCTCTTAAATCGATATAGCCATTTTGGTATTTAAAATCAATATCTTTTAAATCTTGGCTTGTTGGGTTTGAGTTGGTTTTTAAAAACCTAGCATTTACATTTGGAGTTAATCCATAGAATTTAAGAATATGTGGAATAACTTGATTAATTAAAAATAATAGATTCTCTCTTTTATCTTCTAGGAATATTTGGTTATTACTATCATCACTTTCAACTTCAGTTGCTGTTTTACCAAAACTATTGCTCCAAGCAGTATTTAAATACGATGCAATAACTTTTGGTGACATACCAAGTTTAGTAGCCATTTTTTGTAAGCAGTTATTAATCTTTTTAATCCACTCTTCAGCTCTTAAATCGAATTGATTTACAATAGGCTTTTGCTTATCAGGATCACCTGGATATAATTCATAATTACCTTTATTTACATTATAAGGTGAGTTGTCTAAATCGTTCATACTCATTGCTTTAGGAATTGCTAATTGCCCTACACCATTATACATATCTCTTAATTCGTAAGCGTGGATTAATTCATATTCTATCATTTCAGGTCTTACATCAGTTAAGAAACCATAACCAAAGCAACCTGTTGAAATAGTTGGATCTCTTCCGTTGATGTATAAAGGAAAACAGCCTAAATTGTCTTTAAATGGTAATTTATAAGGAACGCCAAATCTAATAGTTCCAAAATCTTCTCTTAATTTATCACGAACTTTTGAAGGTATATCGTGCCACTCTAAAGATTGCATATTAATACCTGACATTGTGTTTTGTAATATTTGCCCACGATATGTATAAACTTGATATATAACATAAGGTGTATGATAATGCACAACTTTTTCAAATGATTTCTTCTCTCCATCTAATAAATCAACATTTGTCTTTTCAATTTCTTTATCAAAAAATCTTCTTTCAACTACAAAGTAGTTATCGTGATTTTGGTTTAAATCTTCATAAGGTTTAATGTAGATTTTAATATCATCAATGTTTCCTTTAACATCAGTTGAATAAACGAATTGGTCTTGTCTTAATGCTTGACACCAAATTTCTTTATTTGCTGAAATATTTAGTTTTAAAACTGCAGTTCCTGATGCTCCACTAAACTTTGATAATACTTTAATTGTGTCTAAAAACCTATGTTCTTTAGCCCATTTAGAAAAGAAATCAACAGATGTATAATCTTCGGTTTCTGCTCTATCGTATACGAGTTTTGTTGCAAAGACATTGTTAATAATACCATTAACTAAAGCAGTTGCAATTCGAGTAGACATGATGCCATTTTCTAAATTATGAAATCCTGTTACAAATCCATCAAACCACTCTAAATTAATACGGATGATTCTATTGTAATAATCAAAGTATGTTGGATTTATTTGTGCGTAAAAAAGAGCATTGTTTGTAAATGTATATGTTTGATTAATTGCGTAGTTCATATAATTTAATGAACTAAAGCGACTAGAATTTATACCAATATCTTGAATTTCTAAATCCATAAACTACTCTCCTTTAAATCTTTCGTATTCTTCACCTTTAAACTTATCTAATGCACCAAACGGATCATCTTCGCCTTTCTTCTTTAAATCTAAAGCCAAAGCAAATAATAAATCATTTAATGTTGTATTAATAAACTTTAAATAAGCGAGTGTGTCATTTTGGTTTCTAATCAATAACTGATTAATCTTTCCTTGCTCTAAAGTTGTTAAATCAGTTTCTCCTGCTCTAAAGTCGATTTCTTTAGCAACTGGATTATCATATTTAAGTCTTATAGATTCTATTTCTTCATCGGTTAATTCTCTTTTAACGAGTTCTTTTGCAATTTGTAATGCTTCTTCAAATTGTGCTTGATTACTTTTAGTCATATTTTTCGCTCCTTTTTATGTAAATTATAAACTTATTTAATGATTAATAATAGATTTAAAATTTTGTGATGTGTCTTTTCTTTTCCTTAAATTCTCAAAAAAGACTTTATTTTCTATGTTTGCATACCAAGTTCTTACTGCATAAGTGAAACTATC
>CAVGEZ010000101.1:0-7931 GCA_963628445.1 uncultured Eubacteriales bacterium
TCTTTCTTCAATATGTTATATGTTTCCTTATCAAGATGATGTACCTTACAATAAGGTGGATTCCCTACAACATAATCCATTTTTCCTTCATAACTTTTATCCGTTAAAGCATTGCTAACTCTAACATCCCAATTAACATCAGTAATTCCCTTTGAATTACAATATTCATTGAGCCTTTTTGTACATTCATTAACTGCTTCTTCATCAATGTCAATTCCATGTACATATGTTTCCAAATATGTTTTATTCACATTTGAAACATATTCAAATATTCTTTCAACTATTTTTATTATGAAATTACCATTACCACAGCTATTATCTATAATGTGTTTATTCTTGATGTTATTAATAGCGTTAAAACCTACTTCATCAAGAATAATATCTACAATTTTACCTGATGTGTATACTTTTTCGTTGTGCATCCTCTATTAGTATAAATTTTACTGCGTTATAATTTGTATGCTTTCTGAAGTGAAAATGTAACAGTGCTGTTTTTTTTGCAAACACTGTTACATATGTTGTCATTTAGATTTCTATCGCTTCAATCTCCTTAATCATCGCTTCAAAGCCTTTTGTCC
The DNA here is from genome assembly GCA_963628445.1 of uncultured Eubacteriales bacterium. Classification (GTDB taxonomy): domain Bacteria; phylum Bacillota_I; class Bacilli_A; order Acholeplasmatales; family Anaeroplasmataceae; genus JAEELC01. Next base: position 579 of record CAVGEZ010000101.1, read on the forward strand.
CAGACGTTATCACATCAAAGATTTTGTCACTCCATCCTGCAATGTTCAATATCCTCTGTGACTTATCAAAGACCGAAGTCTTGCCGTATTGCTTAAGGTTACAAACAATGAAATTTGCGTTTGGATTTATTTTTCTGAACTCTTTGAACAGAGTATGAAAATTATCTCCTCTGTCTGAAGAGTTTGTACCATACCATTGCGTAAATCTTCTTCCATCACCAATTTGGCAATCTGAGAAAACTATGATATTGTCAATCTTTGTCTTCTCCTCAGCCACTTTCCGCATAAAGTCGTAGATACCAGCTTCAGTTGCACCACCACACTTGTCTCCCTCTTTATATGACCAACTTGTAAAATCAAGAAGCCTCTTTGTTCTATCCATTGGAACATTGATAAGTTTATTACCAAACAAGCCAACATAAATATCATCTTGTTTATAAGCAACCATTGAGGCAAATAAATGTGCAATCTTGGCATTGTTTGTCTGTGAGAAGTAAGAGACTCTTGAATCATTTGTATTCCAAGAGTTATCCCCTCTCATACTACCAGAGTCATCAATTAGTATTGCAGTGTTGCCTTCCATAGTAGGAATATTTGAACAACTTAGTTCAAGTGCCTTTTCAATAGCTTCAAGAATTTGTTCCTTTTTAGTAGTAAACTCTTTCTTTGAAATCTTCTTGCTGTTTACATCACTTTCAAACTGAATAGAATTGTCTTCTTTAGTATCACTATCCTCTGTGAAACTCATCTTTTCTATTTCAGCATATGCAGTAGCAAACCTAAATGGGAGAAGTCTGCTATTAATTACCTTATTTTCAATCGTAAGCTGCTTACAAGCTTCATCAACCATATTAGGAGCATAAAGAAGTATATTTCTAAGATTCCTAAGCAAATTCATCATTGGCATACCACTAATATTCGTAAGTACACTTGTGATGGCTTCTGCCTTTGCATTAAGCTTCTCTTCCTCAGTCATATCTTTTGAAGACTGTCCTGCTTTAGTCATTTCCTTTTCAAGGATTTTTGCATCATACAGCCCTTCCAAAGATTCTCCCTTTATAAGCTTTTCATATGCAATAGCATTATTTTTAGTTCCTTTTGGATGAAAAAGTCTAACCAAATCAACCAACTTAACAGACCTATTATTCATCTTGTACTTATCAATCTGATAAGGAGAAAGACTTTCCAATGAAGCCTTGAAACCTTTTTTGATTGCGTTAGGTATTTTATTGATTTTTTTCAAATCCATTCCATTAAGTTTTGCATAGGCTGAAAGGATTTCTGACATATCATCAGTCCTTACAACAATGCTCTTATAAAATCTCTTCGCCCATTCTTTGCCAGAAACATACTTTGCAATATAAGCTGCAATAAGATGAGTTACTGACCTCATGTTACCTTTATTCCTTGCATAGATTGCCAACTTTGCAGCAAATAATGGGTCAACCTTGTCAATGTTTTCACAAATCCTCTTAGCCGTATCTTTCTCTTTCTCATAGTAGCTATCAGTCAAGAATGTTGTCATAACTGTTGAAACAAGATTATCCTTAGCTTCCATTTCAAAGGCTTTTTCACCCATAAAATTAATCTCTGTTGGCTTTACTCCTTCGTTTCTTGTGTTAAACTTTCCCATACTCTTTCACTATTTAACGTTGTTATTAAAAGAAAAACATCTGCGACTATATTTCAAATCACAGATGCAAAATTAATATCTTTGCCTAAATTAAACAAATCTTTTGTGTTAACAAACTTTAAATTCTTCAAAATGGCATCCTTTGAACGGTTCTTCTGCCACATATCCGTTTGAATTACACAACTCACTTAATTTGAAAGCCATTTTATTGTCTCTCATTAGAAATGCAATATAACTCTTATTTAGTTTGTCTCTTCTATATACTATATAATAGACTGGTACTTTAAATACTTCTTCCGCTTTTATCTCTTTACTAAAAGCGGTTTTTCTCTCCCTAATTTTAGGATTAAACCTATTGTTAGCAAAAAAAGACTCTGGCTTTACTTGTATAAGGAATTTTAGTTCATTATTCTTATAACAATATCTATCAATGCCATATAAACTATCCGCATCACCTTGTGGCTTAGTAGTTGTATAGCCATACTTTTTCAATAGTTTTTCAGACATATTCTCAGCAAAGTGACCGTCATAAGTATCATGAATAGTTCTACCGATAAAATTGTTGATACAATCCTTTATGCTTACAGTGTCATTTGGGAATAGCTCCATTACTCTATTGTAAAATCGAATAGATTCTTGTAAGATTTCCTCTATACTACGCCCTCTATGGTATGAGTTTGTCTTTTGCCTATCATTATAGGTTTCTTCTCCATCCTTTATATACTTTTCATAAAAATCTTCATAAGAGGTTGGCTTGAACTTTTCATAAAGATATGAGCAATCACCTCTTACCTTTCTTGCTGCGAACTCTTCTTTCCATATTTTATCATACTTTGTTAAATTAGCTTTGCTTTGGGCATATTCCTCATAAGTTATAAATAAATTCATTTAATTTTGCATAACATAATAAATTATTCAAAAATGATTTCTTGGATGACTATTAATCATCCAAGAACACTTCACCGCTTTGTCTTCTCTTCATTCTATCAAAATAAGTTGAAGGACTGCTACCTCTAAACATATTTTCAAATTGAATATCAGCAGTAAACTTATGAGGATTTTCTTTCTTTCTCTTACTTGTAGTGAAGAATTCTTGGCTATCGTCATTAACCTTGAAATCCAAGCTTGACTTACTGCTAACCTTTTCTCCGTTACCATTTACATAATAGGGTGCTTCATGTGGCGGTTGAATATATACACTGTCTTGCTTGTACTTTTTGCAAAGTTGAAGTGCAAATTTATACAATTTCTCAAAAGGCTCATAGTCTGCACTATAATTTTTACCATGTGAATATACAATGTAAGAAGGTTCAAATTCATCTACTACACTATCTGTTCCATGATAGCCACCATATACAGGACTATATGCAAAAGGTGAAGCTTTCAACGCTTGTTTCAAATCTGCCTCTGCATTCTTGTTCCTTTCTTTGAGCCAAAACTTTTGTTGGTCAACATCTGTGTAATCAACCTTTTCTTTTTCGCACCATTTCTCAAATTCATCTTTAAGACTATTATTTGGATTGTCGGAATTAATGCTACTTCTATTTGCTGAAATGATTATCATTCCGTTTTCTCCATGTTTAAGAATACGATTGATACTTGTTTCGTTAAGTTTGTACTTACCTTGCTGATAAGCAATCTCTGTAATCTGTTTTTCTGTATAATTCATTTTATTTATATTTTTCTTCAATAAGTTATTTCCGTAATATTTGATAGCTCTTTTTGCGTTAATGCCATATCTGTCATAAGTGTCTATTTGCAAAAGCCTTTCAACGCTTTCTCCTATTCGCTGTTTTTTTCTATCAGCAAATGTTTGAGGCTCATCAGTTTCGTAGTTGTTATCACCATTATCTAACTTCTCTTTACGGTTAGTATCATTTTTGCTAACTTTATCACCATTAGTAAAACTGAAACCTTTGTTACCAACCCTACTCATAAACATTGACTGCACATCTCTCTTGAATTTTCCACTTGGTATTTCTTCACCATAACCAGGGAAAGGCGCATTGTTTGTACCAATCAATATTCCTTCATCACTACCCTTTGGAGAATACATAAAAGAATCTTGGTTGTAATATTCAGATAACTTAAATATATTTTCCTTAAACTTTGGGTCATCTTTTAAATTAACTACCAATAAGGACTCTTCTTGGCTTTCTGACTGTCCATACTCTTTATAAGAGCCTCTTATTTGTGTCACTCCATAACCTAATGAAAGTAACGCTGCTTTTAGCTCTCTGTTATAGTATTTCTTTTCCTCTGTACTAAAATCCTCACCATTCTGCATTGGTTTACCAACAACTTTCTTTCCTCTACCGATTACTTTTCCATTAACCTTTTCTTTGTTATGTGAAATATGATTTGGTTTGAAAGTGTTATCTGTTGTATCTTGTAATGTGTTTCTCCAAGCAGTTATTGTTGCGCATTCATAATTCCTTATATAATCAGAAACTCTATTCATTGTACTTTCATTAAGCACATTGTTTAATTCTGCCCTAATAAGACTCCGAAGTTTATCCTCAGTTAAAACTATTTTTGTTTTCATTTGTTTAAATTTAATGTTTCTCTTATTTGATGTCTCAAACGTCCCCTATTGGTATATTTAGAATAGCCAGTTCTATTGTCCGACAAAGTTTCACTTATTAATTCGTCAATATTATTATGAAGTTTTGAACACTCTATTAATTCACTATTGTATCTGATTAAATCTTCAAAGAAAGGGATTCTAAATTTGAATTTCCTTGAAATTTGAGTATAAAAGTCTTTGTCATCTGTAGCATCAACTATTGTACTTTCCTCATACTGCTTCTTCAATTTAGAATAATGATCATCACCTTCCCAATACTGATATGAAATTTTATTTCCATCGGTCATATCAACAAATATCACAGATTCTTGATTGAAAGTATAGCACATATGAATGGTATCTTTCAATGAGATATTATAGACAATAACTGATATTTCTGGGCTACCATACAGCCCTTTTGTCACAAAGTATCTATATTTTCCATTTTCCAAATTTTCAATAAGTTCTCTCTGCGCATTGTCATTATATTCTTTGGACGCTTCCATTCCCATAGGATTTTGTGCCGAAATAATAGCAAGTGTTTTTACCTTGCGATTTTTACCCATAATAGCAGCTTGGGCCTTTTGCCTTCTTGATGTCTCATTTATGACTTCGATTACAACTTTCTTTACTATATTGTTTAGTTTATCTTCTGTAAGAATAACCGTTTGTTTCATATTTAAATTTTAATTTATTACATAACTATAATTATCCAATGTAAAGGCTTTCATAAACAATAGAATCACTTGATTTACCAATTACTCTCTTGAATGAAGAATTGCCACTTTTAATATATAAATGTTCATCATATAGCTCCTTTGGAACAGCAAAAGTATTGTCTTCTTTACCAGAAATGCCATCATATGACATTATATAGTGACATTTTAATTCCTTGATATAATCAAACAAATACCGTTGATTGAAATTTCCAAAATACATTCCCTTTGTGTTTGCATAAGGTGGGTCTAAATAAATGAAATCATTTTCATCTGGTTTTATCTCAGTAAAAGAACAACATTTAAACTCCACATTATACCTATTAAGTAGAGTTGACCACTCATAAATTATGCTTTCTAACTTGTTAGGTAAAATACCATTTCTTGTAACATGAAATGAATTGTTAAACTCTCCGTATTGGTTATATCTTGGCATACCGTTAGTGGTTGTACGCATTATAAACATAAAATCCAAAGGATTATGACTTTTGTTATATCTTTCCCTCACATAGTTAAAGTATTGCTTCTTTCGTTCCTTGTCATCATCAACATTTAATTCATTCCACAGTTTTGCATAATGCTCACTAACTTCTTTTGGATAATCCTTTATCTTATTCCAAAGTGCTATTAGTCCTTCATTCAAATCAGAACAAACATAATGATTTACCTTTATATTATTGGAATTATCCAACAATGTTCTAAGTACTGAAGCACCGCCAACAAACGGTTCGTAATAAGTATCTATCTCAGTTGGAAAATACTTTATTATTTCTTCTGCTTGTGACCTTTTACTGCCACTCCATTTTATCACTGGTTGAAACTTTACCATTATTTGTTAGTTTATTCAAAAATAAATTTACTTCTTACATATTATAACTTTGTAAGTATCTTTCTTTACTTCACTACCACTCAAGTATATTTCATCTAAATTAAGGCTTTGAACAAATTTTACATAGCTTAAAAAGCCGTTTATCCTTTTTGTTAACTTTCCTTTTTTATAGATATAATATTTTTGTCTCTCAAATTTAGTATTCATTTATAATCCTTCTCTTTAAAATCAAAATTAATTTGTTCTTTTCCGTATTTCTTTCTGTATGCATCAAACTCTCTATAAGTTTTGAATTGCCTTATAGTATTATCTCTACTATCAGTTATAATGAAATCTCTTCTTTTTATGCCGTTATATCTTAGTTGTTTGCTCTCCATATTACTATTTACTTTTTCAGTCGCAAAAGTACTAACTTTAAATCAAATATTGGTTGTGTTTTTAGTTAAAGTTTTATAAATACCTACTATTTATCTATGAATGAGTATTTCAAAAGAATATAACAGTTATGAATTACAGCACTATTTGTGACAGTATATTTAGACTTTACCTATACGCTGATTTGTGCAAAATGATACACTACTCAACGGCAAGTAATCATGAACATGAGTTGGCTGATAATATAAGAGACTCCATAATAGATTTTACTGATGAACTTGCTGAAAGTACATTTGGTTTCTATGGCAAGCCAAAGTTTAGTGATATGTCATTAAAGTTAAATATTCAATCAACAAATGACTTAGGAAAGCTCTGTCAGTTCGTAACAGACATTGCTGAGGCTATTAGAAAGGATTTTGAGAAGAATGATAAATTGTCTGGTATTGTATCACTTATAGACGATTTCAAAAAGAATATGAGCAAGTGTGTTTTTCTTGCAACATTTGATAAAGTTTCTAATTACCAAATGAAGAAATAAATAACGTTATTTAATTTTCATACAAAGATGGGATGTAATTGTGGTAAAAAAAAATTAGCAACTCAACCAAAAAAGATAGTAAAGAGTCCGAGTCCATCAACTTCATCAGGAAATGGTTCAGTTGGTAAAAGAATTATTAGAAGGGCAATGAGATAAATTCTCGCTGCCCATTATTTTTAAATTGATTTTGTTGTCATTGTTAATTCATCCACCTTTTTGTTTATAACTTGCAGTACTTCATTTGCAGACTCTTCTGCTTCTTGTTTTGCATATTTTTCAACTTCTTCATCAAATGTATCAACATCAATGTAAACTTGTGGAGAAACTGCTGTAATTGAAAGAGTATCTGACACTTTTACTTCAGTGTCTTTATATAAGAAATATTTTGGAAGTGAGGAAACGATACTATCTTTTGAAACACCTCTTTCAACCATTCTCTTAATGTTATATTCAATTACATCAGCTTTATATTTAGCAGCAAGACTATCAAATGTGACGTTAGGACAAGAGTGCGGTTTAATACTATGTTTTGTTGTGTCCCAGTAATCTCCAACTTCAATATAGCCATCCAAATATAGATAAGTGTCATAGGTGGTGTTATCGCTCTTTTTATAAGTAACTGTTATTTTTACTGGGTCATCATCCGTCATTAGCTTTGCATCATCACAACCATTTGAACTACTACTGATTTTATAT
>CAVGEZ010000102.1:0-7840 GCA_963628445.1 uncultured Eubacteriales bacterium
AAAGTGCCACCTTTTTAATGCTTTTTGCTAATTTTAATAAAATTTGTTACTATATTTATTACTATGCAATTATATCTAAGAAATAGATGAACACACTAACATTCATATATTCAAGTCAATCAGTTGAAGCTTTACAAGAACTGTTTGAAGAACTAATCAACGTATTTGGCTATACCGTTATCCCCAAGTTGGATGAAATGTTTTATTATGGTGTTTTCTGTAAAGAAAATACCTATTCCAATTATAGATATTGGAATGAAGCACCTGATGATTTGGAAATACCTGAAATACTAACTGCCGTCTGTGCAAAACCGTCTGAAAGACTAAACTATGTACAGTCTATCATTAATGACATAATCAAAGGCGAAATAGAAAAGCCAGAATGGATGAAGTATGTTGAAGAAGAGGAAACTTGTAACGTATATGATGCTGCGCCTTCAACTTTTCTCTATTTAATTCCAAAGAATGAAAAATATCAAGAGTTAGCAAATAAGCTACTTGGATTTTTGTATTCCCCAAACATGATAGTCACAGAAGTTAGATAGAGCAAAACATTGTACCATTAAGATTAATTAACTGAGAATAATTGTATTTTTAGTTATTTTTGTTTACCTTTGCTTTATTAAGAGTAATAACACAAAGTTTAATTTAATTCGTTTTAGAGATGAGTAACATTTTAACAATGTCCAAAGAGGGCAAGAGTGAATATTGTTGCAATGTAGTACAAATTGGCACAATTAAACCAATTGACGGCTCAGATTTCCTTGCTGAGACCTTGATTAACGGACAGTCAGTAGTTGTACGAAAAGACCAAGTAAAAGAGGGGCAGTTGTATTTTTACGCAAGCAATGAATGCCAACTTAATGAGAAATTTTTGTCAGTGAATAACCTTTTTGAACTTGGAAGTTATGAACTAAACGCTAACTTTGAGGAAGTTGATGCACTACTTAAAAAAGCGCACTTTGAAAGTGACGTAACAAAAGCAAATCAATATAAGGAACAAGCTAAGAAGATGGTAGGTTTCTTCTCTAAGTCTGCCAGAGTTAGAATGATTAGACTTAGGAAAGTACCTTCTTATGGATTCTTGTTTGGAAAAGAAGAAATGGAGAGATATTGTCCAAAGGTGGCTTCTATTAATATGGAAGAATACTTGAATGTTGACTTTGATACTGTTGATGGGGAGTTGTTTGTTAAGGCATACGTTCCATATAACCCAAGTAGAGAAAGAAATGGTAAAGGTAGAAACAGCAAAGCTCAAAAGAAGATTGATAGGTTTGACAAAATTATTCCAGGAGAATTTATGTTGCACTATGATACCAAGCAACTCGGAAAGTGTATCGGAATGATACAACCGACTGATATTCTGACAGTTACGGCCAAGGTACATGGAACATCAGGGATTTTTTCTAACGTCAAAGTTAAGAATCCTATAAAGCTTCCTTTGCATAAATGGTTTATCAATAAGTTTATTGACATTACTGGCTTGTTCAAGTCTCATAGATTTACGGATTATGAGATTGTATATGATAGCGTTTACTCTTCAAGGACTGTTATTAAAAATCAATACATCAACAAAAAGGCTGATGGCGGTTATTATAATACTGACGTTTGGGGTGAATATAATGAGTTGTTGAAAGGTAAAATTGAAAAAGGTATGACTGTCTATGGTGAAATATTTGGCTATATCACCAATGACACCAAGATGATACAGAAAGACTATGACTATGGTTGTGCTGTTGGTACGAACAAGTTTATGCCTTACAGAATTACCTCTGAAACTGATAATGGGAAGAAGTATGAATGGAACGTATCAGAGGTTAAAGAGTGGACAGAGAAACTGATTGAGGACTATCCAGAGATTAAGGATAGAATTCAGGTAATACCTATTCTATATCATGGCACATTGCAAGACTTGTATCCTAATCTTGACATACATGACCATTGGAATGAAAACGTACTTGAGGCATTGAAGAATGACAAGGAACATCTTGGAATGGAGTTGCTTGAGCCTATGTGTAAAAATAAGGTTTATAGAGAAGGTGTTGTAGTAAGGATTGATAACGATCCAATCGCTGAATCTTTCAAAATTAAATCAAATGGCTTTTACGGATATGAGCAAAAAGCAGTGGATGAAGGTAATATTGATATGGAAATGGAGCTGAATTATCTTAATAAAGGAGAAGAAAATGGATAAAGAAAGAATTAAATCATTGCTTGACAGAAAAGAGCAATTATATGAGCAGTACAGAGAGGCAGAAGATGAATATCATTCTGCCCTTTTGGAAGACTTTGCTGATTACAAAGGAAAGTACATTGTCATTGACGATAACAAATGGATGTATGTGGATAATTTCTTTACTGATACAAGAGACCGTTATACAGAATTGATTATCAATGGAAAAGGTTTTGAGTATGAAATCTCTGAATATGATGACGATTGTTATTTTGCAAGTGAAATGCTAATGCAAGAAACTATTCGATTGGATAAGTACAGTTCTGTTAGCATTGAAGACCAACTCAATAAACACATAAAAGTTGTTGAAATGAATGATTTCCTAAAAGAATATCGCAAAGCTTTAAAGGCTTACGAAAAACGATGGTTTGAAGAATAGATAAGGCTTTTAACTTTTAATAACTGAAATTCTTTTGAGTTTCAGTTATTTTTATTTATCTTTGCAAACAGTTTAATAGCATTAATCAAACAATTGCAATGAAGAAAGAATGGAAAGATAGAGAATTGGCAAAAAGATTTGTAAGTGATTTGAAGTTGCCAATCCAAATTATTAATGAAGAGTTATTTAATTATAGCCTTATTACGATTGGTGGTATTGAAGCTTGGGAAGCATTGAAACTTCTCATTAAAAATGAATACGAAAACAACAACGAAAAATTCTTAAATGAGTATTATAATGTGAGGGATAAGATTATTACAACCGTCCTTGAAAGTGAAGAGTTTCAAAAGTTCAATACAATGGATATGAGTAGGTATTCTTTTGTAAGAACAGATAAAGTATCTTCAAAGAATATATACAATCAAGATAATATTGGTAAAACATTTGTTTCAATTGATTTGGAGAAAGCTAATTTCCAAGTATTGCATAAAGTAAATAAGGATATTGTTTTTGGGGCTGATAGTTATGAGGACTTTATAGATAAATTTACGGATTTGGAGTATATCCAAAATAGCAAATATACTAGACAAGTTATATTTGGCAAACTTAATCCAAGCAGACATATTACAGTTGAGAAATATTATACATATTGTATATATGAGCTTTTACAAGAAAGCGGACTAACAGATGGATGGAAAGTTGTTTCAATAAATAATGATGAAATTATATATGAAGTTAGCTTTGGTATTTATGATACAAAGTTTAATGCTGAGACAGAGAAAGCCATTAAAAAGCTTATCAAGGAGAGTTTAGATTTAATTGTTCATTTGGATATTTTTGTACTAAAAGGATATGAGCTATGCTATGAGGATAGTGGTAGCCCTAAGTTTACATTCTATTCAAAGGTATATAACAAATCTAATACGTTGTACAAATTGGTTTCTGTTCCACTTCCTTATTATCTAATAATAGCAAAGTTGTATGAAAATTTGCCTCTTAATGAGAAAGATTATCACTTCAACTATGAAGGCTGTGACTGTATATTTAACGAAAAATTCATAATAAAGGAAATAGTAAAATGAATATAATATTCTTTTCTTCTGGCGACTTTGCAACAAAAACGTTGCAATTATTAACAAAAGGGCTAACTGAGGAATATGGCTTTAATGTTAATGTAAAAGGTGTTGTAACTTCTAACGGAAAGGCTAAATATTACTCAGAAACAATTAAAGAGATAGCATTTGACAATAATATTCAATGTTGTATTCCAAAAAATGAAGATGAGTTGTATGATTTTCTAACAAGTTTCAATGATATTGATGTATATGTGGTTATATCGTATAAAAAACTAAGTCAAAGAATCCTTAATATTGTTAATGGAAAGGCTATTAACATCCATGCTTCAGTACTTCCTTTCTTAAAAGGTGCTGCACCTATAAATTGGGCAATTAGAAACGGTTTCAAAGAAACTGGACTAACTTCTTTTTATCTGAATAATGACATTGATTGCGGAAACATTATTGATAGTACCGTTATTAGAATTGATGATAATGAAACTTTTGAAACCTTATATAAAAAGTTATCAGATAGATGTCCAACTTTTTTAATGGAAACATTGTATAAAATGATGTTTAAAGAATATGATGTAGGTAAGAAGCAAATTTGTCTTGGGATTGAAGATAAATATCCAAAATTGTTCAAAGCACCAAAGATAACAAATAAGTATTGGGGAGATTGGCTTCGTTTCAGCCAAAAGGAAATTGACTGTCTATTTAGGTCAACTAATGAAGGCTTACCGATTAAATTATATGCTGTTAATAGGGATGATAATAGAGACTATTATGAGTTTGATGCTAAGATATGGGATTTTGAGTTCGTTCCTAACTTTGAAGAGGGCAGTAATAATGTAAATTTGGATTTTACTCAATGTGACGGAAAGAATTACATTAGAGTCGTGTTTGGTACACAAATTGAAAAGGTTATTTCATTTAAAGAAATTCAACTGTCAGGAAAAAAGAGACTTAGTATTATAGAGTTTCTTAGAGGTTTTAAATATAGCAGATTAATAAGTCAATATAAACTAATGATTTCAACAGCAGAATATGGAAACAATGGATAAAAAAGAATTCATACTATTGAATGATGGCGGTTGTATTGTTCTTAATGAAATTGCAGCCCTAACAAGAACTGAAAATATGTTTGGAACATATAATTGGTTTGTAATACTTAAAAGCGGAAAAGAGGTTCAAATATCAAGTACTGACTATATAAACTTACAAAAACACATACGTTATGTCAAAGATTAAAAAGGATATTATAAAAATCGAAATACTTGAAGATTTTAGATGCTTCAAAAAAGGAGATATTTTTAAAATCGAAATTAATCCTTACGGTATTACATATGTAGTTGGCGATAATGGTAGCGGTAAAAGTACTTTACTTCAAGCACTTAGGTTACAATGTGATAGCCTTAAAAAAGTCAGTGACGTTAGGACGGATGGTGTTGGAAACCAAACATTGCGTAACATTCAAAAGGTTGTTCTTCCGAAATTAAAGATTAAAGGACTTGACTATGATGAAATCTATTGTTTAGATTCTATTGTAGACGACCCAAATTCACTTGATAATAGTAGTACCGCTTGGTCTATCTATGCAGGTGGTGGACTTGGAACAATTAGAGCATCAAAAGGCGAAAAGTCACTATTTCTTCTCAGCAGATTTATAAGGGATATAAAATCTGAGATGGATAAATTAACAGAAGAGGAAAGAATTAAACATAAAAGGCTCTTTATTATTGACGAAGTAGATGAGGGGCTTGATTTAAGACTACAATTCAAATACAATTGGATTCTTGAACGAAAATTCTGTACTGACTATTTGGGAGACGTATTGGTTGTTACGCATAACGCCATTTGTATGCTTTCAAATAGTTTGACTAGGCCATTGGTATTTGATATTGGTAAGAAGAAAATGACTACAATTAAAAAATACATCCAAGATAAAACAAACGGAGAATATTCTATTAAAGTAATAAAAAATAAAACTGCCAATGGAAGCGAACAAGACAATTAAAAGTATTTCCTATAATCAACATAAAATTCTATACAATATAATGAATATGCACAATCAAGGCAAACCTTTTGATTGTGATATGACTTATAGCTGTGGTAACTTTTACGGTACATTCAATATAGATTGTTGTGGACGTAAATGTAAGGATAATATTACAATACCAGAGCCATTACACAAATTCGATGTATATCCTGCGAATGATGATATTATTAAAATTGAACCAAATGGAAGTCTACCTTTAGAGGATAATAGTATTTCTTCAATAGTTGTAGACTTACCATTTGTAATTTCTCCACCTAATGCGCCATCAATGAAACGAAAGGCTGTCAATGAGGATGGAAGTAAGAATAATATCATTGCAAGGAGATTTGCCTCTTATTACCCAGTGTATGAGTTAGTTAATAACTATCAGCATTGGATGCAAGAATGTTACAGAGTACTTAATAATAATGGTATTGTTGTATGGAAATGCCAAAATGGTATTACTGGCGGTAAATACTTACCAACAGAAGAATTGTCTTGGATGTTTGCCGAACAATGCGGATTTGAAACACTTGACAAATTTACTCTACTTGCAAAGCAAAGACTTATTTCTGGTAAGATAAAGACACAACAGCATTCAAGGAATTTCAGTTCTGTATTTTGGGTGTTTAGGAAAAGTAAGAAGAAAGCCATTAAGTATTTTAAGACTATGGATGAAAATATTACCAAAAATTTTGGATGCCAACTCATAAGTCAATGGCTTTAACATTTTTTATAATATATTATTTTACAGTGCAATGATTTATTATTATCTTTGCACTGTAATTGTTATAAAACAAATAAAACAACTTAGAAATGGAAAAAATATACGTTATTGAAGAATGCAATGGAATGTATAGTGACTCACACACTAATCCTATCAAAGCATATCGAAGCTATGATAAAGCAAAAGCTGAATGTGATAAACTTAACAAAGAGATGGATGAAATCCAATGTTTATTTGATAAGCTTGAGAATAAAGAGGTTGTCGAAAAGAATATCAATGAAGTAAAGGAATATATTTTCAAACAAGCAAGACCTTTCTTGTTTGATAAGTGGTATCAGATATATCACAGTGATGAAGATTCCTATTCTTGGAATGACGAATGTAATGAAGTTGAAAATGAATACTACGATGTAACTGATGAAGCTGAAAAAAATATTGTAACTTTCGTTGAAAAAGCAAAAGAGATGAAACAATTTTCGGAGATTGAACTCAGCGAAATTGAAACATACTTAGTATATATTAATAACTGTGATTGCGGAAACATTTATGAAGGCTTGCCTTCCTATTATGTTAGTAACAATAGCGTTGAATTGGTAGATTAATATATGGCAAGTAATAATAAAATTGGTGACGCAAGACACCTGAAAGATGAAATAAAAGATTTGGTTGGAAAGAAACTTCCAATTGTTGTGGATTTTGATGGGACAGTTGTAAAGCATCATTATCCAGAAATTGGTGAGACAATACCTCATTGCATAGAAACTTTAAAGAAATGGTCTGATAATGGTGTCGGCATTATTCTTGACACAATGAGAGGTGGTAAAGATTTGGAAGCTGCTAAAAAGTGGTTTAAAGATAATGATATCACTCTATATGGAGTAGGTGCAGACCCTAAACAGAAAGAATGGACAGACAGTTCAAAGGCATATGGTATCCTTTCTGTTGATGATAGAAATCTTGGTGTACCTCTTGTTTTTGAGGAAGGTGAAAGACCTTATGTTGATTGGAATAAAATTGACAAGGAATATAGCGAAATAATTATCAAAATGGCTAAAAAATACATTTAATATGGAGAATACTAATATTAGCATTGAAGAAGTTATAAATACAAACAAAACACTTAAAGAAGAAAACCATAGATTGAAAGTCGAAAATGAAGAACTAAAAGATGTTTTTTCAAAAATACTTAGGCTCTTTAATAATGGCAAGGAAAGTTTCTTTAAGGCAATTAAAGGTGAAACTAATAATAACACTGTCAATAATAACAAACAACATAATGCTACTAATAAGGATTACCATCTCATTGATTTAGGGTTGCCAAGTGGCACATTGTGGATGGATAGGAATGTTGGTGCAAGTAGTCCAGAGGATGCAGGTTTATATTTTGCTTGGGGTGAAACAACTGGTT
>CAVGEZ010000103.1:0-7507 GCA_963628445.1 uncultured Eubacteriales bacterium
CCTCAAGTTTGCCCATTGTGTTGTAATCCTCAGCAGCATCACCGATAAGTTCAGTCTTTGCATCAGAAACAGCTGTATCAATTGCATCTTGCACACCACTTACCTTAACACCACTTGCAGAAACAGACAAGAAATCCTCAGAAGCTGCATCAATCAATACAGATACCTCACCAGAAGTACTTACTGTAAGACCATTCTTAAATTCAGACTCAACAAGGAATTTAGAACAATCAAGGTAAACAACACTTTCAGAACCATCCTCAATGATATAAGTGAACTTAAGGAACTGACCTTTTGTACCCTTATCGTCTTCGTCAACAAGTTCAACACTCTTTAATGAAGAATCCTTGTAAACTGGAATTTGAACTTGAACGTCTGTGTCCTTGCCGTCAACAGTCTGAACTAACTGATATGCCTCCTTCACATTAGATGCAAGACCTGTCTCAACCTTCTTAACACTATAAGTCGCAGTAGACTTCAAGGCATCTTTAATACTTGTCGCCAAACTACCAATCTGTGCCTCAACAGTTGCACCTTCAACAGCAACCTTATCTTCAGTTGCAGTGGTTGCAGTTGCAGCGACATTACCAGCGGTCAAATCAATTTCGGTTGCAGAAATCTTACCGTCAGCTTCTGAAACGGTTGTAATTACCTTACCTTTACCGCCAACTTCATCAGCATCCAATGCCTCAACGGCATCCTTGATACTCTTAGCAACTGAGCCATTAACAGTATCAGCACCGTTGAGAACGTCAATTGCATCCTTGTTAGCCTTAATGCTTTCGTCATGCTTTGCAAAGTCAACATAAAGACCATCGTCACCAAGTTTAAGACCGTCCTCTGTTGTAACATTCTTGACATTAACCTTAATTGTAGAACCGTCAGTTACACCGTCATGGTCAATTTGACCAAGTACTATAGATTTATCGGCTGCTTCAAGCAACTTGATAGAAACGTCTACCCAAGCACCGTTTACGTCTTTCTTGAATGAAAGAGTATCACCTTCAACATCAACATCTTTGATGAAGCCTTCAAACTGTGACATATTTACACCACCATACTCAACACCATTCATAATGATGAGTTGCTTATCCGCAGCAAAATAAATGCCGTCAGACATAGTTGCCTTTGCATACTTGGCGTAGTCACCTCTGTAAAATTTTACTAAAGCCATTAATAATTAATTATATTTTTATTATTCAATAAATAGTCAGATTTACTTAAATGTTACAATTGGGAGATATTTCTCATCAGTAACAGCTTGTCCGTAGTCGTTATATACATAAGTTACTCTACCACCTGTCTCATCCATTACCTTACTACCCTTATGTGTAAGATTTGTAAAATTAACTGTAATCTTACCATCACCAAACAGATTATTTTCTTGTTCTTTCTCCACACTCTTTGACGTATAGTCCTCACAAATCAAGAATCCTTCCCAAGTAGGATTAGTATCCCATTGGTCAACTGAACAATTTGTTACATTTACTACTACATTCTTAGCGTTAGACTTGTTAGAAAGTCTCATACAGTTAGAAAGTGTGCCGAAATGACAATTCTCAATATTGATTATAGCGTTATCAGTCGTACCGAAAATAAGAATTGCGTTATTACTGAATGTGCAATCAAAGTTACAATCCTTAATATTGATATACTTTGGAAGTTCTGTTGCTGAAAGACCAATTTCAATTGCGTTATAACCAGTAACAGTATTATCAAATGTAACATTACTTAAAGTTACAGAAGAACCACCATTAATTGAAGCAATTGCATTTGAAGTGGTTTTTGGGAAATCACCACTGAAAGTTACGGTGTCAAGTTCAACATCATCTGTTGCATTGATGTTCAATCTCACATTATTTGAAACTGTTGCATTGTATAAGCTTACACTTTCACCACTTACAGCACCGTTAGTAATTTCGCCAGTTGTTGATTCTACATTTGACATATAGTACATTTGTGCGTAAACCCCATTGTCAGATTGACCGACAACTTCAATATGACCGTTATCAACAGTTTCCTTGCTACTTTCCTCTACTTTAAGTGAAACTATTTTCTTTGTCTCAGTTTCAGCATCGGCAGTTACAGTGATAGACTTATTGTCTCCCTCAACAGTAATTGCATCACCTTGAATTTCTTTAATAGTGCTGAAAATGGTAGACAATACGTCAGTTACCTTTGCGGTAGATTCTACCTCATCGCCTTTGTTATCCACAATTATTTTGCCCAATTCAATGTGAGTACCATCAACGTTTGATAATTTTAATCCATTTTCATCAACCGTAATGAAAGTTTGCGAATCATCAGCAATTTTAAGAGAAATTGTGCCATCTTCTGCAACGTCAATACCATCACCAGAGGCATAAATATCAATTAAGTCTGATAAATCAACAGTAATGTCTTGCTTACCAGCAGCAGTGTTGAAGCTAATAATCAATGAATGCGTATCTTTGTCGTAAATAACATCATCAACCATTCCGTCAACAATGAATTGCGACATATCAAGTGTTGCAACATCTGCATTGCCCTTACCTTTCAAATGTAGTATTGGATTACCTTTCTCATCCTTTACAACTTCAAAGGTAATTTCATTCTGAAGCTTACCACTCTCATCGAATGAATGAAGCAAGTCTTGCGAAATGAGATTGTTCAAAGCATTATCAATCTTTTGTTGAATTGCCTCAGAAGTGCTATCAGGATCAACATCAGCGTATTGTTGATTACCAAAATAAAGGCTTCTCTTTTGTCCGTCCTTAACTAACCAAAGATAGCCTTCCTTATCAGTACAAGTGTTAAATGTAGCCAAACTAACTTGTCTGATACCTCTAAATACTTTTTTGTTTAAATCAGCCATTTATGTTTACAATTTTTAGTTTTTATTGTGCCATACCATATGATTGTATGAAGTAAGAATACCGTCAACAACTTGGTATTCTTTCATTTTGTATGTTTTTATTCTTGCAGTTCTATTAGTAAAGTCAATTATCTGAGTTGGAATTGTGGTATCTTCGCCAAAGATAATTGCATACCATAATGATTTATCAGTCTCAGTTGGTGTGTAATCATCTAATAGTTTACCTTCGCTATCAAAAGCATTGTTATCTCCAACCAATAATCTGCAATTCTTATATAATCCTTTCTTGAAATTCGTTTGAAAAGTATCAATGCTTACGGCATCGTCAAGAGCTGCTATTTGTTCTAAGTCACAATTATTAAGGATAATCTTACCAAGATATTCCTTTATAGTTCCATCATTTTGAATGACAGTATATCTTACATTATCCTTAATTCTACCTCTAATATATAACTCTCTATAAGCATTTTCTTTACCTTTCCAAAATTGAACAAGTTCTTTTCCCATTACTAAAAATACATTGAGTTATATTATTATTCTATTCATCATCAGTCTCATAATAAGGTGGTCTATCAAGTTCCTCTATCTTAGTATTGATTTTACTAATTTCTTCTGATTGCTGCTCATCAACACCAGTACTTCTTTCAATCTCACCACTGATTTTTTCGTCTTGTTCTTTGTCAATTTCCTTTTGTTCTTCTGACCTACCACCAGAACCATCACAATCACACCATTTCTTCTTGATGAAAGGTACTTGGTCATCATAACCATAGGGAATATCGTATATACTATTCATCTGATTATTGCATATAATTTATATATAATAAATAGTTTTACGCTTGAGAATGTTGTTATATTTCATTATCATTAATAATGAAATATAAAGGTAAATTACAATAATGATTAAAGAAAAATTATCTCATTTAAGAAAAATTTTTAATTGGCATATCCATTGTTTAAAATTTAATTGGAAGCATAATTGGAATCCAAGAGCATTATATATGCATTATATTGTTTATAAGCTTCCTTATTCTGTAGTAAAACATTTGCCGATAGTAAGACAGATAAGGAAACGTTTTAACTATTTAGCTAATTATAATATAAGAGCCACACAAATGACTATTGAATAATAGTCATTTGCTTTTTATTCACCTATTTATATTTATAAAGTTCTATAATTTTTGTAATATGAATTTAAAAACGAAAAACATAGTTGAACAAGACGTAAAGGCTTATGTCTCAAAACAAGTGAAAGGAATGGTTAGTGAAGCCCTTTCAAGAAATGGTGTAGACCATAGATGTACAAAAGCGATAAATCAGATTGCTGAAGGTATAAACAACAGCACATCAGAGAATGGCGGATATACGCATTATGCAGTATCAAAAACTACTGGTAAAATAGTAAATGGATGGGATTATGAAGGATATGACTCTTCCGAATTAAATCAATTTAAAAAGGATTATTTCATTGATGACCTTAAAGATATGGGTTTTAATCCAAAGAGCATCAAGATATTGACTTTAAAAGGTTTAAGAAGAGAAGGTATTGACCCAGATGATGACAGCAATTGGTCAAACGGTGAAGAGGATATGCAAGAATCTGTTGTAAAGTCAAAGATTATGTCAATCGTAAATGAGGAACTTGGAAGAATTGTAAAGAAACAACTTAAAGAAAGTACCGAAGAAGAAAATGATTCAGTTGAAGGAATTGATTTTTACACCTTTGTTGACATTCTTGATAATTGTGGATGGTCTTATTCAAATTTCTATGATGTTACTGGTAAAAATGGTGAAACTGGTACTAGGTATGAAATTAATGCTGACAGTGGTAACGCTTGTCCGTTTGAAGAGCTAATGAATAAGATTAAGTCGGCTGCAAATAACCCAAACAAAGTTATAGCAAGTCAAGGTCATAGCAAATCAGCACCAGAATTGAAAAGAGCCTCAATTGTAATTCTTGACTAAAAGTTAATTAATTGATAAAAAAATGAACTTCATTAGAAATGGTAGATTTACCTATTCTAATGAAGTTTTATATTACTGTTTATATAATTGTTTGCAACTTATCACATCTTATCCTCAATGTTTGACCAAACTTCTGGTGAGAGCTTTACATATAAACCAAAAGGTCTGTCACCCCAATAATGTCTTGGGTCTACAGTAACTAATATATATAGGTCAGTTTCTTTAAGAACTTTGTCATATTCTTGTATGTCATCATAATATTCTCCACCATTCTCATATCCATAGTCCCACTGTGAAAGATAGTCAATCATTCCTTGGTAATCACCATTTTCATACATTTGATTAAGTTCATCCATCATTCCTTCATCATTTGAGCATCTATCAGAATCGCACCAAATGACTTCTTGAAGTTTTGCGTAATCTTTTCCCTCTTTAAGCATTTTCGCTTTTCTAACTTCATTAACTGCCATTAACTTAATTCTTTTTGTTAAAGTTTCAATCATTTGTTGTTTCTTATTTTTCCTTGGAGAAAGTTGTTCTGCCAATTCTCGCTTAACTGCATTTCTCATATATTCTTTAAAACTTAGTACTTTATTCATTTGTCTTTTAAACTATTAAACTATAATAATAAATATAACGGTGATTTAATTAATTCTTTCGCCAAGTTTTATAATATAGTAAGTTTCTCCTTGTATTGCTCCCCATTCAACTCTACCGTTTCCTTTAAAAATTTCATTTATTTTGAAACTCATTTTTGGCGCATCTTTATGATATCCGTTTCTAAATTCAACGACATCGTAAGTTTTATTATCAAACCTCTTTTCCCAATAAGGTTTTATTTCTCTATATTCCTCTGTTTTAAATCCACTATTAATTAAATTAAACCATTGTTTTTTCAATGTAAGATAAAGTATTCTCTTTTCCATTATATTTAATCTGTAATATTAATTGTGTGTATTGTTTCTTCAAATTGTTGTTCGTATAAGCCTTTCATTTTTTCAAAACCTTCCATTAATTTTCTAAATTCCATCTTACTTTCTTTATTAGCAAACGGTTTATATTGAATTCTTTTAAATGTACATATTTTCTTGTAAGAAGATTCATTCATATCTCTTTTTAATTTTTGGAACATATGAAATAATATTTTATAGAATTGATTTTCAGCATAGACTATTGATTGAAGGTATCTATTGTATAGCTTTCTAACACTTTCACTTGGACTAATTTTGCTAAAAGAGTAATAGTCATTATCTTTGTATAAAGATTTAATAAAACCACCAATTTCTTCAATGTCATCAGAAGCCAAAATATTGACTTGAAAATATGTTTTTAGTCCTTTCAAATATTGGATGAATTGATATGGGGTAAACTCAGAAAGATAATCTTTATAGTTATTCCTATTAATATTAGTGTGCTTTTGTAAAAATGGTATTATTTCTTGCATCCTTGCATCTATTTCATCTTTATCTGTAAGGTAATATATCATTCTAATGAAGTCAATATAATAGTTACCATAATAATTTAGCACATCTGACTGTAAATTATTTTCAGCATTGACCTTTACATTTGTCTTGCCTTTAATGCCTTCTTGCTTCAATATGTTATACTGTCTATAAACATGTTGTATTTCGTGCCAAAGATATTGTATAATATCAATGCCGTCAAAATTAATATATTTTAATGGGTTAGCGTATAATTCAATGTGGCAATTTGTACATTTGTTTAATTTACTATCATACTTTAGCTCTTTAAAAACAAAACTTGCGCCATTTGCTAAATAATCCTCCTCATTAGAAGGGTAAATTGTAAAAAAAACACTTTTTATGAATACATCATTTAATTGCAAAGGATTTGTTGTAAAATACAAATATCCATCAGGGTGTTTCAAGTAAGGTAAATCTTCAAATTGTTTTAAGTAATTATATAATTGAGTTACGATGCTGTTAAACTGCTCATAATTAACTCCTCTTTCTTCAAGGAGAAACATTCTTGTTGGTACATCATACCTTGTGCAATTACTAATTTCCGTTTTCCACCATTGTGAAAATTCATTAATTATATTTTCCATAACATTTATTTATTCTTGTTATTCATTTCATCAAAACTAAAAATTTTGCATAACACCTAATAAAGGTATTGTGCAAAATTAAAGGTCACAAGTAGCATAAAGTTACTTTACAGACACTGTAGAATCAACAGATACACTGTCAGCAACACTTGCTGAATCTACACTTACTGAGTCAATTGAAGTGGAATCTGCTCCATTATTTGACTGTGTTGCTGAATTGCTACATGAAGTGGCAAAACTAAATGCTACAAAGGTAGCGACAAAAAACAAAATCTTTTTCATTTGTCTTTAAAATTAAATTTTAATTATTTTATATAAATATGCTTCTATTTCAAAAGCAATGCAAAGATACAAATTTTTATATTAAAAACACAAACAAGCAGTGTTAATAAAATATAAATTTACTCTTTTCTTATCAAAAATTCTTCTGCTTGACTACGAATATCTTTTGCCCATTTATAAATTTCGATTTCTCCATCTTCAACCCAATGGTCTTCTTCTGACTCCCCATACATATAAAAATAAAAAGTAGCCTACAACAATGTAAGCTACTTGCGATTCAATGAAACTGTTATTACATTCTAATAAAATTTATTCGTTTGCTGTTGTTTCTTCCTTAT
>CAVGEZ010000104.1:0-6992 GCA_963628445.1 uncultured Eubacteriales bacterium
TGATGAAGTGTTTGATGATATTTTCTCAAATGACAACACACCTCTTGATTTCAACACCTATATCAATATTCAGATTGAACAAGGCAAATCTCCTATTCTATTGAAGAATTACGGCACTAATTGGTACAAAAACAATATCCAAGTTTACTATCGGAATAAAACAAGAGAATATGTTTCAATTTATAGTCCTTTTGACTTGATTTCTAATAGAGAAGTACTGAATAAAATTGATTCTGCTTTAATTTCTGATATGCGAAAATATGTGGCAGAACTTTCTAAGAAAAAGGAGTTTCCTATTACTATATTGTCAGTAACTACTGGTGCAGCAAAACCTAATAAAGACCAACTTGAAGAAATGAATAAAACAGCTCAATATATTCAGCAAAAAAGGTCAATGGAACAAAAGGCAATTGCAGAAACAGCAAGAGCAAATGCTGAGAAAAAGAGAGCTGAGGCTGATAAAGCATACATGGTTGCTATGGATTTGAAACCTAATCAGTTCATTAGTTTGAAATGGATAGAAACAATTGCCAACAAGAACGGAGCAAATATTGATGTGCTTGTTGGTGGAGGAGAAACTCCTATGTGGAATATTAAGCGATAGTTTAGCTAAATAAAATTCACTTGATTACTATATTATAATCAAGTGAATTACCTTATATTTATATATAACAACATATAGTTATAATTAAATGAAACGTAGGAGAACAATATTAACAGAAGAACAACTTAGAAAAATAGTTAAAGAAGTCATTGAAAAATACATCAAAGAAATAAACAAGCCAAAATTTAATGGTAGAATAGAGGGAGTACATTTTAATATTGACGAACATTTTGCTTTAATAAAAAATAGATGGGATTATCCTAAGTTCGTAAATGAAGGATTAATTATGGCATATCATTCAGAGAGAGTAAGAAATGTAATTTTAAGAAAATTCGGACTAATGGATGAACAAGTTGAAATACGCAAAATTTCAACTAACGATGGAAACGTTGATTTAATAACTATCATAATACCAAAAAACTCAACAAAAGATTATATAGGCGATATAACGCATGAAATGGAAACTTGTGGGTATTTTCAGTCTCAAAAAATGCAACCTTATTGTGGTGGGAATGTATATGGCGTATTAGTTTTTGAGCCAAAATATTCAAATAATATTAGCACAAAAATTAGGGAAAGCTGCCATTATCTATATCATTGTACTGATTCGGTAAATATTAACAAGATACTTAAAAAAGGTTTAGTCCCAAGAAGTAATAATACTTTATTTATGTTTCCTGACCGAATTTATGCTTTCAAAGGAGATACACTAACTCAAGAACAGATTGAAATAATGTGCCGAATACAAATGAAACATAATGATGATGTTTTATGGAAAAAGAATCCAATAGAAAAATTAGAATATTATTTACTAACTATTGACATTAGCAAGATACCACAAAATGTGAAACTATATAGTGACCCATTGTCTAATGATGCCGTTTTTACAAATGACAACATACCACCATCTGCGATTATTAATGTACAACCGTTTACTTTAAGTAAAGCATAATTATATTAGAGTATAGTACAAAACATAATGAGTAATTGGTTAAAACAAATTGAGAGCCTAAATAAAAGATTAGATGAATTTACTACAAGAGGAGAAGATGGTATAATAAGGGAGCTTCCTATTGATGGTGCTGAAACACAAGGTTGGACATATATAGGTGAAATTATATTTGGTGGCTCTGATTGGAGAAAGGATAACAAGAGAAAATACTTGTTAGTGTATCCAAATTATACTCCTTCTGATATAAATACAGGCTCTTCATTTATAGAGCGTAATATTTCCGTAAATGAAGACCCAAATGGTTCAGACGGTGGACACTATTTTTATAGCGACTTTGATAGTAGGTTTGACAAAATAAAGCTTAATGATGGATTTAAGGAGAGTGAATATGCTTTGCTTTTCAAAAGATACCTTGACGATTCTGATAATGCAACTCAAAAGATAAGAGAACAGAAACATCAAGAGTTTATGAGTAAGCTTTTTATCATTGGTGATAATATCATAATGCATCATAACAGTACTGCAAAGATAACAGATGGTTATCTAAGAGCAGGAATGCCTAAACGTTCATATAGCAACAATAACGATTGGGGAATTTATATGTGGGCAAGCAAAAACAGCGGACAAGACCAATCCAACACAAGTGACTACACTTATTATTGTGTCGTTCCTTTGGAAGAATGTTATGATGTTCATAATAACATAGAAAACTTTAAAACTGATAAAGAAGTAATTTCCCAATATCCGTATATGCTTAAAGATTGGAAAAATGGACAAGCTGTAGCTTGTCAGACTAATAAGCCAACAAGAATTTGGAGAATAATGCAACATAACCCATTAAAGTGGTTTGATGATGAATGGAACGAAGTGGAAACTCCTTCAATTTTTCAGAATTAACAAAGTTTAATTTATATAATTTCCTTCTGTCACAAATAATCATTATTTTTGTGACCGATTTTTTATATTAACTAAATAGAAACAAAAATGAGTAACGAAGTAAAGAAAGATTGGACAGGTAATTCCAATAGTATTTGGAAAACATTGGGAGCAAGTAACCATACAGATAAAGAAAGGCAGAATGAAGATTATTATGCTACTGACCCAATAGCAGCAGAATTGTTGTTGCAGATAGAGGAATTGGATAAGAATATGCCTATTTGGGAATGTTCGGCAGGTGAAAATCATCTTGCAAATGTATTCAAAGAAAATGGCTATACTGTAAGGACATCTGATATAATAAAAAGAACTGAAACAACTGAGGTATTGGATTTTCTTTCAGATGAAGTTACTGATTGGAATGGTAATATTATTACAAACCCACCTTATTCATTAGCAAGTAATTTTGTTGAAAAAGCAATGAATATAATACATGAAGGTAATAAATGCATAATGTTTCTGAAACTTCAATTTATGGAAGGAAAATCAAGAAAGAAACTGTTTGAAAAATATCCACCTAAGACAATATGGGTTAGCTCTTCAAGGATAATGTGTGCTAAGAATGGTGACTTTCAAAAAATGAGAGACGGAGGTGGCTCAGCAGTGGCATATGCCTTTTATGTTTGGGAGAAAGGATATAAAGGTGATACAATTGTAAAATGGTTTAATTAACAAAAAACAATACACACTAAAATGGTAGATTATAAGATTGAAAAAGAAATAAAAAGAGAAGTCAACGAATATATTATTGAGTCTCTAACAGTAAGTGATGAAGTAGTAAAAGCTTCGGAAAAAGTTGGGGATTATATTCTAAAGCATATTCAATCACAAGAATCTTATTCTTTTGCTGATGGTGGAGGTAAAAGGGATTTAGATTTTAAAATTACATTATTTAATGACAATATTGATGTAATTTTTAGCGTTACTAATTATAATTTTATCAATGAAAGCCATTATAAGAAATTTTCTAAAAATAATGAAATAGGTATTTCAAGCGGAAGTACCTATAAAAAAGTTGGTAAGAAAATCCTTGCTTTTTGTATTCTTAATTATATTAGTTTTAATTTTATCCCATTATCTAAATTTTATGAGGATTTGCATCATGAATTAAATCATTTGTTACAGCAACACAAAATAGTGCATACTTACTCAAATAATGAAGGCTATGCTAACATATCAAGTGATATTTTTTCTACTGATGAAATAAAACATAATGTTGCTGAAATATTATATTTATGCTTACCTGCGGAACAAGATAGTTTTGTAAGTAGTGTATATTCATTTGTGAAAAATCAATATCATATAGATTGGAATTACAATAATATTGATGAATGCATAAAAGATACTGATGCCTATAAAAGAATTTATAGACTAAAATTTCTTTATGGTGAGATAATGAATAATAAAGATAAATATGAAGACAAGATTTTAATTGAGAAAATTTTTAAGACTTGGAATAGATTTGAAAAATATGTTACGGAATCAATAAAGAGATTTGAAAAAAGTTCGCAATGGTTATAAAAAAATGTAAGGCTGATTTTGTTATATATGATAAAAACACTTTTGTTGAAGCAACAATAAGAAATAAGATGTATCTAATTAATTTTTAACGAAATGGAAACATTAAAGATAGGAGATTCAAACATCTATAATGAAAATTGCATTGACGTTATGCAAAAGTTATATGAAGAGGGTACAAAAGTAGATTTAACTGTTACAAGTTGTCCTTATGACAGTTTAAGAACTTATAATAATTCCTCAACTTGGGATTTTGATGTATTCAAACAAGTAGCGCAAGGGTTATGGAATATTACTGCCGATGGTGGAGTAGTTGTATGGGTAGTTGGTGACGCAACAATTAATGGTAGTGAAACTGGCACTTCTTTCAAACAAGCACTTTATTTTATGGAGCTTGGCTTTAAGTTACATGATACAATGATATTTGAGAAAAACTCTTCAAGTTTCCCTGCAAAAAGAAATGGCAAAAGATATACTCAGATATTTGAATATATGTTTGTTTTTGTGAAAGGTAAAATAAAGACAGGAAACTTAATATGTGATAAAGCTAATAAGTGGGCAGGCTTTACTAATTGGGGAAATAACACCAATTACAATAAGAATGGTGAATTAGTACCAACAAATAATATTAAGCCCATACAAGATTTTTCTCCTAGAAATAATATTTGGAAATATACAGTTGGCTTCAATATAAATAGTGGTAAACACCCAGCAGTATTCCCTTATGAATTGGCAAAAGACCATATTTTATCTTGGAGTAATGAAGGTGATACGGTTTTTGACCCATTCTTAGGTAGTGGAACAACAATGCAAGCAGCCTTGTTTAATAATCGGAAATTTATTGGCTGTGAGATTGACAAAACTTATTTTTCAGCTATTGAGGAAAACTTCAATATCCGAAAGAAAAGGTTTGAAAAAGAGACGATTAAGAACAAATAAATAAAACTTATTTTTTTATTAAAGATATTTATTAAAAAGAACAATTTAAATAAACAACTTTAAAAAGAAAATAATATGAGTAAATTTTTAGCTTGGTTGAATGGCAATATGGATAAAATTTGCCATTTCTGTGTTTGTCTTGTAATATCCCTTGTATTTGGGGCAATTATTTTCCATACTACCGCTGGCGCAACAGCATTAATTGGTGGTGCTTGTGGATTGATTGCTGCATTTATAATTGGCCTTATGAAAGAAGTTTATGACGGCTTTATAAGTGAAGGAATTTTTGACTTAAAAGATTTGCTTGCAGATACTCTTGGAGGCATTGTTGGAGCACTTATATTGATGTTGTTATTTGTATAATTTTAAAGAGATGATTGAAAAATCATCTCTTTTTATCTTTCTAATAAGTTCCGTAATCGTTATTCCCTTCAGATAATGAATCAAGTGTTGCTTTATCTTCTTTCGACATTACTCCACATTGTGTTTGTGTTGCAGTTGGAAAATCAATATAAGAAATTTCAGACTGATTTGGCTTGAATTTTAATAAGGCTTTATCACCATCCAATAATTCACCCACAAAAATTTTTGAATATATTGCGTCTGACCTTGCACTATCGTCATCAGTTCTTGCACTACCAATATTAACGTTTGTCAAAGACAATATATCAGAAATTCGATTTGCAGTAATTGTAGTCCTTTTTACACCGTTAATAAAAAGTCCGTCTTTACTAATCTTAATAACCAAACTATCACCAACAGTTAATATTTCTGACGATGTGTCGCTTTCCTTTGGTGAACCGTAACTAATAATAGTTAAATTATTATTTCCTGTATATTCTTTATTATGTGAATAAAATAAACGTAAGGTATGTTCAAAAGCAGACCAAGTAGTTATATCAGCACCTATTGATATTAACTCTATGTTATGAGATTGAGAACAAGTTGATAGGTCAAGTTCCAATTGAAGAAATTCACCATTTACAAAATCTATATCAGTATTGACAGAGTATGGTTGTAAATTAACTGATACATCTTTGCACAATACAATTTTCTCAATTTCTTCTCCTTTTAGCGGAAATGAGAAGTTTTTAGGGTAACTACCATATTCGTCTCCATTCATCATAATAGTATTAGCATCCGATGCGAAATAAACACTATCTTGTATATTATCTGTTTGGCAATTTTTATAAGTTCCTCTTCTAAAATTTATGTATGCCATTGTTATTATGCTATGTAAAATAATATAGTCCTTCTACAATAAATATTGTGATTTAACAAAAATAGAACTACTTTTAGGTAGTTCTATTATATGCTTATGAAGTTATCACATAATTGTAGATGTTAAACTTCAATCCAAGTTAAAGCAACTTCATTTATCTTTACACTTTTGGCAAGACTTTCTACTGCACCTTGTACATTAGTTGCTGCAACTGCAACAGTATCATCGCCAGCAGCGATAGCAGTAAATGCAGTAGCTGTAGCAGTTAAGTCCTCAGCAACAGCTTCAACCTTACCATCAGTTTGAGAAACTGTTGTAATATACTTACCAGTACCACCAACAGCGGTTACATCAAGTGCTTCAACTGCATCCTTAATACTTTTCGCAACAGAACCAGTAACAGTATCCGCACCGTTGAGAGTGTCAATTGCGTCAGAATTAGTTTTTACTTGTGCATCAAGTGCTGCAATTTCGCCTGCAATTGTTGTTGCCTTACTAGTATAATTACCAGTTGTTGCTTTATGTGAACCATCTTCAGCAAGACCTACACTTGCTTCGATTGTATCCTCAGCAGCCTTTGCTCTTGTAATTTCAGCCTCTAAATCATCAGCGGAAGCAATGTCATTCTCAGCTACAGTAACCTCAGAATAAGCAACACCATCAGCAGTTGTCTTAGACTCAACAGTAACAGTTACATGACCGTCAGCCTTTGCATTTACTTTTGTATGAGCAGCCGAAGCCTTCTTGTCAACCTCTTGAATTTTATCCTCAAGTTTGCCCATTGTGTTGTAATCCTCAGCAGCATCACCGATAAGTTCAGT
>CAVGEZ010000105.1:0-6242 GCA_963628445.1 uncultured Eubacteriales bacterium
TTAAAAATCGTGGTAGCAATTAAAAGGAGAATTTATGAGCGAATATATTTACAACTTGCCAACTGAAGGCGAATTTTACGAAATATTAAAAAATACCATTGCTCCAAATCTCACTTTTACTCAATGTAATTTATTCGAGTGTTTAGAACAGATATTCATGTATTTAGATGGATATCCTGTTCTAACACAGGATAATCAACTTGATATTAGATATTTTAACGATAACAATGGAAATATCGTTGATTCTAAAGAAAGTGATATGAAAATGGCAATGAGTGAAAGTCGTTTTGTAAATGGCTTTATTACTGATTTCCAAAATGCTGAATTAAATAATGTTTTAACTTACCCTTCTAAAAAAACATATTCAGGAATTCAAAATAAAACTATTGGTATTGCAGATGGTAATACGGGTTATGTTATGCGTGTTGATAATCCTATTTATAGTTTAAGAAATGTAAAGGCGTATGTTGAAACCATTACTTTAACTATTCAATACTTAGATGAAACAACTTATTATAAAATTACAATGAATAATGCAGTTGATTTATCTACTAATGTTGTTGCTCAAGATGTTTATGTTAATTTAGATAACAACTTATCAACTAATGAAAATACAGATATTTCTTTATATAAGCAAAATTGTTTGGTATTCGAACAAAATTCTAAAGAAATCGAAGTAGGATCAACTTATACAAATTTATGGGCTAAATTATATACATTGCCTAATGTCGTTAAAAGTTCTTTAAGAAAAATGTTTGGATTATATTTTAGATCCGAAGATAAAACGGAAAATACATCGATTGCAACTACCCCAACATTTGAAACTCCATATACTGATTTAAAATATCAAATTGAGTATGAAACATTAGCAAATGGAAGATTATTAATTGAAGGAACTGAAAATAAATATCAAGGTGCTGAAAGATTAGATATCGGGCAAGGTGCTAGTGATATTATGAAAACGGGTTTAAATTTATTAGGTATGAGTTTAAAAACGGGTGTTGATACATTAGTAAGAACTGAAAAGTTTACTAAAGGAGAAGATAAAATCAAAGTAGGCTCAATTTATTATGAAAATGGCGATAAATACATTGCAACCAAAGTTGATGAGTGCGTATTTAGTGATTTTGTCTTTCAAACTATTCAATACACAAAGAATTTTAATAAATTAAGTCAGTTTATAGCATTAGACCAAAAGAAGAGATTTAATGAAATTGATAGTTCATTAACTTTAAGGAGTGAAGATGTTTACAAAGAATATTTGTATTTTTCTTTAAATAAAGTAGATTCTAGCGTTTTAAGTGATATTCATTTTGTAAGAACATTAGTTTGGAGTGGGCTAAATGAAACTTTTAAATTAAATCCTACAAATACAACTAAAATCGATTTTGCAACCTGCAATACATCAAATTATGATGGAACAGATAACTCCACATTTGGCAATGTTTGGCTTCCATTAATTCAATATGGCGGTGGTAATGCTTTATGCTTTGAAATGGCTTTTAATAGCCCTATTAATGCAAATAGTAATTTCAAGCACGATGATACATTAAATGCTTGGTATTCTAAATACATTTTATATACTGCTAATGATGGTTTCGCCGATTTAATCAACATTGGTTTCTATAATCAATTAAAAGTCGTTACAACAAGCGATTTACCACAAATTAATAGCGAAATGATTTCTACTACTAATGCAACAAAAGTAGGTGAATTTACTAATTTAAATTACTACAAAAAGCAAAATGAAACCTTCGCAATGAATTACGAGTTATTATGCTTACCTTATCAAAATGATGAAATATTTATTGGGGAAAACTTTATTAAATATAATGGGTTAATTGGAAACTCAATTCCTAAAATGAAACTTAAATTATTTGTAAGTGATACGGAAAAATATTCTATGTTTGATAAATATGGATTGGGAACTGAAGTAAGTGGAACGATTAGTATTGTTTTAGAAACATTAAATGCTTATGAAAATAAAGCACAATTTAACCTACATATTTACATAAATGATAAAATATACCAACTTGATAAAAAAATTGTTTCTTGGTCTATTTGTGATGAAAATAACAACATTTATTTAAGTGCTAATCAAGAGTTAGGAATTAACGACTACTTAAATTATTATATTTTTACAAGTCATAGTCGTTTATAATATAAGAAAGGAGATTAAAAAAGATGTATTTAATTAGAAACAAAGATGGATCAATTAAAAAAGCGTTTACTAATGAATTCGTTAATCAAGGCTCAAACAATGTCAATTATATTGATATGGCTATTGAAGAATTAGAAGTCGGACAATGGACTGCTGATTGTTTTTTTGAATTACCAAATGGAACAACTGCAGTTCTTGCAGGCTCTCAAATTCAATTTTCAGTCGATGATGTGACTTATAGTGGTTATCGTGTTTATTTGTCTAGTGCTGTTTTATCATATCCAGGAATTTTAAAAGCAGTTGCAAGAAATTATAGTTCAAGTGGGTATATTTTATATTCATATCCTTTTGAAATTGTAATTAATGCAACAACACTTGATAGCACTTATGATGCACCAATTACGGAAGCACAATACGAGTCTTTTATGGCTATGCTTTCAACTTATATCACTCATTATGATACACACTTAATTAGAAAGTATGATACTTTGTCTAAAGCAAATAGTGATATTTCAAACATTAGTGAAAGTGAACACGTATTAATTAGTAATGGAACTAGTAATTATGCTATCTATACTAAATTAAGGGCTAGTGATACGGCTTTAACTTTAGTTCCAAATCCTACAAATTGGAGCGAAATTGAAAATTACACAGGCTTAACAACTAGTGATTTAAGTAAGTTAGGGTTATCAACTTTAAAAGGTTATATCGACAAATACGATTTAAAAGGAGTTAAAAACACTCTTTTAACAGGTGTTTTAACTACTACTTTAACCTTAAAAGACTTATCTACTATTGTTGGAACAGTTAGTTTTAATGAACTTTATTACACAAAAAGCGAAGTTTATTCTAAAGAACAAAGCGACGCATTATATGTATCTTTAAAGAAATTAGAAGATTACTTAACTATTGAAAGTGCAAAAGGCACATATTTAAGTAAGGAAGATGCCGAAAGTAAGTATTTATCTAGCGAAAAAGCAAAAGAAACATACTTAAATAAAGAAGATGCTAAAACAACTTATTTAGATAAAGATAGTGCTTTATCTACTTATGAAACTAAAGCAGATGCAACCACAAAACATAGTTCACAAGATTTAGCAATTTTAAATGCTCAAAATAAGGCTGATAGTGCTTATGCTCTTGCAAGTGGTAAATCAAAAGTTCACGTATTCGATACTTATAACGATATGAAAACTGCTTTAAAAAATGATGATGGAACGGGTTATGCATTAGGTGATTCATTAAATATTAGAGCAGCAAAAAGTCCTGATTATTGGATCAGTAATAAGTTATCAACAAGCACAGGCGAATTCGGTTATTATGAAATTTTAGAAAATGAAAGTGATTTAAGCGAGTATCAAACTATTGAAGATACAACACTTGAAACTACACATAAAACTATTGTAGGTGCTATTAACGAAAATAAAGGCAATATAGCAGCAAAACAAGACAAGACTGATAATTCACTCAATACTACTGCAAAAACTATTGTAGGGGGTATTAATGAGAATAAATCAAACATTGATAGTTTAAAAACATCTAAACAAGATGAAACTGATTCAACACTTGGAACAACATCAAAACACATTTCAGGTGCTATTAATGAATTATTAGATAATATCGAAGATTTAGAAAGCACAAAACAAGCAAAAACTGATACATCACTTGAAACAACAAGTAAATCAGTCGTTGGTGCTATTAATGAATTGAAAAATAAAGATGCAAGTTTAGAAAGTGCAATTAGTGAAAAACAAAGTAAAACTGATGTTTCATTAAACACAACCGATAAAACAGTAGTCGGTGCAATTAACGAAAACAAGAAAAGTATTGAAACTAACGCAACAAATATTAAATCAGTAGAAAGTAAAATTCCTACTAAAGTATCTCAACTTTCAAATGATAGTGCTTATATTAATAAAGATGTTAGTAATTTAACAAATTACATGTCTACCACAGCAATTAATAATGCTTTAACTTTATATGCTAAATTAACAGATATTCCTACCGATAATAGCCAATTAAAAAATGGTGCTAATTACATTAAAATTGATGTTAAAACTTTAGAAAATTACTATTTAAAGAGTGAAGTAGATTCTTATTTAAGTTCAAAATTAGATAAAACGGCTTTACCTACTAAAGTATCAGCATTTACTAACGATAGTGGATACATTACAAAAGCAGTCGATAATTTAACTTATTACACAAAAACAACAGTTTTAAATGAATTATTAAGTGCTTATGCTAAAACTAGTGAATTAAAGACTAATTTAAGCCAATTTATTAATGATAGTGGGTTTATTACTAATTCAGTTAATAATCTTACTTATTATTACTTAAAAACTGAAGTAGATAGTGCTTTAGAATTAAAAGCTGATAAAACATCACTACCTACAAAGTTATCACAATTAAATGATGATGTCGGTTATGTTAAATTTACCGATTATATGAGCGATACTAAAGCAGGTATTGCATTCGCTATTCCAACAACTGATGTCACAAATTTAGCAAATGTTTATATCAAAGATGGAATTTTATATGCTAAAGCAAATCCAACTCCTGTCTTAAATATTGTTAAAGTTGCCGAACTACCAACAGTTGGCGAAAGTTCTACAATTTATTTAGTCCCATTAACAACTACTGAAACTAAAAATAAATATAAAGAATTCGTTTATGTAGATGGTGCTTGGGAAGAATTTGGGGAAACTCAAATCGATTTAAGCGATTATGCAAAAATTGAATATGTAGATACTCAAATTAAAGCAGTTAAAGCATTATTTGATAACTACTATACAAGCACTATTCTTGATGAAAAATTAAGTGCAAAATTAGATGCTAGTAAATTCACAGGAACAAACATTGCCGACACTTTAGGCGATAATGCAGTTAATAAAGCGATTGCTGACCAATTCGGTAATAACATTGCAAATACTTATTTAACTCAAGATGCTTTTGAAGATTTCTTTAGTCAAAAAGTATCCAAATCAGGCGATACAATGACAGGAACATTAGTTGCTCCAATTATTCAAACAGGAACTGCAACAGGTAATTACTTCCAATCTCAAAAATTTAGAGGTCAAGGGGATGCTTCAACTTATTATCACGCAGTTGATTTTGGTTATAATAATCACGATCACATAGATTTTTACGAATATGGTGGTATCTTCAATTTTTGGAAAAACACAACTTCAACTGCAACAACTGATGCATCAAATAGAGTTATAAGTTTACAATTAGGCAAAATACTTGAGCGTGGAAATACTTTAATTTATCCAGGAAAGAGTGGCACATTTGCATTAATTGAAGATTTAACAGCAACTAATATTAAAAACTATTTAGGAACAACCCCTGTAAATCGTGCAACTGCTGATGCAAACGGAAATGATATTTCAACATATTATGCAACAGCAAGTTCATTAAGTAGTTATATGTTAACTAGTGCATTTACTGCTGAATCTATTAAAAATAAATTAGGAACTACTGCAGTTAATAGAGCAACAGCCGATGGAAGTGGAAATGTAATTACATCAACTTATGCAACTAAAACTGAATTAGCAAATAAACTTGATAACACATCAAGTGCTATTATTAATACTTTAGGCGATAATGCAGTTAATAAAGCAACAAAAGCAATTCAAGATGAAAATGGCAATAATATTGCTTCAACTTATCAAAGAAGTGCATTTATTCTTAATGGATCAGTTGCAACAAGTGGCGTTATTTCATTTACAAGTTTAACAATTAGTGAATTATTAAGTGCTATTAATAATAAGCAAAGAATTGTATTTATTCCAAGTGATACATCACTAGCAAGTATTGATTTAAACTTTACTAAAACAAGCGATACGACTTATACATTAAAAGGTAGTTTCTGTGCTAATGTATCAGGAAAACTTACAAATTATAGTTGTGTTATTAGTGTCACATCAACAACTGCTAGTGGAACATATACATCATTAACTGCAAATGATTATACTTATTCTCTTCCAACAGCAACAACCACAACATTAGGTGGTGTAAAAGTCGATGGAGAAAGTATTACAATTACTAATGGTGTTATTAAAGTAGCACAATCAGGGCAAGA
>CAVGEZ010000106.1:0-5055 GCA_963628445.1 uncultured Eubacteriales bacterium
GAAGATGTCCCAATCGAGATATTTAGAATCATAAGAGAATATGAATTTCAAGGGAGCTCTATTTTCTTCAGAAGGGATTTGATATTTCATTTCTAGATGGAAAACCTTTAATGGATTCGATAAAAGGAAAAATAAAAAGGGAAAATTAATTGAATCCTTGATGTGATCTATATTCAATAATATTCCA
This sequence comes from uncultured Eubacteriales bacterium, assembly GCA_963628445.1. Taxonomy (GTDB): domain Bacteria; phylum Bacillota_I; class Bacilli_A; order Acholeplasmatales; family Anaeroplasmataceae; genus JAEELC01. Next base: position 188 of record CAVGEZ010000106.1, read on the forward strand.
AAGACTCTGTATTTGTTCTTTTGGTTTCAATACATATAATCTTTTACGTTCTCCTTCTATTTGTTTTCTTGTGATGTTACATATTGTTAATAGAGCTTGTCCTAATGCTTTTCTCGATTTAATCCCATTCATATAACACTCTATCCAATCTAAAGTAACTCCCTCTATAAATTCCTGATAATGATCAACTACAAATGTTTCTATACTATTCAATCCTCCATATTGTCTTTCAAGGTTTGGATTGTATTCTGTTTTTGTATTCTTATTTTGGGAAACTACTACTTCCTCTAATCTGAAATCTTTTGTATCTCTTGTTAACAGATAATGTAAAAGAATTCCCATAAATTTCTTGTTTCTGGAACCATCAGAATTAAACATATTGGAAGTTAAAGATTGAAAATATTCTTTATTCCCTACATATTCATTATTAGATTCAAGATATAGATATCTTCTACTTCCTCTTTGTTCTCTAATGGGACAATACGAATTAGTAGTTATGATGAAGTTTGCATATTGTTTTGTTTGATATGAATCTAATCCTTTCCTTTCTATTGTTATATCGGATTCTGTTATGGCTGCTTTCATTTTCTCCGCGTATGGAAATCTTTCACCAGCTTCTCCAACTTCATTAATAACGAATAATGAAATATCTTCTAGTCTACTATTAAATCTTCCAAATAATCTATCCATTTCGTTTTCGTTTGGGGAAGCATGAATGCCCAATAAAGAAGCCATAGTGGAGAATGTTATGGTTTTTCCACATCCTTGTTCTCCAGTATTAATGATACAAGCTCCCACTTTATACGTTATATTTTGGATTATTTGAGATATTGTCTTTATTACAGCTTGAAAGAATTCTTCATTTCCATTACAATTGACATTCTTGATATGATTTAGGAAGGGTTGGATAAAGGAATAATCATCAGTAATAATCTCTTCAAAAGCATAACCCTGAAAAGTGTTAATGTATCCTTCTCGAGATTCTTTCTTTTTCTCATATCCATAATATCTAAACACATTAGAGAATTTCATTATTAATTGATACAGATTAATTTTATTGTTTCCCTTTAATGGTTTAGTGGTTTTGGTTTTTGATTTAAGAGATTCTTCAGAAACCATTTGAAGATAATATTGAGATTCCTTCTTGGATTTAATAAACCATTTCCCGTCAACAGTTCCTATACAACCTCTTAAATCTGTTAATAATAAACCTAAAGTGTTTCTTGTGTATTGGTTAAATATGACTTCTTCTAATGTTATTTTTGAATTGTTTATATTAACGTTGAAGTCTATATGTAATTCTGCTTTGGATTTCCATTCATTACTTCTCGAATATTTCAATAGAGAGTAAAACCATTTGTTAGTATATTCTGGGGAATAGTACGTATTGATAATGTGTTCTACATTTGAAGGGTTATCATGTTCTTCTTGTGAATACCATTCTGAAACCACTTCAAGCAAATCCACTTTATCAAATGGGGAATGCCATAAAGGTCCTAACTGTTCAAGTAAACCGTTAAAGTGAATATCTATATCGAGACTGTTAAGGAAATCAAGAAGTTCGTCATTTGTCATTCGTATGAGGGAATCATCATATTCAATATTATCTATTGATAATTGAGAGTCTGTTTTGTCTTTTGATGGTTTGTCTTTTGATGGTTTGTCTTTTGATGGTTTGTCTTTTGAAACATCTTCACGTACAATAAGGGGGAACAATACATCTAACTGTTGATTGGAGATATTATGTTCCTTTCCTGATATTGTTATTATTGAATCTGAAGGTTTAGTTTCTGTTATTATTGATCCTGATGTTTTCTTGTTTAAAGGATTATTAGGGGAGAATACTTTATCTGATAGTGGATGTCTGAATAACTGTCTCGTATTTAATTTATACACATTGGGATCCACAAAAGATATAATGTTATCTCTTAAGAATTTTCCCTTTCGATATCCCATCACATCAACAAAATAAGGAGAAGATACTGAAGATTGATAAAACACAACATGTAAGGATACTTTATGGTGAGCGTTTGGTATATACTTTAGATGTGTTATTTTTGAAATTTCTTCATCTCCCGTGTATCCTCCAATTGAATAATCTCCTAATGTATTCTTCAAATTATTCAACCATTCGAGAAGTTTATTGTATTCTTCTAATGTGGAGATACTGTCGAAATCGAAATATGGTCTTATACGTGAAGGGTTACGTATGATTTCTATAAATGGATATTTCGAGAATTTGAAATTATTCACTTCTTCATGATTTATTTCTTTTGTCCATGAAGGATGCTTAGTATCATTAATCTGGAGAGAAAATGAAACTTTGTGTGAGATGAGATCTTCAAATGAATCTGTTTCGGGTTCTTCTTTAGAAGTCTCTTCTTTGGAATTTAGATTGTCTCTGAGTATTCTTACAGCACATACAAATAATTTATATTTTGCTCCTTGTCTTGGAATTCCTACTGCTTCTGCAATATCCTGTGAATAGTTTTGATCCTCAAAGAATCTTTTGAAATCTATAGAATGTGTGTCGTGGTATTCTTTTACAATTTCTGATAATGTGAGATCAGAATTCATTTTTATCTGTATTTATAGTTGAAAAAAATAATAAATGTTATTCTTGTTTTTTTTGAAATTACAAAAAATATTTTTTTTAGTTTTTTATTCTGTTGAAATACAATGGAAGATTTTCAGGAATCAGATATCAAGCCATATAAGATTTACACATACACTAAACCAAATGGGAAACCACGAATTGTTAAATATTGGGGAAAAATAGAGAAACCTATAAATCAAGAAATAAAGAAATTCAATAATAAGGAATTACTCAAGAGAATAAAAGAAAAAATGAAGAATAGATCATCAATGGTTTCTTTAAAGGATTTAGCATATATATTAAATACATATGAAGAAATGAAGGGAAATCAGGAATGATTTTATTTTTTGAAGTTTTTTTGAATTCTGAAATATTTCAACTTTTATCAGTTAGAAAGGGACATAAGGAGTAAGTAATATATTGTGTGTTTGTTGTTGTATCTGAGAAACTGATAATAGTGAGGATCTGTATTTTTTTATGTGAACATCCAGACGGGAAATTCCTTTATATCAATAATAGGTGAATAAACCATAAATAATGAAACACATGGAAATATACCATGGGGAATTTCTTGATTATTCCTGTTTATTTTTACACTTGGATGTCCCATGAAATTGTTGGTGGTTTCCCTCTGGTTTTGATAAAGTGGCCACGATTTGGAAAATCAATAAAAATAAAATACTCATGGGATAAATTATATTGTTTCTTGTTGGTTTCTATTGGAATTCGAAGTGGCCACGATTTGGGGTTCTCTTTTATGTTTTGTTTATTTATTGTTTTTTTGGGGAATGAATTATTTTTACTTTTGATGTTTATATTTTATATTGTTTGAGGGTTAATAGTATTGGTTTGAAAAGTGGCCGCGATTGTTGAAAAAGTGGACGCGATTGTGGAAATATAGTGGCCACGATTATTTTTAGTCTCTTTTGTAATTCTTGATGTGTAAAAATGATATGGTTTATTTTGAAATGTATAGGGTTTTTACAAAATGGGAAGTGGCCATGATAACCAAAAGTGGCCGCGATTTGACCCCCCAAATTTAGTTTTTCTGAAATTTATTAAATTCTGTCAAAACCTGCCGCACTCGTTCAAGAAAAACACATTTATTTTTTCTCCTCTTAATGTCATCTACAGCTGAAAAATAAGGTTTCCCCACGTTGATCTCCATTTGTCTTTTTCGAATTTTTCACATTTTTGATATTTGAGAAGTCATCGATGGTCAATGAATGATTTTTACATGTCATGTTTAGTAATCATATTGTATTTGATAGTAAGGGTTATACCTGATGAATTTTTATATATCATATGATATTTGATTATATTTATTAGTCTTTTTATATTCTGTTTATGGTTTCCCTTGTGTTTCCTTGTTTTGTATTGATATTTTGGATTATATAGTGTCAATGAATAAATATAAAGTGGCCACGATTTATTTTATATTGTTTCTTATTGTTTTCTATTGGGATTCTATTTTTATGTGTTAGATGTTGATTTCTTGAGGAACTGTCAAAAGTGGCCGCGATTGGGATAATGAAGGAATATAAAGTGGCCACGATTTATTTTATATTGTTTCTTGTTGTTTTCTATTGGAATTCAAAGTGGCCACGATTTAGAGATCAAGTGGACGAGATTTCTTGAGGAACTGTCAAAAGTGGCCGCGATTGGGATAATGAAGGAATATAAAGTGGCCACGATTTATTTTATATTGTTTCTTGTTGTTTTCTATTGGAATTCAAAGTGGCCACGATTTAGAGAATTATTTTTGGTGGCCGCGATTGTTGAAAAAGTGGACGCGATTGTGGAAATATAGTGGCCACGATTATTTTTAGTCTCTTTTGTAATTCTTGATGTGTAAAAATGATATGGTTTATTTTGAAATGTATAGGGTTTTTACAAAATGGGAAGTGGCCATGATAACCAAAAGTGGCCGCGATTTGACCCCCCAAATTTAGTTTTTCTGAAATTTATTAAATTCTGTCAAAACCTGCCGCACTCGTTCAAGAAAAACAGATTTATTTTTTTTCTCTTTACAGGGTCTTCGACTAAAAATAATATGATTCTTTTTTTTCTCTTTTTTTGATTAATTTTAATTGACAATGTGAGGGGTATTTTGTATGGATCATGTGTATTAAATTTTAATTGACAATGTGAGGGTGTTTTTTTGTATGGATCATGTGTATTAAATTTTAATTGACAATGTGAGGGTGTTTTTTCTCGAAAGTTTCATACGAAGAATTATATTATGGATCATGTGTATTAAATTTTAATTGAC
>CAVGEZ010000107.1:0-4167 GCA_963628445.1 uncultured Eubacteriales bacterium
GAGAAATTTAGCAATGTATGGAAATAAAGAATATTCTTATTCAATGGAAATATCAGCAAGACACAAAGTTAAAGGCGCTCATTTTAAATTCGAAACTTATTGGTGCAAAAAAGAAAGTGTATCAGCAAATATTTATGAAGAAACAATGCAAGATACTTGCCCTAAATTAAGAATCTATTTTGATTTATACAAAGATGATGTATTCCAATATCAACAAAGTGCTGAATATAATAATGGTGATATTTATTATCTTTTAAAACTTTCTAACGGTGTTTACACTATCAAAAATATTAAGGTTACTTTATTAAGTGATACTACAAAATATAGTGAAAATGACTTATTTGTAGTTAATATTTCATTAGTTGCTGATGTTTATTATTATTCTTTGTATGATGTTTTAGATACATTAAGAAAACAAATTGCATTAAGAGAAGGTGAATTTGAAAGTATCGATGCTCCTACTATTACATACAATACTGAAATCGATAGTTCAAATATTACAAATTATAGTTATGTAATTAAAAATAATAATGCTTTTGAGTGTTATTGTTATGTTAAAGTTTGGCAAAATAGTGAAGATGAGCCATTTAATTACACAAATGTAGGAGAAGTTGCAGCCTATAATTCATATATAGATAGTGAATTATACAAGCAAACTAGATTACATATTAAAGCATATTTAATAAAGAAAGATGATTCTTCATTAATCAGTGGTATTAAAGAAGATTATAAATTTATGCCACCTATCAATTATGAATATAAATTGTATTTAAGTGTTTATGGTAAAGACGCAACAGAGAAATATGAATTAGTGCAAGAAGGTGAATTCAAAAGCAATATGGATTACACATCTCCTGTTCTTTGTTGGAATTTCCTTACAGATAGTAAATTATATGATTTAAGCGAATATACTTTTTATGCTGATAAATCAAAATACGATAATGATAAATTCACTTTATATGGTTATTGCTACATTGATTTACAAGAGCCAAATATTCAATTAACAAGCGAATATATCGCAAGCAGTGGTCAATATGAATTAAAAGCAAAAATTACTAATACCAAGAATTCCATTAAACCAGTTAAGATTTATTGGTATAGTGAAGGAACATTAGCATATGAAGGTAGATATTTAGAAAATGGAAAAGAATATAAACTAGGTGAAGGTGCTACTATTAGTCTTGGAACTTATGGAACTGGTAGTGGTGGTAAAGTCTATGCTAGATGTGAATATGAAGAATTAGCAAGTTTTTATGGTTCTTCTTCTTGGACTTCAGGTGGTATTACTGCTCCTGATATTAGTTTTGAAAAAGTTACTGATAACCAATACAAAATTATTATCAAACAACTTTGTGAGCCTTACGATAAAATATATGTTAGATACAAAGTAGGAGATGATGAGTGGGGTGCTTGGGATAGCGATACAGCGTACACTTATACAATTAATTATAGGAACTATTCAATCTACAATAAGACAATTTATGTAGAAGCATATTCGGAAGTTGATGGTAAAACTTCTCCTACAACTAGCGCATCGCATCTAATATTACATGATATTATCAAAGCACCTACAATTTCATATACAATTATTAACGATTACACCGAAACTATTTTAATTACAAATAATGCCGACCAAAGAGATGCAGTAATTTATTATAAAGTCATTAAAAACGGAAATGATCCAATCGATTATTCACTTTATGATGGTAAGGCTTTCCAAATTCAAGCTGATGAAGGAAGCGATGATGTATTTAAAATTTTCGCTTATACTCATTCAGCAATAGGTGAAGGTAATAGTGAAGTTGAAATTTATGGCCCTGAAACATTATATGGAACTTATCGACTTGTTAGCCCTACAATTAATATTAGAAGTGAGTATAACGCAAGTAGTAGTGGTTATAACATTTATGTATCATTTACTAATAACAACAAAATTGCAACTGATGTTAATTGGTATGCAACAGGAACTTTCCCTTATTCAAGTAAAGTAGTTTCAAGTTTAGAAGCAGGAAAAACAAGTGAAGAATATTTACTTGGTCTTTCTACAACTTCAACTGATAAAGGCGTTGTTTACGCAAATACAAGCATTGAAAGTTATAAGAGTGATACAATTAGTGAAGAGTGGTCTAATGCAGGGCCAGTTTACTACACATTAACTATTAAATGGGTTGGTGTTGGTTTAAGCGAAACAACTACTAAAGAAGTATTAAGTGGAACTATTATTAATCCTAACGATTATATTAAGGATTATAGTGGTTATAAGTATTCAAGTATTTCTCCTACAACTAGATTTACAATGTTGCAAGATGAAACAATTACAATTAATTATGTTGTTGGTGGTGAATTATCAGAGCCAGTTATCACTAAATACGATGAAACAAGTAGTTCAATTACAATGAAAGTTACTAATAATAACAATGATGTAGTTTCATTTATCTATGTTATTAATCCTAGTGATATTCCAACTACTGCTGATGAAATCATTAATGCAACTAATAAATATACATTAGCAAGCATTGGAGAAAGTAGCACAGGTAGTAATTATAAAACTGATACTATTGATACAATAAGTGGAGAAGAATATATAGATATCTATGGTGTATTTATTTCTACTTCACATAGCACAACTTATGATCCTAGTTCAGTTGCTTATAAGAGATTATATAAGAGTTCAACATTAAAAGAGCCAACATTTACTTATGTATCAAGCAATTCATCTAGTTTTGTAACTAATGTTTATAATCCTAATGATGTAAGCGCAACACTTATTGTAGACAATCAAACAATAGGAACATTAGGTGCAGGAGAAACTTATAAATATACAGGTTTATTTGATAGTTCAAATAAAAGAAAAGTTACTGCTCAATTAACTAATGCTAGTGGTTATATGGACTCTGATACTGCAATAGCCTATTATTATAAAACTATCTATGCTCCATCTTATGAATTAGTAGAAAAAACAAGAACTTATATTAAATATAGAGTTAACAATACTAATGATTTTTGGTGTGAATATAATGGCAAAGGAATTAGTGCAAATAGTTATAGAGATTATACTCATACTTGGGGAAGTGAAGAAAAATTCACTGAAAGTGGCTATTTTACTACTTTAGATGGCCAAACAAGTGCATCATCTAGTAAAATCTATACTCATACTTGGGAATTAACAGTTAAATGGGTTGGTGTTGGTTTAGACCAAAGTTTAATTTATAGTATTACAGATGGAAAGACAATAGATCCAAATTCATACATTAAAGATATTAGTGGGTATAAATTTAGTAGTATTTCTCCAACAAGTTCATTTACATTAACTAGTGATACAACAATTACAATTAACTATTTAGTAGGTGGGCAATTAGCAAAGCCTACATTATCAGAAAGTTCACAAGATGCTGAAAGTGTTTATATTAAAATTACTAATACTAATAATGAAAAAGTAGGTATGATGTATCTTATTAATCCTGATGATATTCCTACAAGTCCTAGTGATATCGATAGTTCAGTTTACAAGAAAGTTACCGATGTTATTGATGAAAAAGGTGAGTTAATTGAAGAATTAGTATGGGGTGAAGATACTGAATTAACTATTTATGGTGCATTTGTAGCATCGGCTCATAGTTCTACTTGGGAAGATAGTAATGTTAGTTGGATTACTGTTAGCAAAACACAATACACATTAACTATTAACTATTATAAAGGTGGGTTAAAATCTTCAACTACAACCGAGAAAATTTATAATGGTGACACAATTAAAATTGATGATTACAAGAAAACTATTAGTGATTACAAATTTAGTTATTCATATCCATCTAGCGACTTTACTATGACAAGCAATAAAACATTAAATTTATATTACATAGTAGATGCAACTTATGATTGGTATTTTAGTGCAAATGTTACTTGGGACGATACATTTACCGAAGGAACAAAATCAGCAATTTTAAAATCAAGTTCGATGTTAAACGATTATAGCAGCCAAGCAATTTATAGTGTTTATGATGAATCTACTTGGACTACTTCTGATGAAACTAGAACAGTTTACATTACTAATTCAACAAGTGAAACATACACCTTAACAGGCGATACAACCCACAATAACGCAAGTAAAGTTATTAAAAATCGTGGTAGCAATTAAAAGGAGAATTTATGAGCGAATATATTTACAAC
>CAVGEZ010000108.1:0-3710 GCA_963628445.1 uncultured Eubacteriales bacterium
TAATAATAATATTATTAAAAATAACCAAAATCCGTATCTTATACCATTGTATATCATATTCTTGGCCGTGCTAATTATCAGCAGAGCCTGAAAATATGTGGAAATTTCTGGCCCCTGAACAGTAATAGCATATAGAAGTATATAAGTGAGCTAACAGATATGTTCCTTGAATAGCTTGATGATGCAGACTAGTCGACCGTGCTAAAAATAGTGTGGAAGTCCGGTTTTTTTCAAAAAAATAAAAAAGTTTAAAAAACCTCTTGCAATGTGTTATATACTATGCTATACTATATATGGTTAAGGAGGATAGATAAAAATGAAAGAAGTATTAACCATTAAAAAATTAGAAGAACAAGTTGTTGAAGTTTATAAGAAATTGCAAGCCATTGATCTAACTGAATATGCTAGTTTAATGGAGCAAGCAGGTTGCCACCCACAAGGAGTAAGTGGAAGAGACGAGTATTCTAAAATCATAAAGCAATTGTTAAAATATATCAATGGACTAATGAATAAAATTATCGACGCTAAACTTTTACTAGACGAGCTAAATCTAAATCAAATTGAAAGAAGCCTAGAAGAAACAATGGTAGACATTAACAACTTACAACAAGAAATAAACAACGATACTCAAGCAATGAAAGAGTTTATCGCTGAATATATCGACTAACAAATATGAGGTGGAGCAATCCACTTCTTTTTTTGTTCCCTCATGCTGACCGTGCTAATAGCAGATTATGAAACAGTTGGCACATGCGCAAACACCCGATGTGATGAGCTGATGAGTGATGAGTATTGTAATGAACTGATACAGATTCAGGCATGTTCTCACCGTGCCAAACACCAGATGAGCCAGCTGAATCTGGGTGCGCATGCATCAATCATCTGATGCTACTTCTGATGTGATGAACTGATGCAGAATTCAGGATGCAGAAGTTGGCATGCTCTTGCCGTGCAAAAATACAAAAAAACAGTAGGCTATACAGTGGAAATCTTGAGTTAAAAAACTTTTTAAAAAAAGTTTAAAATAATGCTTGACATATTATATCGATAGGTATATACTATAGACAGTTAAGGAGGAATATAAAATATGATTAAATATTTACAAAAAAAATTTAGAGTGTTAAAAATTGGAAAAATTGATAGTTATAATGGTTATTATTACTTTTTATATGACGAAGAAACTAAACAACAATTTAGTGCTACACCTTCAAAAAAAGATTGTAAAGCAATTTGCCAAACTGCTAAATTATTAGAAAAATATAATGGAAAAATCAACTACATTGATAGCAAAGATATGTATCTTACAATCGTATATCATATTACTAAAAATGGTAATGTAAGAGTTGACGAATTAGTAAAGTAAAGAAGTCCGGAGAAATCCGGATTTTTTTATTTTATCTATTGAATTATTGTTTGCACCTATTAACCGTGCTAAATACTATGAATCAACGGAGTTAAGGATAACGCCTTGAAAGCAATTAAAAAAACTTTTTAAAAAAAGTTTAAAATAATGCTTGACATATTATATCGATAGGTATATACTATAGACAGTTAAGGAGGAATATAAAATATGATTAAATATTTACAAAAAAAATTTAGAGTGTTAAAAATTGGAAAAATTGATAGTTATAATGGTTATTATTACTTTTTATATGACGAAGAAACTAAACAACAATTTAGTGCTACACCTTCAAAAAAAGATTGTAAAGCAATTTGCCAAACTGCTAAATTATTAGAAAAATATAATGGAAAAATCAACTACATTGATAGCAAAGATATGTATCTTACAATCGTATATCATATTACTAAAAATGGTAATGTAAGAGTTGACGAATTAGTAAAGTAAAGAAGTCCGGAGAAATCCGGATTTTTTTATTTTATCTATTGAATTATTGTTTGCACCTATTAACCGTGCTAAATACTATGAATCAACGGAGTTAAGGATAACACCTCGAAACCAATTAAAAAAAGTTTTTTAAAAAAGTTTAAAATAACACTTGACATATTATATCGATAGGTATATACTATAGACAGTTAAGGAGGACAAAATAAAATGAAAGAAACATTAACTATTAAAAAATTAGAAGAACAAGTTTTAGAACTTTATAAAGAAATGCAAACCATTGACTTTACTGAGTATGTAGATCTATTAGAAAGTGCAGGTGGTTATTACCCTAAAGGTGTATGGTATAGAGACGAGTATGTTAGAACTACAAAATCAATTTTAAAGTATATCAATGGGCTAATGAATGAAATCATTGACGCTAAAATGGAATTAATCACCATTGACGAAAGCAAGTTTGAAAGAAGTATAAGAGAAACCTCAAGCGACATTGCTGACGTTAAGGAATGGCTAAAGAGTGATATTGAAAAATTAAAAGTCGCTCCAAAGTATGAAGACTAAAAAAGAGGTGGGCAAAATCCACCTCTAACATTTTAACTTGATTCACCGTGCAAAAAAGAAACCCCAGCTGAAAGAACAGCCAGGGGATCCTTTTGTATAAATGGGAGTAAGATATAGAAATGAGCGTATGTATTATAAATCTATATCCAATTAAATTATACCACATTGTGGGATAAAATCAATGGTAAATCGAAGAAAAGAAAAATTATAATAAATATTATAACAAACCCATTGACATTTACTATATAATTTTATATAATTAAAGAAAAAGGAGGCATAACCAATGGCAAAATTAAACAAAGATACAGTAGCTTATAAAAACAAGTTAAATTATATTAAGGAGTACAATAAGAAAGCCCCAAAGCTATTCATCCAATTAAACCCAAGAACAGAATCTGATTTAATCGAATGGTTAAGCAGCAGAGCTAAAGCTACATATATTAAGCAATTAATTAGAGAAGATATGAAGCGACAAGGAAAATAGGATATTGCAAGGAAATTAGGATATTGCAAGGAAATTAGGATATTGTGAGGCAACTAGGATACCAGAAGGTAACTAGGAGGCTTCCTGTTATCCGTGCCAAAATATCCACATATCATGCAGGCAGAACTGTTTCTGTATCCAGCAGGTAATCTTGCAGAAGAGGAGGTGTTATTGTTAACACCTCTTTTTCCACCGTGCTAAATACTGTAAATCAAAGGTGTTATCCTTAACACCTCGCTTATAATGTGGGAGTGATAATATCACTTTAAAAGCAATTAAAAAACTTTTTAAAAAAAATTTAAAATAATACTTGACAATAGTTATACATAGGTATATACTATAAGTAGTCAAGGAGGATTATAAAATATGACTAAATACTTATATGTTTCGGAAGATACAATGGATAATGGACACAAGTGCTTAAACTACATTAAAATCACTAATAATACTATTAAAGAGTATTTCAAGTTTAGTGGAAGTAAAAATCTAGTTTGTGTAGGAGACCATTACTTATGGGGTTTATTCTTACACAACTATGAAGAATTAAAAGATACACTATTAAGTCATTATCAATTAATATCAAAAGATTATATCTTAGAATACTAAGCTAGAGCAATCTAGCTTTTTATTTTTGCTTTGATCCCTGCGCTTAATAGCCGTGCTAAAACAGTAGTTAATTTGGGGTGTTAGTGTTAACACCTTTTTTTTATTGGTGTTAGTGTTAACACCTTTTTTTATTGGTGTTAGTGTTAACACCTTTTTTTATTGGTGTTAGTGTTAACACCTTTTTTTTATTGGTGTTAGTGTTAACACCTTTTTTTA
>CAVGEZ010000109.1:0-3644 GCA_963628445.1 uncultured Eubacteriales bacterium
CTTATTGTAAGGTACATCATCTTGATAAGGAAACATATAACATATTGAAGAAAGACTTCCTCTTTTGCAAAGATAGTATGACTGATTTATTCATTGCTTTCTTTGAAATTGGTATTAAAATGATGAAAGAAGAGAATGGCAAACTTGGTTATATTACCCCTAATTCTTGGTTAATAAGTAAAGCAGCAAATGAATTGAGGAAATACTTAGTCAAGTCCGAAAAGATTAAAAAAGTAATTGATTTCAAAACTGATAAGGTATTCCCAAATGCGACAACATTCACCAATATTACAATTCTTGGCAATGACGATAAACAGTCAGTTTATTATTATAATGGAGATTTGAAAGACTATACGTTCAAAAAATTATATAAGTTCAATAATATTGAACAAGCCTATTTTAATGAACAACTCTATTTCAATGAGAAACTTTCAAAAGTAAAGGATATCATTAATTATGACAGTAAAGATAAACTTTTCTCAGTAAAGAATGGTTTAGCAACCTTAAAAGACAAACTCTTTATAATGGAATACGGAGAGTTGGATGAACAAATGCAATACTATGTATTACTTTATAACAATTCTATTATTGATTGTGTAAAGGCTTCTACTGGTAAAAGTAAATTTATTATTTATCCATATGGCAAAAATGGAAAACCTTTAAAGTATGAAGAGATAAGTCTATTGACAAGAGACATCTTGGAGAAGAAAGCGAAAGACTTAGAGATTGATACAACAAAAGAAGACTGGTTTTTGTACGGTAGAACACAAGCATTGAATGATGTAAGTAAATATAAGGTTTCAGTCAATAATATTGTTAGGACAAAGAATGACATTAGAGTTTGTGAAGCGCAAAAGAATGTTGCGGTCTATAGTGGGTTCTATGTTATTAAGAATGATATGGAACAGACTGATGAGGAAAGTAAGGAATTGAAAATTCAAATTGAAACCGCAATGAAAGACGATTTGTTCTTTGAATATCTAAATGTTGTTGGAAAGTCTAAAAATGGAGGCTATTACGCCTTTACAACAAAGGATTTAGAAAAATATTTGAATTATTTTTATATGTTTTCTGAACTTTTCTAAAGTAACGTCATATTTATAGAGGATTAAAGGAAAGATAATGGCAAAATTCACTAATACAACATATAGAACAAATGGTTTGTTACCAAATAATAATGGTAATGAACAAGTTGCTATGTTTAGAGAAGAACAACAGCCAACAAGAAGAAAACTTACACACAGAAAGGAAGTGTCTTTGTGACACATTATTAATTTCTTTATCCATTTAAACTCAACATATATTCCTGACTGTGGTAAGACTGACAAGTTTATCACAGTTTTTTAATTTAGCAATAATGTAAGGTAAACAATATACAATGAAAGTAAAAGTAATAGTAGCAGTAACTGAGAATGACGCAATTGGAAGAAATGGGAAACTATTATTCCATTATAAAGAAGATTTGAAGAATTTCAAGAAACTAACAAGTGGGAACATAGTTCTAATGGGAAGAAAAACGTATGAAAGCATTGGAAAGCCATTGCCAAATAGAATTAATATTGTGTTGACAAGAGGTGTAAATAGTGAGGATAACACTAATGTCATATACAAAAAGTCGTTAGAAGAAGCACTGCAATATGCAAGAGACATTTCAAATGAAAGAGACCTATATATAATAGGTGGTGGACAACTCTACAAAGAAGCATTGGAGAAAGATATTGCAGTTGAAGTTATACTTACAAGGGCAAAAACAAAGGTAGATGATGCTGATACGTTCTTTCCAAAGTTGGATTACACTAAAGAATGGAGCGTTGATAGAGTAGAAAGCTATAGTGAAGGCTATGGAAAAGACTATGATATATGTTATATTAGCAGAAGAAATAAAGAAAATGTTGATTATTAACAAAAATTTAGAATAAAAGTTTGGAGGGGAACAGAAAAAAGTACTACCTTTGCAACTGTAAACAAGAAACAAGAGAGTTTCGGTAATAAAACAAGCATCCATAGCTCAATGGATAGAGTATCGGTCTTCTAAACCGAGGATTTGAGTTCGATTCTCAATGGATGTACAAATATACAGAGTTAAATGGAATTCTGTTACAAATGAAAAAGGAAAAAAGAAATGAAAAAGAAGATAGATGATTTTATTAAATTTTACAATAGTATAAAATAAAAAAATCAAAAAGTTAAACAAAAATTAACAATAAAAATTTGGATAAACAAAATAAAGGTTATACCTTTGCATCGTCAGACAAAACAAGTGACAATCTGAGTTGCTTTATTTGAATGACAATTGTTCTTTGACATATTGGAAAACAGACACTATTATAAATAGCAAGGTTATATAGCTCAAGTGGTTAGAGCGCAAGACTGTTAATCTTGATGTTGTAGGTTCAAGTCCTACTGTAACCGCTATAATTCATACTATGCGAATGAAGGAATTATATATTTAAGATTACTGCTTATAATTACGGCAGCACTCCATAGACTAAGAACTTGCGGCCGAGGCTTCATTATGTTGGTTTGTATAGAAAATTCCTTCATCCTCAGTTTTAATAGTAGGGATAGATTACCAAGTAATACTGTAGAGTAATTCCTTTTAAATACTAGTTAAGTAATTGGAGTGAATGAAACGTAAGAAAGTTTGACGGTTGTACAGTGAAAGGTATTGGCTATCTCTCTTATTTAGAGAGTAGTTGGTGGTAGAGCAGCCAATTCAGTAATGAGCCATAAGTTGAGGTTGAGTAGACTATGTAAAGAGCATAACAAATGCCAAATGTTAGCCATCTTGTGTTATTGCAAGGGAAAGCCATAAATACCTCTCATAAATCTCCCTACATTCTGTCCTATGGTGTAATGGTAGCACAGCAGATTTTGATTCTGCTAGCGGCGGTTCAAACCCGTCTAGGACAACGATTTGCTTTTTTAAAGCACTATGCTTATATATAAAGTGTAATAAGTGTGACTATAGAATAGAAAATTTACAAGTTTTATGTCCAAATTGTCATAGTCAAACGGAAACTTTTTGTAGAAAAAAATAAATAAGTCGCCATCGTCTAATTGGTTAGGACATCACCCTTTCAAGGTGGAAATACGGAATCGTACTCCGTTGGCGGTACAACTTATTAAGTTAATAAAACTAAGCAGTAGTGGATTGTGAGTTACTTCTAAAAATTTATGTACTTTTTCGTTATACGCTCACAATACTAATCTCTGCAATTTGCCTCCTTAGCTCAATTGGCAGAGCAACGCACTTGTAATGCGTAGGTTGTTGGTTCGATTCCGACAGGAGGCTCAAAATTTGGCTTCATGATGAAATTGGGTATACATGACAGATTTAAGCTCTGTTGGTCATTACTGACCATGTGGGTTCGAGTCCCACTGAAGCTACAATTTCAATTTGATTTATATCAAAAGTAATTGAAAATCAATTGATTTAGGTCAAAAATAGAAGCTGTTTATGGTAGAAAACAACACTTTAGTATTTCACCTTACTATTTATTGTTGTGTTAAATTTTAATACATTTGTTCTTTGACATAGATGATAACAACATTGGCATTTTCTACAATGTCATCATTGGTGACATTGTATGTTGGCTATCTTGTGATATTTAAATTCACAGACAAGCTTGTAAAATAATTTA
>CAVGEZ010000110.1:0-3578 GCA_963628445.1 uncultured Eubacteriales bacterium
CTTCTAAGTAATTAGACTTAATAATGGTTTGTAATTACAAAGATTGTCTGTCTGTGTCATACATTTATTTATAGTTTGGTTCAGAAAAACACTTACAGATAAGTATTAGCTTTCTTATATGAATTCTTATATTTATCTTTACAGATGACAATCACTATTTCTTTGTTACTGCTGCTGGTAACGGTAACAATGGTTCGATGAACAATGTTGGTTCTAACGGTAACTTATGGAGCAGTTCTTTGAATGAAGACAATACTAATAATGCTTGGAACTTGAACTTCAATAGTGGCAATGTTGGCCTCAACAACAACAATCGTTGCAACGGTAAATCTGTCAGGGGTGTTGTTGCGGCTTCTAAGATTTTACAGACATTTATTATGCAAGTAAATAAAAATATATTAAAGTTAAATTTGTTTAACGCTTTTAAAAAAGCTTCTTTACATAAGAAAAATAGAACTTATGTAAAAATATTTAAAAACAAATTAGAAGAAAACATTACAGAACTGAGAGACTTGTTACTTGAAAGAAAGTACAAGCCTCAAAGTTCTATTTGCTTTATAGTGAATTACCCCAAAAAGAGGGAAGTATTCGCTGCGAATTTTAGAGATAGAATCATCCATCATTTGTATTTTAACATGACACATAAGTTGTTTGAAAATACTTTGATTTATGATTGTTACTCTTGTATAAAAGGAAAAGGTACACACTTTGGAATACAAAGATTAAAGAAACATATTCTTTCTGAAAGTAACAATTATAAAGAAGACTGTTATGTGTTGAAAATGGATATAAAAGGTTATTTTATGCACATCGACAGAAAGCTTCTTATTAAGATTGTTAATGAAACTCTTGATAAAGAAAGATATCATAAAGTAGAAAAAGGAAATAGTGATACTTGGGACGATATATTGGATTTTGATTTTATAAAATACCTTACAAATGAGATTATACTTTATGACCCTACTAAGAACTGTATTTTTAAGAGTCAAAAATGTGAATGGGTTGGTTTACCTGCCTCTAAAAGCCTATTTGAAATGGAAGAGGACTTTGGACTACCAATTGGTAATCTTACAAGCCAATTATTTTCTAACATTTTTATGAATAAGTTAGACCAATATGTAAAGAGAGAATTACACTGTAAACATTATGGCAGATATGTTGATGACTTTTATATTGTATCTAAAAACAAGGATTTCCTACATAAAATAATACCTCTAATACAGAAATTCTTAAAGGAAGAATTACACTTGGATATCAATTGTGGAAAGACTACCATTACAAATGTGAAATACGGTGTTGAATTTTTAGGTGCTTATATAAAGCCATACAGAACTTACATATCTAATGCAAGCCTTAGACGAATAAAAACAAAACTTAGTTTAATTGGTAACAAGCCAAATATCATTAATAGCATTAATTCTTATTTGGGAATATTTAAACACTATAGTTCATTCAAGTTAAGAAAAGAACTGTTTTCTAAGATGCCAAATATTTCAGAAAAGGGTTATTTCAATAAAGATTACACTAAATTCATCTCTTATAAAAAAGGTAGTACACAATAATATGTACTACCTTTACTAAATTGAAAAAACTTATATATGAAAAACAGAAAATTCATTTATTCTTGACCTATTGTGTCATCAATTTCATTTTTACTGAAATCCTTGTCAATAATATCAAATATATTGCCAATTTTTACTTTATATTTCTTAGATATAAAGTTACCATTATTAATATTCTCATCTATGAATGTAATCAGCCTATCTGGTAATGTGCCATCATCAAGCAATTTATTTACGTCTTCCTGTGTAACCTTTCTGATTATATCATCATAGAGAAGTTTTTCTTCCTTAATACCATCTTTTGTTAGTTCATTCTGTCTATCAAGGTAATCTTGCTTAATCTTTTCCCAATCCATACCACATTCTTTAGTATAAGGCGGTTCTTTGCCAATTGACAACCAAAATGCAATCTCCTTATCCTCAATAGTCATAAGTTGCTCATAAGTATCTTGGTCAGTAACTTCATAAGGCTGTCCAGAAACAAGCTTGCTTTCAGCTTTCGTAAATTCCTTTCTATCCCTAGGATTAGTTATAAGAATATTATTCTCAACTTTACCCTTCTCATTTACTCTGTACCTAATATCCTTATTGAAACAAACAAGAAGAGGTTTAATTCTCTTATTAAACATATCTATGTACTTCTCCTTGTTATATTCCAAATCATCAGAACAAAAATGGTCTTCCTCATCCTCAACAATTTCATTTTCCAACCTAACACAATTGAAAATAACTACGTCTTCTTCCTTAATATTAGGATAAGTATTACGAATGTAGTCGGCTTTATTCAAGGCTTTTTCACCAACGAATACTTTTGGGTCTTTATTCTTCTTTAACTTGTTATATTCACTTTCAAGTGATTTTCCAAGTGGAGTTATATTTCCTTTTCTATCAACCTTTGGTGTACCATCTTCATTAGTTGCATAGTCAATCTTATTGCCTTTATTGTCTATGTAGTAATACTTGGTTACTCTCTGAACATCAGATACATTCTTTTTATCACCAGTATTAATATAATAAATTGTATCTCCCATATTGACAGATAGGTTATCCCTTATAGCAAGCTCATACCAAGCTTGTCTTGCTTTCTTTGTTCCACCTGCCGTAAGCTGATTACAACTTTGCTTGTATGTATCAATAGAAGTCTTTATTTTTCCAACCGTAGCAATATCTTTAAGCGGAATTTGCATATTGTAGATTTTCTCAATATAATCATAGTAAAAATTAAGAAAATCCTCGCCTTTTCCATGTAGAAGCATATCAATTGCCACATTAAGGAATTTTTCAATGTAAATTGGCATCTTCTTTGACTTTACAGTGTTTCCAACCAATTTTCTACTTCCGTCTGGCATAAGGTCGGCATAATTCTTGCGAGCGAACTGTATACAAGCATCACAATACTCGTCAATACCCAATCCGTTCTTTAATATGCCACCATTGTATGCCTCATTAATAAAAGTATCCTCAAATTCTGCTACATCGGCATCAACTTCTGTATATTCTTTTCCTTTTTTAACGTTTCTACCAAGTCCTTTGCCGATATAAGGATTGTCTTCTGTATATCTAAATTTATAAGGCTTCTTGAAATTAAAACCATCTGTGTTAGATAACATTTTCATCATTGAACTGCAAACAGTTCCATCCAATGAAATGTCATACACATAATCATCTGTCTTCCCAATATTTCTTGCTGTTACCATACTAATTATTTTTCATTTACACCGCAAAGGTAATAAAACTTATTCTAAGTTTAATACTATTGGCTGTTATTATTTGTTAAACTTATAGAGTTTAATAATTCTTCTCTATTTGTACAAACTTTGTAAGGGAAAACATAATCGTAATTTGCATAGTAAATTACCTTGATGTGATGCTCTTTGCATAACTTGTTTTTAATCAAGTCTCTTTCTTCTGTTTCTTTTAGAAAAGTCTTTCCACTACCAAAATTTACTTCTTCAAAGTGTTGTTTCCCTTGACATTCAATAGCGATGTTACAGTCTGTTAAATAAAAGTCTAAAT
>CAVGEZ010000111.1:0-3235 GCA_963628445.1 uncultured Eubacteriales bacterium
CCTCTTCTTCCTTTTCTAATTCTAATATTAAAGTATCAATGGGATACATAGTGAATATAAAAATTCCTTTTTCTGCATTACTCAATTTATCTGCATCAAAAACATCAACCTTAATTCCATCGCCTACGTCAGAGAATCTAAAATACTCTTTTAAATCCTGTGTCTGATAATATAAGTCAGTTCTATCATCTTCAAGACGAAGTTTATAAAATTCTACTCTCAATCTATCAATAAGATTTGAATTAGAGCTACCTACTAAATAACCTTCGTCATCTACTTCAATCGTAATATTATCCATTTTAAATGTTTTATTCATAATTAATTCTCAACTCCTCTAAAGAATATTCTTTCTCCAGTTCTAATCCTATAAAAGAACCTGATTTTACATAGATAGCTTCATCAAAACCAAAATTATTATGTAGTTTTATGAATTTTTCGTTTGCGTATTCATCATCATAATCAAGACTCACTTTTGATATCTCAAATGGATAAAACTTAATAACTATGTTTAAGTATTCTTTTTCTTCTTTTGTTAATAAATCTGAATTCATATCTTACCACCTCAATAAAGCGGACTTCTTTATCCCTAATTCTCCTAAGGTATAATATTTACTCTCTTTAAAGTCTTTAAAAAGTCCAAGTTCAATGTTATTTATAAAGAAAATACCACTAGTATCTATCAGTTTTAGAACTTTTTTCCCATTCCAATCTGGATAAACACTAAAGCCTAGCACTGTATACGGGTCTTCATCCATTATGGTTCTCAAACAGCATTTTTCTTTTGTTAATAGTGCCTTATAGGTTGAATTCATATTTTATTACCTCTCTATTAACGACTTTAATCTTGTCAAATAAATTGACTTGAAACACATCATCGTAAGTATTTGTAACCCAATCTTCTATAACATTTTCATAATAATCATAATCATATTCTACTTCATCACGAAGATACTTTATTTGCATTACTAATCTACCATTGCTATCTTCGTATTGAGATACTTCACTGATAGTATTATAACAATGAGTTACTTTCCCGTTTTCAAGAACAAAACCTAAGTCACCATCTATATACACCATATTATTATACAGTATAGTATCTTCTGTTTTATGCATTTTTAGGGCTTTATTTCCATCAATCTCACACATATTGTGGTGAGGAATTAAATTAGGAATAACTTTGTTGATACTTGAAATGCCAATGCCTAAACTTAAATTTTTTGTGAGAATTCCCTTAAACAAATCTTCCAGTCGTATCTCAACAGGCTCGTGTAGAGAATTAAGTGAAATATTATTATCTTTCAAAAAGTAATCTATATTACTATGGTGAAAATCAGCAACCAATTGTAAGTCTTTCATTGACCCAGTATTATGAACCTTTAGATACTCTAGTATATCCTTAAAAGTAGAAGAAGTTCCACTTGATACTGAACATAAAGATAAAACGTATTTATAGTTCTTATTTGATATTCCAGTTTTTATATTATGGTTGTAGATATAATTTAAATAATACTTTATATCTTCATCGTCTTTGTATTCTTCTAGAACTTTTAATTTATAATTACGACTATCTTCTAAATTAATTTTATCTACAAATTCTTTAAATTTGATTAAAGTCTTCATTTAATACCACCTCGTTGTATATTCTAGATGTTGTACTGAATTACTCTTAATTCTTCCAAACTTAATTCTTTAGAGTATAATAGTCAGCTATATCTAGCCATTGTCTCGCATACTGTCTTTAATTTGATAGACCTCACCAAATGCACCGCTTAAATATAGTTTTCTTATATCGTGGCAATCTCTTATTTCTTTATCACAGCAGTCTTGAAGAGGTTTAACTGTAAAGTTATTATAATCGTCCACTAAAACCAGATAGATGTTATCTGTTGGCTTAATAAGATTTAATAAGTCAGTAGAATTGGTTAAGATAATAGAGTTTTCAAAGTCATTGACACATTCTTCAAATGCTCTTAAAACTCTACTTATTCCAAATCCTGCATCTATAATTCTATGGTAATAATTTTCACATCCTAAATCATCAAAGTATTTTTCAACGGTATTCAATAGTTCGTCAAAATATTTAGTTTGGTCGTTAATTATGCCATCATAAAATGCTAGTTTCATTAATTATTCCTCCACTGCTATGTAATGTGCTTCATATTTAAATCCATATCTTTCACAAACATCTTTAGCAATCCATTCAAATGGAGTTGCGCTTACGAACGCTTTTAAATCATTACCTAAATCTTTGTAAATCTCATAATAGGTTTGTTGACCTATATATGTTTTTCCTTTATAAGACTTATATGGTGATTTATATGGTTGTTGTTCAGCTAAAACTGACCCTTCAATTATTAGTGTATCTTCTTTCATTATCTATTACCTACCCAGTAGAGAATAATTGCTGTTAGTAGCACTATTAAAATTAGTCCACCCTCAATAATAAAAGGGAGACAAACTAACCACCAACTCCAACTAATTACTTTACATAGTTTTAACACTACAAATACTATTCCAAGAATAGTTAATGTGCTGGTACCACAGTGTACAACGGGTTTATTATTCATAATTTCTCCTTCTTATTTTAATTATACAATTTTTATTCTACCCAGCCATCATAAATTATTATTTTTTGTTTACAACCGGCATTAATATAATGATCTAAATAGACATCACTGATTATTAATTTACCATACTTTTCATACAGCTTAATCAAATCTTCTAGAGTATTTATCTCTATTGTATAAAAGAAATCATCTTCGCCATCTACGTTAACATATTCGTGTTCTTCTGCCTCTTCGCAAGGGAAGCCACTACTTACTCTTTCTATTCCAAACTTCATATATTATTCTTTCACAAATTTTATAAAATTATCTACAAATCTCTTTGTATCTTCTTCATCATCATAGTGCTTGATGTTATCAATTAATTTATTTAACAATAAACATTCTACATCCCAAGCAATACACTCAGTATTATATTCTTCATCATCTGAACAACATTCTCTATAAGGTTTTTGTCTCATAGTCCATTCAAGTTCAGCTTTTAAATATTCTAATGTTTTTTCTTGTGTCATATTAATCTTCCAATCCTAATTCTTTTAAAGTATACTCTTTACCAAATTCTAATCCAGTGAAATATCTATTAACATCGAACAATGAGGATGCATCATAAGGCTCATTGGCATCACCCCAACACTTGTTAAATATAAGATATGACCTATTGTGCATAGAAG
>CAVGEZ010000112.1:0-3123 GCA_963628445.1 uncultured Eubacteriales bacterium
TTGTAATATAAAATAGTTGCTTACTAATTATTAGTAAGCAACTATCAAAAAGTTCATAGAATATGGTAATTTTTGCAAATATTTCTATTTTATTTTCCTATTTGGCTTACCATGCATATCGTTACCTCTTCTCAAATTACCAATTACTCTGTCAGCTTCTTTCCTATTCCACCCAGAGTCTTTATTAAATGTTTTATCTTTATCGTTTCTAAAATATGGATTATGCCTTAAGCTATTAGCATCTTCACCTCTTGTTGTCATTGGTTTATATTGTTTCCTTGAATAATAGTCAACAGGTACATCATTGTTTGCTCTTGCCATTGCAAAACCGTTATTGGGTCTCATCTTTGGAATGTATTTTGCGTCATAACTCCCTGACCATCCGCAGAAATAATCATTAGCCACTTCATTTTTAGTCGAATTACTCAAATCAACGCAACTACCGTCACCCAATTCAATATATCTGTCAGTAGAGAATTTTTTAACTACATTGTCACTAACATCATCATCTGTAAGTTGTGTTAGTAAATAGTTAGTAGCCTTATCACTATATTTAGGATAACCATGTTGCTTTATTAACTCAGCAAGTTTTTGAGATTTCCAATGACTGAAATCCTCATTTATTGTAGTGTGATTAATTGATTCGTTTTTGTTTTTGAATTGACTTAATTTATTAGAAACAAATTTCTTTATCGGATTCTTATTTAGATTATGGTCAATTCTTCTTGCTTTTTCCATTGAACCGCCCATAATTTCTGTATTAAACGTTCCTTTTCCTTTCATATTATCAGCAATATCGCACATATTCCGCATATCTTTTTCAGAATGTTGCCTATGCTTAGATATATTTCCATCTTTTGAAAAACAAGCCTTATGACTTCTTACACTACTCATTGTCATCCAATCAGCAGGATTATTACCATGTAGAGATTCACCACCAAGTGAAACCTCATCAAGTGCTTCATTAATGCACTTTTCAATTATTCTATGTAAATCAGCTTCAGTTAAAGTTACTGTATGTCTCATTCTTTTATGCCTTTTGTTATCAATTATTTCCCCTTTTGCACCAACCTCTTTGTTTGGGTTATTTGCGACAATAGTTTCCGTCATAGTCTGTTGGGGTTAATAGTTACAAAATTCATTAAAAAACAATGAAAGCTGCTTTAGGGTAGTATGACCCTTGGACGAACTACTACGCCCTCTATCCCATTGCTAAGTGCGTTTGGGAATACTTTTAATTTAACTTTTTAGCGTCTTGTCGGGTAAATAGACTTCCAACTAATTGATTCGCTACTCACCTTAAAGGTGATATTAATGAGTAGTACGTTACTTTGAAAAAATACCTCAAACGTTCAACTTTTTTTCGCTAATTTTTATTAACGTTTATATCTTTAATAACTTCATTAACTATTTCAGCTTTTGTCTTTTCCATAACAATGTAAAATTTATAAAAACTGTGACAATAAATAATTAACTATCTATCATCACAGTCAAAACAATATATGAACAATATTTACTTCTTTTCCGTTAGAAGCCTAACAATATCAAGTACATCCTTATAGTCCTTCGTTCTATCGTACTTTAACTTCTGTTTAATAATTTCATTAGGCTTTCTTATTTTCAAACCATTGTAAGTTATATCAGTCTTAATGGAATTGTCACTTATAAACCAAATATTGATTTCTTTGCCAAACAAGTTAAAGAACAAAATATCAGCTTCCTCTTCATCGTAAATTCGGCTACTTTCTATCTTACCACCACTTTCATTGACAAAATCAGTTATCTTAGTATCTAACTTCTTTGCCCTTTCGGAATTAGATAGTACAAAACAATCAAAGTCATGTACCTTATGTGTTTCTGGGAGTAATCCATAAGCATCAAGTGCAAGACTACCAGTAAGTACAATTTCACTCTCCTTAATTCCAAAGCCTTTCAATATTGACAAGGCATCATCTAAAATCTTTTTATTTTCTGTCTTCATTTGTTTAAAAGTATTTTTAGCTTCATTATTTTTTTTCCTGTAATTCTTATATTATATAATATAAAGTAATATTAAGAGTATTAAGCCAAATAACATCTATAAATTATTACTATAAGCTTTTTACTTATTAAGGTATTACCTATATCTATCATTCTATTATTTTGAATTACTCTTTTTAATAATATAATAACTTGCCAAAGAAAATCCCATTGCTGTACAAGATATAACCAGACAGACGAACTGTATAATAGCCAATATTATTTCCATAAGTTTTATACTTTATTTGTTAAGCTAAATTCATTCTTATATTCAAGTATCCAAAGTAAATGCTGCAACTCATTTACATATTGTATAATATCTATCAGTACTGTTTTTTCTTCTTCAAAGTTCCCAACTGGTAGATATACGGCAAATTCACTTTCTTTTACTTTCCTTATTATCAAATCATCCCTATATCGTTGATAGCTTCCATCTTCACTAATAATCACATAACCATTTTTTATTAAAAACTCTTCTATTAGTGGTATTGGAGAAATGTCACATAAGTCTATGCAAGCTTGTTTACCTTTGCTGTTATCAAAATTGCTTAAGTCAATTGTTGCACCATTTATAGTTACTCCTATGACTTTACAAGGAACGTCTGCAAATAGCACCCAATCACCAATATGTAAATCTTTTGCTTTCATTATAATTTGCTTTTAAAGTGATAATGCAAAGTTAAACAAATAATTCGTAATTGCAAAACTTTAATGTAGATTTAACATTACTTTAACGGTTTCAAAAGAAATTTTAAAGTTTAATCTGAGCCTTTATTCCAAGACCATACACAAGTTTCTTTTTCTTTATTTATCTTCTCCAATATTTTTTCTCCGAAATGACTTCTTGTTTGGATAGAAACCAATTCATCTCTTAGTCTTTTAGAATATGTTTCCCAATTTACACAATTCAGATATATATTTCTATTAAATCTATTAAAATTAAACATTATACTTTAATATTAGAGACCTCTGGGAGAAATAACTCGAAAACATCGGATGAACAACATCCTCCAATGAAAGTCTATATCTGAATTTAGACTTTTTTAAGACATAATACAGCTCCCTCAAACTACTGAAAACCAAATCCTTACCCAATTCTTCCAA
>CAVGEZ010000113.1:0-2782 GCA_963628445.1 uncultured Eubacteriales bacterium
CGATGGAATCAGCAAGACTGAATCTGTTGAAAGAAAATTCGCAGAAGCACTTGATCAAAATGATGAAGTAGTGGTTTTTGCCAAGATGCCAAGAAGTTTCTACATTCCTACTCCTGTAGGAAATTATAGCCCAGACTGGGCAATTGCCTTCAAGGAAGGAACGGTTAAACATATTTATTTCTTAGCGGAAACTAAAGGTAGTTTAGACACTCTTCAATTAAGAGGGGTTGAGAACGCTAAGATAGAATGCGCAAAGAAATTATTCAATAAGATGTCCACAAGTGAAGTTAGATACGAGCAAGTAACAAACTATTCTGACCTTATGGAAAAGATGAATAGTATGGAGTAGGAGGTGATTTAATGAAAATTGACTTTCACATTCATACAAAACCTAATCAATACCTCGATTCTTATTTTGATTTTAATGAAGATGGATTAATTCAGTACGTATCCCAAAACAAGTTTGATGCTATCGCAATAACGAATCATAATATTTTTGATAGACAACAGTTTTTGAAAATTGTTGAATTGTTAAAAAATATAAAATGCGCTGTATTTCCGGGTATGGAAGTTTCTCTTGAAGGTGGTCATATTCTTTTGATTGGTGATAATAATGAGAACACAATGAAACTTCTTGAACACGCGGAATATGAAATAAGAAAAGAAGAAAAAGATGAACACTATAGAATGCAAGTTGAAACATTCAATTTATTAGTAAATGATAACGATTTTCTTATCATTCCACATTATTGCAAAACTCCAAAAATTCCAAAAAATATAATAGATAAAATTGCAAGCGATGTTTTTGTTGGGGAAGTTCAGGGACCAAAAAAATTTTATTCTATGCGAAAGGAAAATACGCTGACACCTGTTTGGTTTAGCGATATCAGAATTAAAAATGTTGCTGATAAGGAAGAATTTCGTAAACAGTATTTAAACGTAACCAAGTATACATTCTTAAAATGCGACAATCCAAAATTTGGTTCAATAAAGAACGCATTAAGGGCTAACGATTCTACTTCTTTAACTTCAACTTTCGAAGATGAATCTTTTGAAATATTGGATGGAGAAGCGAAGGCGTCAATTGGAATCAACGTCTTACTTGGCGAAAGATCATCAGGAAAAACTTATACACTTGATCACATCTATGGACAAGGAAATGGGCACACTTTATACATTAAGCAATTTGATATTGTAAAAAGATGTGAAGAATCAAAATTTGATGAATTTGTTGCCGATAATAGCAGCGTAGACGTTATCGCTTATTTGCGAGAATTAAATTCTGTTTTTGATTATATTGAAGAGATGCCTAATGCAGTTCTAAATACTAAATTAACCGAATATTTAACTTCCTTACTTGAATCCGCTAAACAAAATTTAAACGATGCCTATTCGATGTGCCCGTTATTTAAAATGGATTCATTATCACTAAAAAAAGACGCCGCTACTGAGATATACAAATCTTTAGATACTTTGCTAAGTTCAACAGAATATAAAAATGTAATCTTTGAAAAATTATCAATTGATGCTGCAAAAGAACTTTACTATAAATTTATTTCAATAGCTAAAGAAATTACACTAAAAAACACATTGATTAATAGAGCAAATAAAATTGCCGAAAATGTAGGGCAGCAATTGGAACATAGTTCAGCATCAATTAGAGTGAAGGAAGCTGATTTTAAAAAATTATTTAAATATAGATACGCTAAAAAGAAATTTGATTTCCTAATTAGTCACATGCAAAATAATTTGATTTCATCAAAACCACTTTTTGGTAAATTTAATAAGACCGTTGAACTAAAACGAGAGGTTAATAAAACCAAACTCAAAACAAACTTAAGAGCTAATGCGAGAGGTTACAAATTGGATTACCTTATTAATTTGGAACCATATGATGCGTATTTCGCTGCAAAAATTGACGAGCAAATAAGTCAGGCATTTAGCGAAGCTAGATATAAAATATTTTTCTCTGTAAGCAATACGGTTATAACGACAAATGGATTTGAATTGTCTGGTGGCCAAAAAGCTGAATTTATTTTACTAAGCGAATTAGCTAATTATCGTTTTTATGACATGATTTTGATTGATGAAATGGAATCATCCTTTGACAATCCATTTTTGAATAAAGAAATTGTTGCACAAATAAAAGCTATGTCAAAGGATGCTGTAGTTTTTGTTTCTACTCACAACAATAATTTAGGGGTTTCGTTAAATCCTGATTATTACATATATCATCAAATAAAAGTTGACGAAGAAGCTAAGCAAGTGATGCATAAAAAATATTATGGGTCTTCAACGTCAAGCATACTTAAAGATAATAATGGCGATAAAATTAATCTTTCGGATGTTCTAGTTACTACTATGGAAGCTAATGATAAAGCTTACAAAGAAAGGAAGGCGAAATATGAAAATTCTTAAAATTGAAAACAAATGTGGTTTTATAGCTTTTGAATTAAATGCTGATTTTAAATATAAGAAAATAGAGGATACAACTAAAGAAGATATTTTGGCTATACTTGATTACGCTATTGAAAATGATATAGAACTCGATAAGATGGCGGAGGAAAATGAGCTGGTAAATCCGGTACAAAAAACAATATATCTGAGTCTCTATAATGAATTTTCTTCTTTCTTGAATGATAAGGACGAAATCATCAAGGAAGTTGATGCTCATTTTAAAGAAGCTGAGAATAAATATTTGAATAAAGATTAATTTAAGGAGGTAACTATGAACCAAGAAAAAAGACAGAGGATTATTTGCATATCCTAAGAAAAGAATGCA
>CAVGEZ010000114.1:0-2459 GCA_963628445.1 uncultured Eubacteriales bacterium
TTAGAACCATCCGGCATTGTAGTTATAAAACCGTGACCATTTGACAAAGGTTTTTCAGTTCCCCTATCAGTTAATAAATCATAAAAACGGTCTGCTTCTGCCTCTGGGTTTTTAGTGAAAATTTGACGAATCCAGCTTGCTGATCCTTTTTTACCTTTTTCACCAAAATACCCACTGGCAGAAAGTCCATATTCTTTCCCAGTATAATAAACATTGTTATCTACCCTATTAATTGGAAACAGACCGCTGTGGTCTTTACTTGAATCGCTCACAGCTGTTCACCGGCATCAGCCTTTTTGGTATTCCTTCTGCTAGGATAAGAAACTATTTTTATACCAGATGTCCAAAGACTCTTAAAACAGTTGTATTTTGTTGAACCATATACAAGAATGGTATGTGGTTGCAGCTCTTCTATCATCTTTATCAGATATTCTTCAAAGTCACCTCTGTTTCTAAGAAGTTTCAATCTACTTGCAACTGTACCAATGGCAACTATGCTGTTCTTAGGTATTCCTTTAAAACATATGTCTAGTGTATCCTTACTCCATCTGACATTGTTTATAACATTAATTCCTAAAGAAGAGCACCAGTATCCAAAGGCACGCATTCTGTAAGTATTCCAGGTTTTCAATGAAACTGGGAAATCAGCATAAGTACTGAAATCCGGAGTAATAATGCCGCCGAAATGTTTTATAATTTCTATGGCTTTATTGTAATCGAACCAGATTCCATGAATTCCATCAAATAGAAAATCATCGATATAAAAGCAAATGTAAGCTTTACATCTAAAATTTTTATTTCTAGAATATCTGTTCTTATAGATTGATTTAGCCTGTTTCCAGGTAACCAGTGATTCTGGTATTTCTTCTCTTAAGGTTTTGCAGAACAGAATACCATTATCCCATTCTGAACAATCCTTAACCATAAATGCATTCCACCAGATGTCTAAAAGACTCGGGCGGTTACCGTGATACTTTATTTTTTTCATAAGTATCCTCGTTCATTATAAATGCAACTTTCTTTGTGATAAAAATCACTATGCTGACAGCATGAGAATAGTCGTCATTTCTGATTGACGAAGACACCAAAGTAGATTAGAATTTAAGTCAGTAATGAGCATTCTAATCGGGTGTCTCGTCAGCGTAATTCAGGTCCAATTGAATTATGCTAATTTATAAAGCTTGTTTTGGGTCCAATCAAAACAAGCTTTTTTTATGTTTAATACAAGCATAGGCAATACCCTCCTTATTCAATCTAATTTATTTTAATTACATATTTTATTGAATAATTCTGAATAATCGAAATATTTTTTCCCATTTGCATTACTCCAAGCCGTATATGCAGCATCACGAGAAACTCCACAATGAAAAATAATATCTTCTTCCGACAAATCTTTTATTAAATCTGATTCACATAGTAAGTAATTAGCTACAACATCTGCTTGCCATTCAGGATCCATACTATGAATAGTTGCATCACTGAAATACATAATACATTCCCATTTTTCGAAATATGGAATACCTAAAATCTTAAATAAGAAATAATGTGCTATTTCATGAGCAATAGTAAATCTTGCTCGTCCATCTTCATCTCTGGCCTTTTCATAAACGTCTGCCCTTATGTAAATCGTATTTGTTTCTGGAGAGAAAAAAGCTTCATTAGGTTTATTAATCTGATTAGCATCAGATATTATAAATTGAAAGGTAGAATCAATTTTTGGAATAGAAATCTCTAAGCAATATAAGATATCAACGAATAATTGATTAGAATCTAGTCCCAATTTACGACGAATATTCTTTGATATAGTCCTTAAATTTTCTCTAGACTGTGGCTTTGTTATTCGTACTTCCAATTGATTTTCGCTTACAACTTTGCAGACCATCTACTGTCCTCTATTCATGTTCTTATATATTTCTTTTATTTGATTTACAGTCATATTTTTTATTTCGCGTGCAAATAATACTGTTGCTTCAATCTGTTCATCTGATGCACCGTCTAAATTAATAGTTAATGATTGACTGGTATTAATTTCAGCTTTCATTAATTTATTTGCTGCTTCTTCAGCCAAACCGTAAGAATTAATTACTTTATCTGTTAAATCTGGTGGTATAGCTCTGCTGCCAGTCTCTATCGATGAAAGATATGATGGCGAAACTCCCAATTTATCAGCCATAGTTCCAAGAATTTCAGAGTAATCCAATCTTATATGCCTAAGTTCTTTTCCATACTCTGTTAATACTCCCATAATGCGCTCCTCATTATTAGATTCTAAAACAAATATATCATTTAAATTTCAATTTGTAAATATATTTCACAAATTGTGAAGTACATTATAAAAATATAGTGTCCTCTATCGGACACTTACTATTATACATTAAATTTGAACGAATTTTCTCTCTTTATCATGTACATTCTGTCGACCCTAGAGGTAATTTTCCCCTATATATATACTTCCTTTT
>CAVGEZ010000115.1:0-2229 GCA_963628445.1 uncultured Eubacteriales bacterium
TTTTGTAAAGCTTTATCTGGAATTGAGTTTGGAAATAATATTGCAGAAAATAGAATGTTTGTATCTAGAAAGACTTTCATTTATTTTCCTCTAGAAGTTTTTGCACATCGTCTTCATTATATAATCCGGCATTACTAGCTTTGCCTTCAAATTCTTTTTGAATTAATTTAAGTGCGCATATACTAGAATTAGCTAATATTACTTGGTCGCCATTAACAATAAAAGAAACTCTATCTCCAACATTTAAACCTAATAATTTTCTAATTTCTTGTGGTAGAGTAATTTGTCCTTTGGACATTACTTTTGCTTGTTCAATATAAGAATTCATATTTTAATCAATTTGAATGCTATTGCTTGCTATATGCTTCAAAATTAGTTATAATTAAGTAAAAGAAAGGAGAAAGATAATATGAAAACAATTAGTATTAGATTAGATGATAACATCTATAATGAGCTTGATTCTATATTAGAAGCTATGGGTCAAACAAAACAGACCTTCTTTGAAACATATACAAGAACCGTTATAAATGAAGGATGCATTCCGTTTATAATTAAAGTTCCAAACTCAAACCTAAAAGAAAAAAATAATAAAATGGAAGCATATAAAAAACTTGAATATTTGAGAAAAACTTCTCCTATTGATTCTGATTTTGAAAAAGAGAGAGAGGAAGTTATGAAGGAGAAGTATGGTCTTATTGATTGATGCTAATGTTATTCTTAACTATTTATTACAAAGGGATGATAATGAACTAGATGAATCAAATGCAATTATTGAAAAATGTGCTAGTTCAGACTGTGTTGGTTATATAGCTTTCCATACTCTTTCTATTCTTTGGTATGTTCTTAGAAAGAAAAATGAGAAAATCCGAAGGGAATATTTAAAGACTATATGTGAAATTTTTACTGTTGCGAGTGCTTCTCAAGAAGAAATACTGAACGCCATTGAAAATAGTGAATTTAAAGATTTTGAAGATTGTTTGCAAGACAAATGTGCTAAAGATGTAGGTGCTGATTATATAATTACATGCAATGTTAAGGATTATATTAATTCCGAGGTAGAAGCAATTACACCAAGTGAATTTATTAAAAATAATTTTTAATCTATTGATTGAAATAAAATAGTACTAGAAGAAAGGACTGAATTTTGACACTAACTATTGTCATATGTTCAGTCCTTTAATTCTTTTAATATTAAATAATATTATTTTTATATATTCCTCTATCTTTTAGCAATCCTTCACTCAATTATGCTGAATTCAGGATAAATGAGCAAACGTAGTATAAAACCATTTGTAATCTTAAGAAAAAACTGTTTGTTTGCAAATACAGATAATGGTGCAGAAGTTTCCGCACTACTAATGAGTATTGTACAAACAGCTAAAATTAATGGTATAAAACCAGATGAATATATTAAGTATGTTCTTGAATTAATTGATAATACAAAAACTAGTGAAATAGACAAGCTATTACCATTTGATAAGAATTTACCTGATTATTTAAAATATAATAAAAAAATTCCTAGATTAAAAATCAAAAATTAATCTAGGTTTTTCTAGTCAACTAAAAGGAATTGACGCTTACAGTGTAAATAATCAAAGTACCTGAATGAACTCATTTTAAATCTTTAATAAAATAAAGAAAGTTGAAAGAAGATTACAAAATTATTATCATCTATCCCTAATATGCGATTCTTGGAGTCGTCAATCATTTTTACGAAGAGGAAGAAGGTGTTCATAAAATGAAAAAAAGAAGGCATTATAAAATAGAACTAGATGAAAGAGTGAATGTTGATAGTAAATTATAGTCAACCTCAGCACTTCTAGTGCCATTTTATGTTGAATGCCTAGAGCTTTAAACTTGTGTTTGATTTGCTTGCTTTAAATGCTTTTATTAATAATTATCTAGAAAATCCTTGGCTTTAATACATTTTGGGTTTTTGATATTTGAATCTAAAAAATCTTTATCTCCAGTAATTAGTACATCACAGTTTGATTCTAATGCTGCTCTTAAAACGGGTTTATCATAAGGATCCCTGATGTCTAAACTGGTATCATTTATTTCATAAGATACTTTAACAATTTTAATTGACATACTTAAAGTTAAAAAATGTATCAAGAAAATTAATTTTGTTTGGAAATTTTTTTAGCAATGTTTCTTTTCAACTCATCTAGAACATAATCTCATGTAATTGCTTCATGAAAAGTGAATGCTTTTGTAAAGCTTTATCTG
>CAVGEZ010000116.1:0-2123 GCA_963628445.1 uncultured Eubacteriales bacterium
TGAAAGTGTCAAGATAAAATAAACCAGTTTGGTCAGGAAAAAATGAACCAATTGTATTATCCTCTTTAAGGAGGAAATTAAAGATGAAAATACAAGGTTTAGACGAAGAACTAGGAGGACTTATCTTGAAACACAAGAATATTAACAAAAGTGAACTTGCTACCAAATATGGTGTTGAAAGACATACCATTACAAGACACATTAACAAATTAGAAAATAAAAGAGAAAGGAAACTTCGAAGTTGTGGATTATTAAAATATTATGATGTTATAGAAAACAAGCTTAAAGAAGAATCAAATTTAAAATCAGTGTACATGTACTTACTAAATATATCTACATATGAAGAAATAGGATCATATTCCAATTTCAAGCAATACGTAATAAAACATTTCAATCAAGTAAGAAAAGAATATAAGCAAAAGATAGCAAAGTTTAGATATGAAACTGCACCAGGAGATCTAATTCAATTCGATTGGGTAGAAGGAATACATTTGCATTTAAAAGATGGTACACTAGTCGATTTCAATTTATGGAGTGCAACTCTTAAATACTCTAGATATCATATATTTAAAGTAGTTCAGCACCTTACAGAATTAAATTTTAAACGATCATTTATAGAAACAATTATAGACTTAGGAGGAACCCCTAGAAGAGCATTGACAGATAATATGTCTGCCATCGTTAATGTAAGTGGTAAGAAAAAGACAATTCATCCAACTGTAAATCAATTCATGAAAGATATGGATGTAGAACTTCAATTATGCAAAGCAAGACATCCATATACTAAAGGAACTGTAGAAGTTTCTAACAAATATCAATATTGGTTAAATGCATATGATTATAAGTTCGAAAATATACAAGATTTATATAAAGGCGTAGAAGAAATATTACATCAATGTAATTACCAAGTTAATTCAGAAACTAAAGTAGCTCCAATCGTATTATTGGAAATAGAAAAGCGTTCATTTAAAGGGTTACCTAATATAGATATTATGAAAACTTATTATGATAACTTAAAAGAATTAAAAGCCAATGAGAGTGCCTTAATAACCTATTTGGGAGTTAAATACGGCGTCCCTTCACAATATGCTAAACGAGTTGTTTTAATCTCTGAAATCGACAATATGATCAAAATTTATAACAACAATTTAGAGCTACTAGCTACATACCCAAAAATGACTTATGGAATCCATTATTCTAAAGGGCTATATAATGTAGCAAGACTAACAGATGAAACTACAGAACAATATCAAAAAAGAGTAAATGCCAATTTAACTGCACTAGCAAAATTAGGCTCATATGGAAAGGAAAATGAACAAAATGGATAAATATAACGATCTAATAATTAAACTCAACAATTTGTCATTAGATGGCTTCTCAATGATATTAGATTCTATTATTAATAAGATTAATGATAACGATATTGATTTCTATGAAGCATTAAATTTAATGGTAGATAATCAAATTAAAGTAAAAAAAGAAAAAGTATATGCTGCAGGTATAAAAGTATCACACTTCCCTTTTATTAAAACATTAGATGATTTTGATTTCTCATTTCAACCATCGTTAAGTAAAGCAGTCTTAAAAGATTATGCTACATTAAGATTTATGGAGAATAATGAAAATCTTATATTTATTGGTACTCCTGGTACAGGTAAAACACATTTAGCTACTGCAATAGGACTAGAAGCTACTAGAAATAGTAAATCAACATATTTTATTACCTGTAAGGAATTAACTAACCAATTAAAAAGAGCAAGAAGTGAAAATACATTAGAAAGACGACTAAAACATTTTTATTCTTACTCATTACTTATTATAGACGAATTAGGACATGATATTCTAGATGAAGAAGCAGCTTCTGATTTATTTCAATTAATTCAGATGCGTTATGAACACCATCCAACGATAATTACGACGAATTATAATATTTCTCAATGGGGAAATATATTTAAAAATAGTAAGACAGCACTTGATGCAATGCTAGATAGACTATTACATCATAGTAATATTATTACTATTAATGGACCATCCTATAGATTAAGAAACGTAAGTGAATATCTAATTGAATAGTGGTTCAAAAAAAGTTGACCAAACTGGTTTATTTTATCTTGACACTTTCA
>CAVGEZ010000117.1:0-2115 GCA_963628445.1 uncultured Eubacteriales bacterium
ATCTAAAATGGAAAAATTTGATAATGAATTTTTTATATAAATTTGTATATTAAATTAAAATAAATATGTTAAAATACTTACAACTGATGAAGAAAATAAATTAACAAAAAATAAAATTTATAAATTATTAATAATGAATATAAAAAAGTAGTAATTAATAAGTGGAATCAGTTTTATTTAAAACAATTAGGAGGAAATAAATGAAAACTAGAGTTTTAAAAAATGGTAAAATCTTTACTTCAAATGACAAACAACCTTGGGCAGAAGCAGTTGTACTTGAAGGAAATAAGATTGCTTATGTTGGTACTAGTGATGGTGCATTAAAATTTGCTGAATCAAAAAATCCTGAAATTGAAGATTTAAATGGCAAACTTGTAACTCCAGGTATTATTGATGGACACTTACATGTATTTGCTGCAACAATGTTTGATGGATTATTAAGACTTGATGGAATGACACCTGAAGAAATGTATGTTGCAATTAGAAAAGATGTAGAAGCACATCCTGAAAAGAGTGCATATACTGGTATGGGATGGTTTGATGCTGCATTTGGTGGAGAAGGTCCAAGAAAAGAAGATCTTGATAAGATTTGTCCAGATAAACCTATGTCATATCTTTCTGCAAGTATGCATACTGTTTGGTGTAACTCAAAAGCTCTTGAAGTAGCACATATTACTCGTGATACTCCAGATATTGATCCAGCAGGTGGAGTTGTTTATGTTCGTGACGAAAATGGAGAACCAACTGGATATTGTAAAGAAATTGCTTCTATGGATAAAATTATGGGTGCAGTTAAGTATTTTGATGATAAAGCAAGAGAAAAATCAATGGAAGCATTTGAAAAACATTGTGCAATGAATGGTATTACATCCCTTGTTGATTGTGGTGCTATTAGCTTTATGAAATATGTTTTAAATGATGATTTATGTGCAAAAGTTGATAGAGATGAATACCCAGTTCGTATTAATTTCTGTGGTTTTGCTGGTGTTGCAGGACTTTATGAAATGGCATTTAATGACGCAGTTGATTATTCAAGAAGATATAATAATGACCGTTTCTTCTGTACATTTGGTAAACTTTTCAATGATGGAACAGTTGAAACATTCTCTTCAGCAATCCCAAATCCATATCCAAATGGTAATGTAATTGCTCCAATTATGAGTGTTGAAGTACTTGCTAAAAAGTTTGAAGAATTTGCAAAAGCAGGAATTGATGTTAATGTCCACGCAATTGGTACAGATGCAATTCATAACGTTTTAGAAGCTGCAGGAATTGTTCGTGCAAAAGGATATAAAGATATTCGTATTGTTTGTTCACATTCTTCATATGTTTATCCTAAAGATTTTGAACTTTTTGGAAAAAACGATGTATTCTCAAATACAACAGGATGTTGGATTGCTTCTATGAGTAAAGAAGATGAAGAACTCGTTGAAAAACTTACAGAAGGTAAAGCATACGCTGTTAAATCTATTATGAATAGTGGTACAAAAGTTGGATTTGGTTCAGATTTCCCAACAGATCCTACAACTTTCCCAGTTATGCCAAACATGGAAACTCTTGTTACAAGAGCACATGTAGGTGATAAGAATGGATTTGTCCATGATGCTTCAGAATGTATTAGTGTTGCTGATGTTATTAAAGGATACACAATTAATAACGCATACCAAATGCATAGAGAAGATGTACTTGGTTCTATTGAAGTTGGTAAATACGCTGACCTTACTATCTTTAATCAAGATTTATTTGAAATTGATCCACATGAAATCCATAATGTTACAATTTCAGAAACTATTAAAGATGGTTTAACAACATACAAAGCATAAAAATCATAAATTAAATAAAAAAGGCTTGATATTATAACTATCAGGTCTTTTTTAGTGGATAAATAGTAGATTATTAATAGTAAAAATACATTAAAAAGAGGACTTTTTAAGCCCTCTTATTTGGTTTTTTATTTCTTTGTATATGTTAAATTACCTTCAAAATAAACGTTAGAAATATTAGCAGTATGGATTGTACTAATTTCCATAGAAGTAATATCTTTATCAATATGTAAGAAATCAGCATATTTTCCTACTTCAATTGATCCTCTTTCTTTTTCAATACCAAGTAATT